>NZ_JBYTDD010000027.1:0-107481 GCF_058791055.1 Pseudomonas sp. EU05-FHT14B02 | reverse complement strand
AACAGTCAGAATCGAGCCTTGTCCCTCCTCCTCCCTTCAAGTCCTACCATACAAGCGAGCTTGCTCGCGATGGCGTCCGTTCAGGCGCCGCCGGCATCAAGGGCTGACGTGATACGGATTCCTCGGATCATGATTCCAGTCCAGGAACGGCTTGCCAGTCTCCACCGGCACCATCTCGATGCAGTCCTGCACCGGGCAGGTGATCTGGCACAGGTTGCAGCCCACGCACTCCTCATCGATCACTTGATACTTGTGGGTGCCATCCGCTTGCTTGAGGCTGGCCACGGCCTGGTGCGAGGTGTCCTCACAAGCGATATGGCAGCGACCGCAACCGATACAAGCCTCCTGATCGATTTTCGCGATCACCTGGTAGTTGATGTCCAGGTACTTCCAGTCCGTGGTGTTGCCCACCGCGCGACCGGAAAACTCCGAAATGCTGGCATAGCCCTGACTGTCCATCCAGCGTGACAAACCGTCCTTCATGTCTTCGACAATCCGGAAGCCATGCAGCATCGCCGCCGTGCATACCTGCACCGAGCCACTGCCGAGTGCGATGAATTCCGCCGCATCGCGCCAGTTGCCAATGCCGCCGATCCCGCTGATCGGCAGGCCCTGGGTCTGCGGGTCGCGGGCGATTTCGGCAACCATGTTCAAGGCAATCGGCTTGACCGCCGAGCCGCAATAGCCGCCATGGGTGCTCTGGCTGCCGACCATGGGGTTGGCGACCATGCGTTCGAGGTTAACGCTGGTGATCGAGTTGATGGTGTTGATCAACGACACCGCATCGGCACCGCCTCGGTGGGCGGCGCGGGCGGCAACACGGATGTCGGTGATGTTCGGCGTGAGCTTGACGATCACCGGCAGCGAGCAATACGTCTTGCACCAGCGCGTGACCTGTTCCACGTATTCCGGCACCTGGCCGACTGCCGCGCCCATGCCCCGTTCCGGCATGCCGTGGGGGCAGCCGAAGTTCAGCTCGATGCCGTCGGCGCCAGTGGCTTCCACCAGCGGCAGGATGTGTTTCCAGGATTCTTCGACACAGGGCACCATCAAGGACACGATCAGCGCACGGTCCGGCCAGTCCTTTTTGACCTGGGTGATTTCCCGCAGGTTGATCTCCAGCGAGCGGTCGGTGATCAGCTCGATGTTGTTAAAGCCGAGTACCTCCCGGTTAGCCCCGAAGTGTGCCGAGTAGCGCGAAGACACGTTCACCGCCGCCGGGTCTTCACCCAGGGTTTTCCAGACCACGCCACCCCAGCCGGCCTCGAAGGCGCGGACCACGTTGTAGGCCTTGTCGGTCGGCGGCGCGGAGGCCAGCCAGAATGGATTGGGTGCTTTGATGCCGGCGAAGACAATCGACAGATCGGCCATTTACGCAGCCTCCACGTTGAGCATCAGTTGAGCGTTGATCGCCTCGGCGGCGCGCTTGCCATGCTGCACGGCTTGCACGGTAAGGTCTTGATCGAGGCTGGTGCAGTCGCCGCCGGCATACACGCCGGGGATGCTGGTGCGCAGTTGTTCGTCGACTTCGATGCGTTCGCCTTGGCGTTTGAGTTCGCGGGCCAGCGGATCGCTGAGGGCGCAGCCGTCGAAGGTCTGGCCGATGGCTTTGAAGATCGCGTCGGCGGCCAGTTCGAAGGTTTCACCGGTGGTTTGCAGGCGGTCTTCCACCAGATGGGTGCGGGCGAAACGCATACCCCGCACGCGGCCGTGGTCATCGAGCAGCACTTCTTCGGGTTGCGACCAGGTCATCAGCCGTACCTGATTGGCCTTGGCGATCTCCTGTTCGTGGCGGGTGGCTCCCATTTCCTCGATGCCACGGCGGTACACCAGATTCACGTCACGGGCGCCGAGGCGGGCCATTTGCACCGTCATGTCGATGGCGGTGTTGCCTGCGCCAAGGACAATGCAGCGGTCGGCCAGGGGCAGTTGGGTCAGGTCATCGGCCTGGCGCAGTTCGCGGATGTAGTCGGTGGCGGCGAGCAGGCCGGGTGCGTCTTCGTGGGCCAGCCCTAGCTGTTTGCTGGCATTGAGCCCGAGGCCGAGGAACACCGCATCGAACTGTTGATGCAGTTCACTGAGGGTCAGGTTCTCCCCGAGTTTCTGCCCGTGGCGGATTTCGATGCCGCCAATCTCCAACAGGAACTCAAGCTCCTTTTGCGCGTAGTCATCCACCAGTTTGTATTTGGCGATTCCGTACTCGTTGAGGCCGCCAGCCTTTTCCCGCGCCTCGAAAATCACCACGTCATGCCCGTGCATGGCACTGCGGTGGGCGCAGGACAAACCGGCCGGACCGGCACCCACCACGGCGATGCGTTTGCCGGTGGCGGCAGCACGCTGGAAGGGGTGCGTGCTGAAGTGGGCGTTGTCCACGGCGTAACGCTGCAACAGGCCGATCATGACCGGTGCACACTCGTGGGCGTTATTGCGCACGCAGGCTTGCTGGCAAAGAATCTCCGTCGGGCACACCCGGGCGCAACTGCCGCCGAGGATGTTGGCCGAGAGGATTTTCTGCGCGGCGCCTTGCACGTTGTCCTGCGCAATGTTGCGGATGAACGAGGGAATGTCGATCTCGCTCGGACAGGCATTCACGCAGGGGGCGTCGTAGCAATACAGGCAGCGCGAGGCTTCCAGGTGCGCCTGGCGCTCGTTGAGCGGCGGCGCCAGATCGGTGAAATGGCCGGCGAGGGCGGCCGCATTCTCAACGGGATGCGGGAGGTGGTCCAGGGTCTTGATCACGGTTTTGGCCTCACGGTTATTTGAGGTGCTGCCTCTGAATGGGCATTGTTTTTCGTTGTCTGTACCGGCCTCTTCGCGAGCAAGTCGAATCGTCGCACCGCCGCTCCCACATTTGGAACGCGTTCCCCTGTGGGAGCGGGCTTGCTCGCGAAGGCCGTAGGCCTCGATTTCAGCGTTTCACGGCAACCGGCTTGTGCTGCTCCGCCCGCTTGCTCAGCAAATCAAACACCGCCGGATACGCCGGTCGTTCGATGTAGCGCCCGGCCCCGCGTTCGGCCCGCAGGTCGCCGTCGGCCCAGACCACGCGGCCCTGGCTGATGGTGTGGCTGGGCACGCCGCGCACGGTCTTGCCTTCGAAGATGTTGAAGTCCACCTGCTGATGGTGGGTCTTGGCGGAAATGGTCCGGGTGCCTTGCGGGTCCCACAGCACCAGGTCGGCATCGGCACCCACGCGAATCGCGCCTTTGCGTGGGTAGAGGTTGAAGATCTTCGCCGTGTTGGTGGACGTCAGCGCGACGAATTGCTGCATCGAAAAGCGTCCGCTGTTCACGCCTTCATCCCACAACACCGCCATGCGGTCTTCGATGCCGGCGGTGCCGTTGGGGATCTTGCTGAAGTCGTCGCGGCCAGCGGCTTTTTGCTCGGCGCAGAAGCAGCAGTGGTCGGTGGCGGTGGTGTGCAGGTTGCCCGATTGCAGGCCATGCCAGAGCGCCTCTTGATGGCCGCGGGGGCGGAACGGCGGGCTCATCACGTAACCGGCGGCGGTTTGCCAGTCCGGATCGCGGTAGACGCTGTCGTCCAGCAGCAGGTGCCCGGCCAGTACTTCGCCGTAGACCGGCTGGCCCTTGCCCCGGGCGTAGGTGATTTCGTCCAGGGCTTCCTTGGTCGAGACGTGCACCAGATACAGTGGCGTGCCCAGGGTTTCGGCGATGCGGATCGCCCGGCTCGCGGCCTCGCCCTCAACCTGTGAAGGCCGCGACAGCGGATGCGCTTCCGGTCCGGTGATGCCCTGGGCCATCAGCTTGCGTTGCAGGTGATACACCAGTTCACCGTTTTCCGCATGAACGGTCGGCACCGCGCCCAGTTCCAGGCAGCGTTCGAAACTCGCCACCAGGGTGTCATCGGCGGCCATGATCGCGTTCTTGTAGGCCATGAAATGCTTGAAGCTGTTGACGCCGTGCTGGCTGACCAGTTCGGCCATTTCCTCGCGGACCTGTTCGCTCCACCAGGTGATGGCGACGTGAAAGCCATAGTCCGACGCCGATTTCTCGGCCCAGCCGCGCCACTGATGGAAGGCTTCGAGCAAGGATTGCTGCGGGTTGGGAATCACGAAGTCGATGATCGACGTGGTGCCGCCGGCCAGTCCGGCCGCCGTGCCGCTGTAGAAGTCTTCGCTGGCCACAGTGCCCATGAAGGGCAGTTGCATGTGGGTGTGCGGGTCGATGCCGCCGGGCATCAGGTATTGGCCGCTGCCGTCGAGCACTTCGGCGCCTGCAGGTACATCGAGATTTTCGCCAATGGACTTGATCACGCCGTCTGCGCAATACACATCGGCGCGATAACTTTCATCATGGGTAATAAGGGTGGCGCCACGGATCAACAGAGACATTCCGAGTTCCTCGCAGGCAATGACCGGCTTTTGCCGGTTCTAGATGTTCTATATAAAAACAGCCCGGTCAGATTGATTCCTGTCAGCGCTGTCAGGATTAAACGCTAGCTGCAGTTATCCGAATCGGCAAGAATATTTTTTATAAGCTTATGCAGGTATTAACTGATTGATATTAAAAGATTAATTACAAGAATCACCAAAATGGTGAGGCCGCTCACCATTTTGACGCACTTGACAGGATCGAAAAATAGTCAAGATTTCTTATGTGAAATCAGCTGTTTGAGTATGGTCTATGGTGGATGCGCAGCCATTGAAAAAAAGATCAACGCACCAGATTGAGTCCTGACTGTCAGGACAACTTGCCTGGCATTCGGCCTGAGTGGCATGACATGCAACTGAGGACTGCATCGTTGACTGCATAAAACTGATAAATATCAGTTGCTTACAGAGTGTTTATGGAACTGCCCGATGCGTAAGCGGGGCACCCGGCACGTTTATTGATGCCGCCAGCCCCCGATGAGCAAAAAATAATTCAAAGAACAGTGGAGCGGCCATGCAACAGATCAGATCGCAAGTGACCGAGCGCGACGGCTTGTTCGAGCTTGAAGCCGGCAGCGATGTCCTCGACAGTCCCCGTTACAACCACGACATTGCACCGACCAAGGTGCGCGAACGCACCTGGAACAAATGGCACATCACCGCGCTGTGGGTCGGCATGGCGATCTGCGTGCCGACCTACACCCTCGGTGGTGTGCTGACCGCGTACTTCGGCCTGACCGTCGGTGAAGCGCTGCTGGCGATTCTGTTTGCCAACATCATCGTGCTGATTCCCCTGACGCTTAACGCCTTTCCCGGCACTAAGTACGGTATTCCCTTTCCGGTGTTGCTGCGGTCGTCCTTCGGCGTGCTCGGCTCCAACATTCCGTGCCTGATCCGCGCTCTGGTGGCGTGTGGCTGGTTTGGTATCCAGACCATGTTCGGCGGGCTGGCGATTCACCTGTTCCTCGGCTCGGTGTTCGAGGGCTGGAAGTCCCTGGGCGGCACCGGTGAGGTCATCGGCTTCATGGTGTTCTGGGCGCTGAACCTGTGGGTGGTGATTCGCGGTGCCGAGTCGATCAAATGGCTGGAAACGCTCTCGGCACCGCTGTTGGTGCTGGTGGGAGTTGGGTTGTTGGTGTGGGCCATGCCCAACGTGTCGATGACCGAGTTGCTGGCGATCCCGGCCAAGCGCCCCGAAGGCGCGGGCGTGGTCAGTTACTTCGCGGCCGGGCTGACCGCGATGGTCGGGTTCTGGGCCACGCTGTCGCTGAACATCCCCGACTTCAGCCGCTACGCGAAAAGCCAGAAGGACCAGATCGTCGGGCAGATCATCGGCTTGCCGCTGACCATGTTCCTGTTTGCCTCTCTGGGCGTGGTGATGACCGCCGCCTCGGTGAAGCTGGTGGGCGTGACGGTGTCCGACCCGGTGACCCTGATCGGCCATATCCAGAGTCCGGTCTGGGTGGCGCTGGCCATGGCGTTGATCATCATCGCCACGCTGTCGACCAACACCGCGGCCAACATCGTGTCGCCCACCAACGATTTCCAGAACATCGCACCCAAGGCGATCAACCGGACCAAAGCGGTAATCCTCACCGGGCTGGTCGGACTGGCGCTGATGGCCCATGAACTGCTGAAAAAGCTCGGCCTGATCGTTTCCGATCTCAGCCTGGAAACGGTCTATTCCAACTGGTTGCTCGGCTATTCCAGCCTGCTGGGGCCGATCGCCGGGATCATGGTGGTGGACTATTTCCTGATCAAGAAGCAGCAACTGGACCTCGCCGGCCTGTACCGCGATGACGTGTATCCGGCGTGGAACTGGAGCGGGTTCATCGCGTTTGGTGTGCCGGTGGTGCTGACGCTGCTGTCCCTGGGCAACGACGCGTTCAGCTGGTTCTACAGCTATGGCTGGTTCACCGGCTCGGCGTTGGGTGGGGTTATTTATTACGGGTTGAGTGTGATGCGGCCCAGCCCATCTATTGCGAAATCTGCGGTGTGAACACTGGCCCCATCGCGAGCAAGCTCGCTCCCACAGGGGGTCTGTAAACACTGGAGATCCAATGTGGGAGCGAGCTTGCTCGCGATGAGGCCTCTGAATCCACCAAAGAACTGCCTGAAGAAACACACAAGAACTGCCTGAGGAGATCATCATGAACGCGGCCGTAGACGTTCTGCAGTCCAGCCATCAGCACATCAACCGCGACCGCCTGTGGCAATCGCTCATGGAACTGGCCCGACTCGGCGCAACGGTCAAGGGTGGCGTGTGTCGCCTGGCCCTGACCGATCTGGATCGCCAGGCCCGGGACATCTTCGTCAAATGGTGTACCGATGCCGGCTGCACCGTCAGCATCGACGCCGTCGGCAACATCTTCGCCCGTCGTCCCGGGCGCAATCCCGATCTGCCACCGGTGATGACCGGCAGCCACATCGACACCCAGCCCACTGGCGGCAAGTTCGATGGCTGTTTCGGGGTGCTGGCGGGCGTCGAAGTGCTGCGTACCCTCAACGACCTCAACATCGAAACCGAGGCGCCGCTGGAAGTGGTGGTCTGGACCAACGAAGAAGGCTCGCGCTTTGCCCCGTGCATGATGGGGTCCGGCGTGTTCGCGGAAAAATTCACCCTCGAGGAAACCTTGGCCAAGGTCGATGCCGAGGGTGTGACGGTGGGGCAGGCACTGAATGCCATTGGTTACGCCGGGCCGCGCAAAGTCAGCGGCCACAAAGTCGGTGCCTACTTTGAAGCCCACATCGAGCAAGGCCCGATACTGGAAGACGAACGCAAGACCATAGGCGTGGTCATGGGCGCCCTCGGGCAGAAATGGTTTGACCTCAAGCTGCGCGGCGTCGAAGCCCACGCCGGCCCGACCCCGATGCACCTGCGCAAGGACGCCCTGGTCGGCGCCGCGGTGATCGTCGGTGCGCTTAACCGCGCCGCCCTCAGCCATCAACCCCATGCCTGCGGCACCGTCGGTTGCCTGCAAGCCTATCCCGGCTCGCGAAACGTCATACCTGGCGAAGTGCGCATGACCCTGGACTTCCGGCACCTGGAACCGGCGCGCCTGGATTCGATGATTGCCGAAGTGCGTGAAGTCATCGAAACCACCTGCGACGAACACGGCCTGACCTTCGAACTCACGCCAACGGCTGACTTCCCACCGCTGTACTTCGACAAGGGCTGCGTCGAAGCGGTACGCGGCGCCGCCCACAGCCTGGGTCTGTCGCATATGGACATTGTCAGCGGTGCGGGCCACGACGCGATTTTCCTCGCCGAACTCGGCCCGGCCGGGATGATCTTCGTGCCGTGCGAAGGCGGCATCAGCCACAACGAAATCGAAAACGCAGCGCCGGATGACCTGGCGGCCGGGTGTGCGGTGCTGTTGCGGGCAATGCTGGCGGCTTCGGCGGCACTTGGGAAGGGAGAGTTGGCTGCTTGAACCGAGTGACGTGCGCTGAATGAATCAGCGCACGTCACAAACCCCAACCCTCAATCGTCATCCTGTTGAACCTCTCAAACAGTGGAGCAACACGATGTCTTCCAACACCCAAGCGGTCAACCTGCTGCAATCGATTCCACAGGTTTTCGAAAGCCTGACCCAGGTCCATGTCGCGCTCGATCAGCATGATCTTGATCCAGGCCTCAAGTACTTGATCCACTTGCGCGCCTCGCAGATCAACCAATGCGGTTTCTGCGTGAAGATGCACACCCGCGAAGCCCGGGAAGCCAATGAAACCAACGAGCGTCTGGATCGCCTGATCGTCTGGCGTCACGTCAGTGATTTCAGCCCTGCGGAGCGCGCCGCGCTGGCGTGGACCGAAGCCTTGACTGTTCTGGATGAAAAAACCGATTACGCCAGCCTGCGAGGTGAACTGAGGGCATATTTCAATGACGAACAGATCGGCGCCTTGACGGCCGAGATCGGCATGATCAACCTGTGGAACCGCTTGCAGGTGTCGAGGCACTGATTGATGAACCGCGCTGAAAACGCCGCCACTGTGTTCGAGCAGCGGCGGCCCTTTTTGCTTGGTCTGGCCTATCGCATTCTCGGTTCGCGCACCGAAGCCGAGGATGCGGTGCAAGAGTTGTTCATCAAGTGGCTGGAGGTCGACCGGGCCTCCATCGCCACGCCGGCCGCCTGGTTTACCACCGCGTGCACCCGCCATTGCATTGACCTGCTACGGTCGGCGCACAAGTCCCGGGTAGATTACATCGGTACCTGGCTGCCGGAGCCGATCCACACGGCGCATCAGGACTCACCCGAGCACATGCATGAACTGGCTTCGTCGCTGTCCACCGCGTTCGTGTTGTTGCTGGAGCGGCTGACACCCAAGGAGCGTGCCGCGTACCTGCTGTACGAAATCTTCGACATGGATTACCCGCAGGTTGCCGATGCGGTCGGGGTGCAGGAAGCCGCATGCCGCAAACTGGTTTCCCGGGCAAAGGCGAGTCTTGGCAATGCCCAGACCCGCTATCAACCGGAACCTGTGCGTCAAAACCAGTTGCTCAGTGCCTTCCACAACGCCATCACCAGTGGTTCCACCGCAAACTTGAGCGTGATGCTGAGCGAAGACGTCGAACTCTGCGCCGACAGCGGCGGCAAGGCTTCGGCGATCCGTGAAACGCTGTTTGGCATCGAAAGCGTGCTGGATTTCATTGGCCAGTCGTTGCACGCCTATTGGCAAGCCTGTGAATGGCTGCCCGTTGAAATCAATGGTGCACAAGGCGTCATCATCAAGGCCGATGGCAGCATCACGGCGTCGATGACCTTTGGTTTTGATGAGGCGGGGCGGGTGAATCGGGTTTTCATCATGCGTAATCCGGACAAGTTGGCGGGGCTTGACGCGTCCTTTAACGTGCAATAGTCAAAGGACCACCGGCCCTCCAGGCTTTTCGCCGACCAACTCCACCGCTTTCGCGAGCAAGCCCGCTCCCCAAGGTTCGTTGCACTAACCAAAACTTCGGCGGTCGTATTCTTCACAGGGGCACCATACTTGCGGAGTCGAAATGCGCCAGCGCGTCCTGACCACGGAGGCCAATCGTTGCCAGTTGGAGCAAATCATCGCCAGCTTGTCCGACGGGGTGATTCTGCTCGATCCCGACCAGAGCATCCTGTGGGCCAACGAGGCGGCGCTGGCCATGCACGGTGCCTCGCAGATCAGCGACCTGGGCAGCAATGCCAAGGCCTATGTCAAACGCTTCGCCTTGCGTTATCGCAACAATCACCTCGTGCCGGCCGACAGCTACCCGATCAGTCGGGTGGCCCGTGGCGAGACGTTCAGCGATGTGCTGGTGGAGGTGACATCGGCGGGGAACGAAGCGCGCACCTGGGTCCATCGCGTGCGCAGCCTGGTATTGGTTGACGGCCGTGGCAAGCTGGAATCGCTGGTCTTGATCATGGACGATGTCACCGACCGGGTCAGCACCGGGCAACTGACCGCCCGTGAGCGCGATGTACTGGGCCTGATCTGCGAAGGCCTGGCCGACAAGGACATCGCCGCGCGCCTGAAACTGGCACCGAACACAGTGCGCAACCATGTGGCGACGGTGTACTCCAAGCTCAATGTGCACAGCCGCAGCGAGGCGATTGTCTGGGCGCGGGAGCGGGGACTGTTCTCTGGTGAATCCCGGTCGAAGGGGCAGGGTTAAGCTACAAACGCACTATAGGTCACCGCATCGATCGAAGAACTACGTTACGAACTGGACAGCGATTCCTTGCAGCGCCCTGATTCGGTGATGTAAGAACTGTCAGCTTTTACGGGTGCTGGCTACGGATTGGGCTATAAGTGATTCGCAGATATTTATTTTTTTGACAGGTGCATGGATTTTGCGCGCCAGTTTTGTTGTCACAAAAATGTGTCTATCACTTATCGCGGGTCAACCTATGAAAACTCTTGGGAAACGCGTTATCTCACCTTTGTCGCTGGCGTTCTGCGTGGCGATCCTCGGCGGCTGTGCCAGTCCGCCACCCCCTCCAGCGGTCACTCCACCCCCTCCTGAACGCACTTGCCAGGCCATGGATAAAACCGATGTTCTGGGCGATGTACGGGATGAAAACGGGCAGGTGACCCGAGTCACCACCACGACTCGTTGCGTCACGCAGTAAATCCGCGCTGCGCTGAGCAGCAGCTTCGATCTGTTCGGGGTATCACTCTGTGGGAGCGAGCTTGCTCCCACAGGGACTTGTGCTGTTCAGACGATCAGGACAGGAAACCGCCATCCACATTCAGCGAAACGCCGGTGGTGTAGCTGGAAGCATCGCTGGCCAGGTACAACACGGCGCCGGCCATTTCGCTTGGGTCAGCCACGCGCTTGAGCGGGATCTGTTGCAAAGCGGTGTTCAGGATGGCTTCGTTTTTCACCAGTGCCGAGGCGAACTTGGTGTCGGTCAGACCCGGCAGCAAGGCATTGCAGCGAATCCCGAATTGCGCACATTCCTTGGCGAAGACTTTGGTCATGTTGATCACCGCCGCCTTGGTCACCGAGTAGATGCCCTGGAAGATACCCGGTGAAACACCGTTGATCGACGCCACGTTGATGATGCTGCCGCCGCCGTTTTCGCGCATCAGCTTGCCGGCTTCGACCGACATGAAGAAGTAGCCGCGGATGTTCACGTCGACGGTTTTCTGGAAGGCGCTGAGGTCGGTGTCCAGCACGTTGCAGAACTGCGGGTTGGTCGCGGCGTTGTTGACCAGGATGTCCAGGCGCCCGAACTGTTCCTTGATGCCGGCGAAGACCTGGTTGATCTGTTCCATTTCGCCGATGTGGCAGGCAATGGCAGTGGCTTTGCCGCCGGCGGCGATGATGGCGTCGGCGACGTGCTGGCAGCCTTCAAGCTTGCGGCTCGACACGATCACGTGGGCGCCTTGCTGGGCCAGTAGTTTGGCGATGGCTTCACCGATGCCACGGCTGGCGCCGGAGACGAAAGCGATCTTGCCGTCGAGGTCGAACAACTGAGTCTTGGACATGGGATTCCCTTATGAAAAGTCTTGTTATCGATTCAAATGCCGTGTTGCGGCTAATGCTGTTCAGTTGAGGCCAGTCAGTGCGCGCTATCGTTCACGATCTTTTCGAGCAGGCTCGCCCCTACAGGGATCGCATACAGTCAGAGGCTGGATTTCGAAATGACCTGCAAGCTCATCTGCTCCAGCAGCCTGTTCATGTGAATGAACTGCGCGAAGCGTTTGTCCTGGGTCTGGCCATGGTAGAAGCGGTAGTAGATCTGCTGCACGATGCCAGCCAGGCGGAACAGGCCGTAGGTGTAGTAGAAGTCGAAATTGTCGATGCGTATGCCCGAGCGCTCGGCGTAGTAGTCGACGAACTCGCGGCGGGTAAGCATGCCCGGCGCGTGGCTTGGCTGGCGGCGCATCATCTGCACCGGCGCCGGATCATCGGCTTCGATCCAGTAGGCGAGAGTGTTGCCCAGGTCCATCAGCGGATCGCCCAGGGTGGTCAGTTCCCAGTCGAGCACGCCGATGATCTGCATCGGGTTGTTCGGGTCGAGGATCACGTTGTCGAAGCGGTAGTCGTTGTGCACGATGCTGGAGGTCGGATGGTCGGCCGGCATCTTGTCATTGAGCCAGGCCTTGACCGCTTCCCATTGTGGCGCATCGGGGGTCAGGGCCTTTTCGTAGCGATCGCTCCAGCCTTTGATTTGTCGTGCCACATAGCCTTCGGGTTTACCCAGGTCACCCAGGCCGTACGCGTTGTAGTCGACGCGATGCAGTTCCACGAACTTGTCGATGAAACTCTTGCACAGGGCTTCGGTTTTCGCCGAATCCAGGCCCAGCTCCGGCGGCAGGTCTGAGCGCAGGATGATGCCGTTGACCCGTTCCATGACATAGAACTCGGCACCGATCACCGATTCGTCGGTGCAGTGCACGTAGGCTTTCGGGCAGTACGGAAAACCGTCGCGCAGTTGATTGAGGATGCGGAATTCACGGCCCATGTCGTGGGCCGACTTGGCCTTGTGGCCGAAGGGCGGGCGACGCAGGACGAATTCCTGTTCGGGGTATTCCAGCAAGTAAGTGAGGTTTGAAGCACCGCCCGGAAACTGGCTGATCCGTGGCAAGCCGCTTAGCCCCGGAATATGGGCCTTGATGTACGGATCGATCAGGCCGGCATCGAGCTCTTCGCCGGTGCGGGTACGGGTGGACTGGTCAGTAAGCGCCATGCTTATCCCTTCTGCTTATTCTGGAGGCCTTGAACTATTGGCTAATCTAATGCTGAGACGTGAGTGCCACAAGCGTGGCACGGTCTTATAGGTTAGCGTGTTGCAGGATAATCAGCGTTCCTGATGTGCGAGAACACGCCAGGCGGACTATGGTTCAGGGGCATGGTGCTTCCAGGAAGGAGGTTTGAAATGGGTTGTCCGCAAGTCTGTGCCACCGCCACCCTGCAATGCAGCTTTGGCGCGGCGCCGGCCGTGCTCAACGTGCTGCCGATCAATCGCACACTGACCGCTGACCTGCCGGCGGCGAACATCATGGATCACATCCCGCTGGTCAACATCATGCCCTTCGGTGTGTGCACGAGCCTGGCCAACCCGATGGTCGCGGCCGCCACCGCTGCGGCGTTGGGTGTGCTGACACCGATGCCCTGCATCCCGGCGACCGCCACGCCGTGGATACCGGGCGGGGCACCTACGGTGCTGCTGGGCAACATGCCGGCGATTGACGCCAACAGCACGTTGATGTGCAACTGGGCCGGGGTGATCAAGATCGTCATGCCCGGGCAGATGCAGATGCTCATTCCCTGACTCCCACTGGGGTCCTTCTGTGAGTGCAGTATTTGTGAGCAACAGTGCTCACAAGCGGGCTTGCCCGCGATGGGGCATCTGAGTCAATACAAGGCTTCAGGCCTCGGCAGGATCACTACAGCGCCTGAGCCACCAGCGTACCCTCGAGATCGGCTTGCCTTCGGCGTCCAGCGGTCGCCCATCGGCAGCGAAACCCTGTGCCGGTTCCAGTAACTGACCGTTGAGATACCGCGCCTCGACGGCGGTTTTTCCGTTGGGGTGAAACCGTTGATACCGCCCCTCACGCTCGCCATCACGGTAAAACTGCGTTTCGGCCAGTTGCCCGTCTGGGAAGTAGTTGTTCGCTTCACCGTGGAGCAGGCCCTGGCGATAAGTCGCCTTGCGTTGCAACCCGCCCTCGGGCGTAAAGAAACTGGCCACACCGTGCAATTTGTCGCGCACATAAGGCAGTTGCGCCGAGACATTGCCATTGGGGTAGTACAGCAGGCTCGTGCCCTGTAGCTCGCCCTGGCTGTAGTTCAGGTTCGCCTGAGGTCGACCGGCGTCCTTGATGCGCAGCGGGCCTTCCAGTCGGCCTTCAAGCAAGCGCCCGTCGAGGTGGCTGTCGCCACGCTCCAGATCAAGTTTGCTTGATGTCATTGCGTAACCCCCCTAGTTGACCTTCACCAGGCCGCCCTTGATGGTCAGCATGCCGCCGCCGTCGACGGTTTGCTCGGCGGCGGCCTTGTTCATCAGACTGATCCCTGCATCGTTGGTCAGCGTCGTGCCCGCCTTGTTTTCCAGCGAGGTGCCGGCCTGGTTGCTCAGGGAGGTGCCGGCTTTCTGGCTGATCGAGGTACCGGCCTCGGCGGCGAGGTCTGCGCCGCTCTTGATCGCAAAACTGCCGCCACTTTGCAGGGTCAGGGTGCCGGTCACCTTGATGGTCAGGTTGCCGTCCACGGTCAGGTTGTAGTTGCCGGTGACCGTGTGGTTGTAGTTGCCTCCAGTGCTGTGAGTCTGGTCGGCGCCGACTTTCACCGTGCGGCTGTCCTTCACGTCAAGGCTGTCGCTGCCGGTCTGGATGGTCACGCTGCGTTTGCCTTTCTCCAGGGTCACGGTCTCGTCGCCTTCCTTCACTGTGCGCGTGCGCGCATTCTGCACCGTCAGGGTTTCGTCATGACCAACGGTGGCAGTGGCGTCGTTGAGCACGTTGATCTTGAGATCCTTCTGCGCCTGCAGGAACACCTCTTCGGCGTCCTTCTTGTCCTCAAAGCGCAACTCGTTGAAACCGCCGCCCCCTTTGGACGACTGGGTCTTGATCCCGGACTGGGTCTGATTGGCCGGCAGCGCATAGGGCAGGGCGTTGTCACCGTTGTAGACGCAACCGGTCACCAGTGGTCGATCGGGGTCGCCGTCGATAAAAGTCACGATCACTTCCTGGCCGATCCGCGGCACGAACTGCATGCCGAAACCTTTGCCGCTCCAGGGCAATACCACTCGCACCCAGCACGAACTCGCTTCGTCGTTCTTGCCGTCGCGATCCCAGGGGAACTGCAATTTGATGCGGCCGTATTCGTCGGTCCAGATCTCTTCGCCGGATTTGCCGACAACGAGAGCGGTCTGGGTGTGCATGCGTGGTTTGGGCGTTGTTCGCGCCGGGCGAAATGGCGTGGCTTTGGGGATTGCTTCGAAGTGATTGCGATAGTTTTCGTGACTGGCCTCATGGGTCACCGACATCACTACCCAGTCGATATTCAGGCTCGCATCATCATGGCCGGCGAGGGTGAACCAGTGCCCAGGCACCAGCCAGCGGCAATCGCTTTCGCCGACAAAACGCTTCTCCTGACTGCGCAGCCCGTCGACCCGTTGTTTGGTCAGTGCATCTCCGCGGGCCTTGGCGTTGTAACTGCCAGGATGCTCGTACATCGACCGAGGTCCGGCGACGGCTTCGGCCTGGCTGTAGAGCGAAGTGGTCGGTGTGGTGAACTCGTAATCCGTCGCCTGATAGACGCCGGCTACGGCTTGCATGCACACCTGGCCGGAGCGAATGCCATGCAGTTCGCGCTCGCCCATTTGCTGGCCGAGATAGTTTACCTTCGGCCCGTTCGGGATTATTGGGAAGGCATCGTTACTGTCCCCCAGCACCAGCGTGTGCTTGCCGTCTTCGTGGGTAAAAAACCAGAAAATCCCTTCCTCTTCCAACAGCCGTGAAACGAAGGCGAAATCGGTTTCGCAGTACTGCACGCAGTACTCGCGCGGGGTGTAGCTGCCGGTGAGTTTCAGCGTGAAATCGGTGAAGCCGTGGGCCTTGAAAATCGTGGTGACGATGTCTGAAGTGCTGAGGTTCTGGAACACCCGGTTATTGCTGGCCAGGGTCAGCCACCAGAGCCACGGTCTTAGCACCAGATGATAACGCTCGGCGGTGGCGTCCGCAGGAAGCTGGCGGACTTCGGCGACCAGTGCGTCGAAGTGCCGGGTTTTCGCGTCGTTGTGCAGGGTGGTGGTGACGTGGGTGGCGACGGCGGTGGACAGGGTGACAGAGGTGCCGTCGTTGAGGCCGTTGAGGGTTTGCGAACCGAGTGCGTTGAGTGCTTCCTCGCCGGACAGCGACTCAGGGTAAAGCGCCGACAGCGAGACGGCGGTGAGGGAGAGGGTGGTGTTGCTGTCGGTGGTTCGGGGCATCGAGTAGCCTCTCGTAGCGGTCAATGTTCAGCATCACCGTTGAAAAATCGACTGACTAGATGATCGGATTCGCTTGATGTTGGGTGACCAGGCGAGCAAACGCTTTTATATGTTCGGAGGTATTGAACTGTTGGCGTGCCACAGCGTTATTAATCGGATCGCCTGCACCAGGATGAGGGAACTGCAGTCTGAATTCCTGCAAGATCCAATTGATAAGAGGTGCCAGGTTGTTAAGGTCAGGAACAGGGGCATTATTCATGTCGAGCAAAAGAACATCACCTGTACCCTCTTGGTAGCTGGGCATTGCCGCCTGCGCCAGGGATAACACTGCGTTCGGGGAAAAGTTGAATCCCCTGGCGTAATAGTAAATATAGTGAGTGAAGCCAACCTTGGTCGTCCAAAGCAGTTGGAAGACAGCGGGATCAAGTTCAATTTTTCTGTGAGATTCTTCAGTAGTTTCTTTCGCACACGTTACGTAGGTATTGTCGTCGTCGTCATTGCCTCCAAAAACACTGGGGAAACCAGCGCACCACGCGGCGGCGCCGTTGTAAGGGTTCAGCAGGGACTTTACCCCCCAATAGGCGACGCCGTTTCGGACGGGGAAAACATAACATTTCATTTGGCTGCTCCATTTTTTGATGTTGAAACAAAGCGGACACCCATTAACCGGACTCAAGTCAGGCTAATGGGTGTCTCATTTCCTATTTCAATCAACCCATTTGAGCCAGAACATTGATCAGTCTCAGGCTCGCTTCAGCCGCCTGGTATAACCGAAAGTCCGGGTTTCCCAAGTGAGCTCTTACGTCGTTGAACGCATCATTGAACGGTGCCCTTTGTGCAGGCCCCTGTAACACAACCTGAATGCCATTGGGGTACGTAAGTCCGGTGACATCATCCCAGCCAAACGGTGTTGCACCGCCGTTCTGGGTAATCCAGGTCTGGAGGTTGTTAAAGTAAAGCGTGAAGGCCGGCACCATGGGCCCCTGATTTTGCGGGGTTGAGTTCGCCCATAGCTGCAGGTCATTACGGCTGTTGGTGATCTGCGCGGCCAGTTGTGTGGTTGTAAATGCCATATAAACACTCCTTGTTTTCACTGCATTGGTTTGCATTGCCCTAAGGACGGGGCGGGCTGCACCCTGTATTCACTCCAGCACCCATTCCGCCAGTTTCCCAGTCACCTGGGTCATTAATACGTTCTCTACATCCCTTGCACCCGCCGCACTGCACTTGGCCAACACCGCCTGCACAATTCCTGCATCGAACTCGAACTGTTTTCCAGTCGCAGCCTTGTACCGGCCACGCAATTTCTCCAGCTTCGCCAACACAATCCCTTCCAGCGTCGCCTCATCCAGCGGCCGATACGCCACCACGGTCATCCGCGCCAAAAAGGCCGGGCGAAAGGCTTGCAGCAGCACTTTGTGCAAGGCCTCGTTAAAGGTATCGGTTCCAAGTTGTGCCACCGGTGTGTCGAGCAACAGTTCGGCACCCACGTTGCTGGTGGCGAGCATCACGGTGTTCTTGAAGTCCACCACCAATCCGGTGCCGTCTTCCATCACGCCTTTATCGAACACGTTGTAGAAGGCTTCGAGCACGTCCGGATGGGCCTTTTCGATTTCATCGAGCAACACCACCGAGTAGGGTTTGCGCCGTACCGCTTCAGTCAATACGCCGCCGCTGCCATAACCGACGTAACCGGGCGGGGCGCCTTTGAGTTGGCTGACGGTGTGGGCTTCCTGGTATTCCGAGAGGTTGATGCTGATCAGGTTGCGTTCGCCGCCGTAGAGCGCATCGGCCAAGGCGTAGGCGGTTTCGGTTTTACCCACGCCAGTAGGGCCGACCAGCAGGAACACGCCGACCGGTTTTTGCGGGTCGGTGAGGCCGGCGCGGTAAGCCTGCAGGCGCTGGGCGATGGTGCCCAGCGCGATGCTCTGGCCCATGACGCGCAACCCCATGCGTTGGCCGAGGGTGCGCACGGCGTGGGCTTCGTCGGCGAGCATTTTGCCGACCGGGATGCCGGTCCAGCCGGCGATGACGGCGGCGACGGTTTTTCCGTCGACCTGTTCCGGTACCAGCGGGTCGTCCTGGCGGATCGCGTCGAGCCCGGCCTCCAGTCGTACCAGTTCGGCGGCCAGATGATCGATGCGGCTGTCGATGGCTTCGTCCGGTTTGTCGCTGTCGGCGCGTTCGCTCAAGGTCAGCAATTCGCTGCGGGTTTCCAGCAGTTCGCGCACCGCAACCCGCTCTTCATTCCAGCGTACTTCCAGTTCGCGAATCGCTTGCACATTAGCTACGGATTCGGTTTCAAGCAGGGTGATGCGCTCGCGGTGATCGAGCCCGGTGGCCTGTTCGCGGCGCAGACGTTCGACTTCGTCGCTGAGGCTGTTCTGGCGGTGACGCAGGCTTTCCAGCGGTGGCGGCACGTCGTGCTGGCCGAGGGCGACCCGGGCACAGGCGGTGTCGAGCACGCTGATGGCTTTGTCCGGCAACTGGCGCCCGGAGATGTAGCGATGGGACAGTTTCACCGCCTCATGGATGGCCGCGTCAAGCACTTGCACGCCGTGGTGCTGTTCGAGTTTGGCGGCAACCCCGCGGAGCATTTCCACCGCAGTGGTTTCGTCCGGTTCCTCCACTTGTACCAGTTGAAAACGGCGGGCGAGGGCCGGGTCTTTCTCGAAGTATTTTTTGTATTCAAGCCACGTGGTGGCGGCCAGGGTACGCAACTCGCCACGGGCCAGGGCCGGCTTGAGCAGGTTGGCCGCATCGCTGCCGCCTTCCGCGCCACCGGCACCGATCAGGGTGTGGGCTTCGTCGATGAACAAGATGATTGGTTTTTCCGCGCTGCGTACGGCGTCGATCACTCCTTTGAGGCGTTGCTCGAACTCGCCCTTGACCCCGGCGCCAGCCTGCAACAAGCCGAGATCGAGCACACGCAAGCTGACGTCCTGCAAGGACGGCGGTACATCACCGGCAGCGATGCGCAGGGCCAGGCCTTCGACCACGGCGGTCTTGCCCACGCCCGGCGCGCCGACCAGGATCGGGTTGTTCTGCCGGCGGCGCAGCAGGATGTCGATGCATTGGCGAATCTCGCCGTCGCGGCCGACGATGGGGTCGATGCGCCCGGCGTGGGCGTCGGCTGTCAGGTCCTGGGTGAACTGGTCCAGCACCGAGTCCTCTTTCGGCGCCGGGTTGCCGGCACTCACCGCACGTTTACCGCCGACGTGCTCGCGAGAATTTTCGGTCCATTCCAGCAGGTTGCTGCGCAGAGCATCCCGGGGAATCTTCAACAGTGACGAAGCGCTGTTGAGCAACAGGCTGCGGCGCTCGTCGCGGTCGATCAAGGCAAGTAGCAGCAACCCTGAGCGAATGCTCTCCAGCCCCAGCACACTGGCCTGCACCACCGCGTCTTCGAGCAACCCGGTGGTGTGCGACGACAATGCCGGGGTGCGCGTGCTGCCGGATTTGAAGAGCTCCAGCGCCTTGTTGATTTCCGCTGCCAAGGCATCGCGCTCCAGGCCGAAGCGCGGCAGCAGATAGGCGAAGTCTCCGCCCTCGATGTCCAGCAACTCCAGCAGCAGGTGTTCGATTTCCACGTAGTGGTGGCCTCGCTGCAGACAGCGTTGCGCGGCCCGTTCCAGGGCGCGGCGGTTGTCTGGATTGAGGCGTCCGATCAGGCTGGCCAGTTCCATGTTCAGGTGATCTCCAGCTGACGAAGACGGGTTTCGATGCGTTGCACCGCCAGGCTGGCCTGGCGTTGCAAACCACCGTTCCAGCTGAGCAGTGGCGGTGCCTGGCGGCTGAGTCTGATTGGGCCGGCGCCGCGCACCAGCAACACCAGGGTGCAATCCAGGTCCGGGCCAAAATACAGTGCGCTGAGGCTGGCCAGTACCGGGTGAGATTCGCCATCGGGCAGGAACCGCGCCGCCTGGGCAGTGGCCAGCGGGCCAAGGGTCAGGCGGAAGCCGGCGTGTTCATCCCAGACCCGGGTGCCGGCCACTGCCGTGCGACCCAGTTGCAGATTGCGACCGCCGGGGATCATGCGGCTGCGACTGGCGGGCGGGATCTCGCGCCAGGCACCTTCATAGGCGCCCAGCTCAACCGGCAGTTCGAATTGCTCACGCACGATGGCTGCAAAACCGGCGAGGGAGCGGCGCCCATCGGCGAACAGCGCGCTGCACGCCAGCACGGCACAATCGGGTACGGCCTGACGCTCGCGCAAGGCTTTGGGCAGCAGGCCGGTCAATGCCCTGAGTTGCGCCTGAACTGCCGAGGCACCGGGGGCGGTGAACCCCAGGGCAATCCGGTGTTTGCGCATCACTTTGTACAGCAGGCTCAGCAGCCGATGCTGAAACAGATCGAGAAATTCAGCGGGCGCGTAATCCTTGGCCCGCGCGCGTTGCTGCAACCATTCCTGATAGGCGTAGGGCAGCGGGCCGTCGGGACCGCCGAGGCCGAACACCGGGGTGCTGAGGACCGGTTGCTGGCCGGGTTGCTGGGTCAGGCTTTCGATTTCGCTGGCGGCAAACAGCGGCGTCAACGGGCCGCGCAAGCGCAGTGCTTCCGCTTGCGGGGCGGTGCCGCTGCCCAGTGATTCAGCTTGCGGATGTTCGCGCTCCAGCAGCAACAGTGCCTGCAACAGTTCGAACCCCTGGGGATCCCGGCGCAGTCGTTGGCTCAGGCTCAGAGGGAGAGTGGCATGCCGGCTTGGGGTTGCCATGTCTTCACCTCCCTGTCTGATTGAACCAGCACCGTGCGCACGAAACGGTTAGCGGTGGCATAGAGTGAAAAGAACTGCGCAAGCACTGCTGAAAACAACACCGCGCTGCTACCGACGAAATGCTGCGGGTCGAGTTGCAGGCGCACCTCCAGCCCATTACGCCAGCCACGCCAGGCGTCTTCGCCGACATGGGCGATGACGCGTTCACAACCGAGGCTGAGCAAGCCTTCGATTTGCCGCCAGGCGCTGGCCTCGTCACGCAGGTTGTGCAGCTGGAGAATTTCCTTGAGCGCGTCCAGCGCCTGTGGCCCTTCGACCAGCGACAAATGATTGAGGGTCAGTTGCGAGACCAGCCGCCAGCGCGACTCGCCGTCCAGTCGCGGCACACTTTGCGGGCTGGGCGGGTTGCGCAGGCGTGCCCAGGCCACGGGACCAGGACGCTCAAAGCCTAACGGTGTGCCGGCTGGCAGGCTTTGCGCCAGGTGCCGATTGGTGCAGAGCAGTTCCGCGGTGAGGCTGTAGCCGACGGCCTCGGACAACGGGTCGAATCGAGTGTCCACCAGGCTCACCAGCAGGTCGGTGCCAAGGCGATTGGGGGTCATGCCACTGACACGGCGGGCATGCCAGTAGCACTGTTTATCGGTGCCGCCATGTTGGCTGCCGTAGTAGGCCGGTACTCGCTGAACCCCACGACTGGAAGTGGCACGCATCGCCCGGATGCTATGGATCTCGACGCTGTTTTCCCGGTGGCTGTCGGCGACCAGGCGGTATTCACTGCGGGTGCCGTCCGGGCGCAGCGGCTCCGAGGTTCGAGGAAACAGATTGATCACCGGCGTGCAGCCCAGTGCAAGATCGCTGGCCTGAAGGTGCAGGCGGTTGGCAGGGGCGCGGTCGAAGACGATGTACAGGTACAGCGCCTGACTGTCGCTGGTGGCGCCTGCAAGGGGCAGGTCGAAGAAGTTGAATTTGTCCGCGAAGGCAAAGTACTCGGCGAGCAGACGCATGCCGGGGTGCACGCCGTCCTCGTCCGGCAGCAAACCTTCATCGCTGGCAAAACCGACGATTTGCGGCATCCCGGCAAGGGCTTTCGGCACACTGCCGACGGGGCCGGCCAGAACCTTCACGGCATGGGCACCGAGCAGATCGTAGAGGCAGGCGTTGACCACCGGAGATGCACACAGGTGGACGCGCAACTGTTCGATGCCCAGCGTTGACCACTGGCTGTCGCCGAGGCAGTGCAAGCCCAGGCGCAACGCCGAACGCGCCTGGACAACGCCGGTCAGGGCCTGGGCTTCATCGCTGCCCAGCAGCAACGCTTCGGTGATTTCCACCGGCCACAGACGCACGGGTGCACTGGTGCGAAAGTGGATGCTTTCGCCTTTGCCGGTGGTGACGAACAGCGGCGTGTCGCGAGGTAATGGATAGCCGCCGTCGAGATTGCCTTTGCTCGGGTCCGGCTGGAACTGCACGATGGCGCAGGACGGCAGTGGGCGCATCGCCAGTGGATAGAGTTGTTCGAGCAGGGCATCGCTGAATTCGGCGTAGTCGTCATCGAGCCGGCGTTGCAGGCGGGCCGCCAACAGTGCGAATCCTTCAAGCAGCCGTTCGACGTGGGGGTCGGGGCATTCGTCGGGGGACAACTCCAGCCGCCTGGCCACCTTGGGGTAGCGCTCGGCGAAAATGCCGCCGGCGTGGCGCAGCCAGGTCAGTTCCCGCTGGTAGTAATCGAGCAGTTGCGGGTCAATCGAGTCGCTCATGACGCACCTCAAGGCCATCGCTGGCCTTCTCGATGACAAAGGCCACGGGCCAATGCTGCTGGCCGCTGCGCAACTCGCCGAGCAGGCGGATGCTCAGTTGCTGCGGATGGTCGGGGACCGGATTGACCTGAACCTCGTCCAGTTTCAGGCGTGGTTCGAAATGGCTGATGGCCTCGCGCACTTCCCGCGCCAACTGCCGTCGGTCATCGCTACGCTGCTGTTGCAGGGCGGTCCAGTCAGCGAGGCCGTAATCGAGAATGCTCGGTGGCGAGGTCAGGGCACGAGGGCCGCGTCGGGTGTTGAACAGGCGCAGCAATTCCGTGCGGACCGAGTCGAGCAGGTCCTGGAGGTCGAACACGTGCAGCGTGTCGACCTCGCTTGCGGCCAGTCGCTCGAACAGCGGTGGGAGGAGTGAGCCTGCCATGGCCGATGCGCCCGCTTACTTGACGAGCTTGTTGGCGGCCATGTCCCAGGTCGAGGCGGCCGTGCCTTCCTTGGTGCCGTCGTCTTTCTGCGCGGTCAGCTCCCATTTGATTTTGGTGAAGTTCAGCGACAGGGTTTCCACTGGCTTGCCACCCGTACCGCCGCTGACACTGACGTTGGACAGCACCACGTTGGTCAGGGTGTAGATGATGAACGGCATCAACTGACCGCTGCCTTCGGCGGCGTTACGGCCGATGGTGATCTTGGCTTCCGGGATCGGCTTGCCGGCACAGCAGTATTCATTGAGGGAGGGTGTGGAACTGTCGACGAATTTGGTCAGCGTGAACTCGCCGATGTGCGGCTTGCCGGAGGTCCGTTCCGAGTTGCTGACGTCGTTGGTCACCTGCATGGCCACGTTGTGGCTGTAGGACATGACTTCGATCTTGTCCTTGTAGCCCTCGAGCAGACTGTCGCCTTTGATGTCGCCGCCGAGGTCGAGAATGATTGCATCCATCGCATGAAACTCCTGAAGGTTATCGCGCTAGATAAGCAGGGAACTCCCGCCGGGCTGGCCGACGGGAGCGGGGCAGGTCAGGCGGCGACCGGTGGCGGCAGGGTAGCCACCAGGCGGATCGAGGCGGTCAGCTCTTCAAGCTGGAAGTGTGGCCGCAGGAATACCGTGGCCTTGTAGGCGCCCGGCTTGCCCGCGACTTCCGTCACATCGACACGGGCTTCGCGCAACGGGTACTGCGCCTTGATCTCTTGCGGCGCGTTGTCGTTGATCAGCACGTAGTCGGCGATCCAGTTGTTGAGGTAGGTCTGCACGTTGTCGCGGGTCATGAAACTGCCGACCTTGTCGCGCATGATCACCTTCAGGTAATGCGCGAAACGCGAGGCTGCGAGCACGTACGGCAACATCGCCGAGATCCGCGCATTGGCGTTGGCCTCATTGGTGTTGTAGAGCTTGGACTTGTTGGTGGTCTGGCCGCCGAAGAACACGGCCACGTCGCTGTTTTTCTTGTGGCACAGGGCGATGAACCCCAGGTCGTTGAGCTCTTTTTCCCGGCGATCGGTGATGGCCACTTCGGTCGGGCACTTGAGCGACAGGTCGCCGGAGGTGGTGCGGAAGGTATGGGCCGGCAAGCCTTCGACTGCGCCGCCGCCTTCAGCCCCGCGAATCGCCGCGCACCAGCCGTATTTGGCGAAGGCTTCGGTGATGCGCTGCGACAAGGCCCAGGCGGCGTTGCCCCACAGGTATTTGCCGTGGTCGCTGCCGTTGACGTCCTCGATGTAATTGATGCCTTCCACCGGCGAGGTGTCAGGGCCATAAGGCAAACGCAGCAGGAAATGCGGCAGCACCAGCGATACGTAGCGCGAGTCTTCGCTTTCGCGGAAGGCGCGCCACTTGATCAGTTCCTGGCTCTCGAACACTTTCGACAGGTCACGGGGCACGGCCAGTTCGGTGAAGCTGTTCATGTCGAACAACCGGGGGCTGGCGGCGGCAATGAACGGGGCGTGGGCAGCGGCGGCGACGTTCGACAGTTTTTCCAGCAGGCCGATGTCCTGCGGGTGCCGGCCGAAGGTGTAGTCGCCAACGAGCAGGCTGAACGGGTGGCCACCGAAGGTGCCGTATTCCTCTTCGTAGATCTTTTTGAACAGCGCGCTCTGGTCGAACTCGACGGCTTTTTCCAGATCGTTCTGCAGCTCTTTCTGGGTGACGTTGAGCAGGCGCAATTTCAACCGGGAACTGGTTTCGGTGTTTTGCACCAGCAGGTGCAGGCCGCGCCAGGAGGCTTCGATTTTCTGCAGCTCGGGGTGGTGCAATACCTCGTTGAGTTGCGCGCTGATCAACTGATCGATCTGGCTGATGCGGTCGTTGATCATTGCCACGGTGTCCTTGTCGATGGCCATGCCTTCGTCGAGGACCTGGGTGGCGAACTCCGCGAGCATGTCGCGGGCATAGTCCTGCTGGCTATCGTCATGGGCCATGCGGCCTTCGGCGATGATGCGGTCAAGCAGGGACAGGCTTTGCGTGGTGCTTTCACTGGTGTTGGCGCTGGCTGAAGCGGGCATGGCGACATCTCCCTAAGTGAATGAGTGATCAGGCTTGCGGTTCGGCCGGTGCTTCGCTATCGCCTGCGGGGGCGGCGGTGTCCGGACGGGCAGACTTGATCTCTTGCAGGCCTTCGGTATTGGCGATGACGTCGCGCAGGAGTTTGTCCAGGTCATCGTTACCGTCGAGCTTGGTCAGCAGGTCGCGCAGACGCTGACGGGCTTCGAACAGGCGCCGCAGCGGGATCACCTGTTCGACGACCTTCACCGGGTCGAAGTCGTCGATGTGTTTGAAGTTGAGTTCGATGTTGAGCTTGCTGTCGTCGCCAGTGAGGGTGTTGGTGACTTGCAAGGTGGCGCGGGGGGCAATCGAGGCGAGCACTTCGTTGAAGTTGTCGCGGTCGATCTCGGTGAAGCGTCGTTCATTGAGTTTGGGAAGGGGCTCGAGCGGCTTGCCGGAAAGGTCGGCCAGAATGCCGACGACCAGCGGCAATTCTTTTTTCTCGATGGCGTTGCCGATTTCGACGTCGTAGGTGATTTGCACCCGGGGTGGGCGGACCCTGTCGAGCTTGTGCTGAGTACTTTCTGCCATGTTGGCTGACTCCGATGCATGAGCGGGCGCAATGCATCGGGAGGCCCGTTCATCGCTTTCCCTTGCTGGACCGTAGGTTAGAAAGGGTGGCAGATGGACCTGTCGTTCCTTTGACAAACCTTCCACATTCGGCATGGGGGGCCGAACTATCCAAGACGCTAGAACAGGTCTATAAAAATGCAAGCGAAAAACAATTTTGGACCGATCCGAGAAAAGGACAATTCATTTTGATTGCACGTTTTTTTGCTTTCGCCTTGTTCCTGACCCTCGCCGGGTGCTCGTTTTTCGGGCCTCGGGTGGACCTTGACAACCTGACCCTGGACGTCGCGCCGAAGGCAAACGACGACACTCCGATTGCCGTGGATTTCATCGCCGTCAATGATCCGGATCTGCTCAAGCAGTTGTCGGGCATCACGGCGCGGCAGTGGTTCGCCGAACGCGATCAATACCAGCGCGACTACCGGCAACTGATGACGGTTTGGGGGCTGGAGCTGGTGCCCGGCCAGTTCATCGACAAACAACCCTTCCCGCTGGGGGGCAAGCGGGCAACTGGACTTTTGGTCTTCGCCAGCTATAACACTCCCGGAGCACACCGGTTACGGCTCGATGACCAGAGCGATGCCTGGCTCAAGTTCGACAGTCGCGAGATGACGCTGGTCAGCAATACTCCGCAGTGAACACATTGCCAGGCCGCTGGTTTGCGCGGCGACGTAGACGTCGAAGGGAGTCGTATGAGCCTGTTACCTGACGCGGTTTGCTGGCACGAGGGCATGCAATTGCTGCCCCAGCATTTTCAGTTGCAAGGGTTGCGAGCCGAGGCGTTGGTGGCGCATTTTGCCCAGGCCTGCAATCCCTGGTTCTGGGGCGTGAGCCGGGTCGAGTTCGACCCCGGCGCATTGAGTGCCGGGCTGGTGCGGTTGCTCGATCTGCAAGCGACGCTGCCGGACGGTTTGCCCATCAATCTGCAAGTGGGTGTCGGGCCGGCGCTGGAGCTCGATGTCAGCGAAGCGGTCAACGCTTCGGAAAACGCCACGGTCACGGTGTACCTGGCCGTCAGCCCGTTATGGCGTGCCGGGCAATTGCTGCCGCTCAAGGGCCGGTTGCAATCGGTGATCGGCGATGCGCTGCCGGATTTGACCAGCGGTGAGTACCCTGAGTCGATCACGGTGTGGCGTCCGAATCCGCGGTTGTGCACGCAATTGAACAAAGCCGATTCCATCTGTTTGCCATTGCTGAAAATCCGCAAGGAGGGCGGTGGTTTCCTTTCGCTGCCCTACACACCGCCCACGCCATGCCTGCTGCCCGAGTCGCTGCTGGGTCGCCGGGTGGCCGGGCTGTGTGCCAGGACGCGGGAGAAATGCATGTTCCTGGCTGGCCGTTTGCGTCAGGCGCAACAGGCCGGCAATCAAGACGATGCGCTGGAAATCCGTCGACAACTGACGGCGCTCTGGGCGCGCCTGCCGGAGGTCGAGGGTACGCTCAACAGTCGATCGGCCACCCCGCAGGCATTGCACGGTTTGTTGCTTGGGCTGGCCGGTGCCTGGTCTGCGCTGGACCCTTTGGCCGGGGTTCCACCGTTCGCCCCCCTGGATTTTCTCGAGCTGCAGCGCGGCTATGAACAAGTCCTGGACTGGCTCGAAAATACCCTCGAATTGATCCGCGCCGGCTATCGCAGCCTGCCGTTTGAACGCAGCGAGCAACTCTTTTCGATTCAACTGCCGGACGATCAACCGAGCCAGCGACTGGTCATTGGCTTGCGTATGCCCAACGGCAGCAGCGAACAGGCTGCCAGCGAATGGCTGAGCGGCGCGATCATCGCCTCGGCACCGCATGTGCCCTTGCTCAGTCGCCAGCGCATGAGCGGTTTGCCCCATGAGGCGATGAGCCGAAACGAGCAAGTGGCCTACAGCGTCGGCGACGACACGCGGTTGTTTGTGGTGACGGCCGAGGGTCAATGGTTCGACGGGCAATTGCCGTTGCTGATTGTCGCGCCGGCCGCCAAGCCGGCGAGCAGCCCATGGCAAGTGGTGTTGTTTGTGGCACAGGCCAGTGAAAGTGCCTGATCAGGGAAGGGGCGTCGTATGTTCGAGGGGCATGCCGGGGCGGGTACAAGGGGCTTGCGCGAAGCACCGTTGAGCAGCGCATTTCGCGAAGCCTGGTTGCAATGGTCCCGGGAATGGAATCAGTTGCCCGGGGACAGCGATGACGATGCGCTGGTGGAGGCGGTGGTCGACCTGTCGACGCAAATATCCCAGCGTCTGTGGCGCACGGCTTTCGCCCGGGTTGGCGAAGCGGCGACCGATCAGGTCAAGGCACTGGTCTATGCCTTTGTCGCCTTGATCGATGAAACGCTAGTGTTCACGCCGTGGCCGGGCCAGACCGCCTGGCAAGAAAAACCGCTGGAGTCGCGGATGTACGCCAGCCGTCAGGCCGGTGAAAAACTGCCGGCGGCGATCAAGACGTTGCTGGACGAGCAGATTCCCGCCACCCGCGACCTGGCCAATGTCTATTTGCAATGCCTGGTGTTGGGGTTTGAAGGACGGCTGCGCGGCGAACAGAGCCAGGCCCAGCATGAAAAATTGCGCCTGGCGCTGTTCACGTTTGCCTGGCAGCACGACGCGGAATATGCCGATGTCAGCATCCGGCTCGAGCAGCCTTCGGCGGTGCCCGCGGTGCAGTTGCCGGTGCGGCAGTCGTTGCCCGATGGCTTGCGCCTTGGCCTGGTCATTCTCGCCATGGTCATGATTCTGACCGGGCTGGGGCAGTTCTTCTGGCGTGACATTCACCAGGAGCTCGACCCGGTGTTGCAGAGCACCGACCCGGTGGCCACCTCGGAGCAAGACGCATGAGCACACTGGGGATCGTGGGGCTGGTCTTCGTCCTGTTGGTGGTGTTGGCGGACATCGCGGTGGCGGTATGGTGGTTGCGCACCCAGAGCGGGGCGGCGATCCGCAGTTTTTATAACGCGGTGCGCCATATGGAACAGGAGCAGGGCGCTCAGGACCGTTACCAGATTCCATGGCTGCTGATGCTCGGCGATGAAACCCAGGGAAGCCAGTTGTGCAGCCAGTGGCGCTTGCAACCGACGGATAAACCGGCCTGGTTCGGGCGCTGGTGGTCGGACCCCGAAGGTGCGGTGCTGGTGGTGCCTCAGGCGCTGTTTTTGCCCGATGAAGGCATGAGTCTTCAACGTGGAGGCTGGTGGCGCTTGTTGGGGTTGATACTGCGCCTGCGCAGCAAACGGCCACTGGACGGGGTGATCTGGACCGTGCCGGTCAGCCGCCTGGGCAATGCCGAGCAGGCCGCGAACCTCGGCCTGGCGGCGCGCCGGCGCTTCATCGATCTGTTGCAGCGGTTCGGCCTGAGCCTGCCGGTGTACGTGGTGATTACCGGCATGGAAGAACTGCCGGGTTTTCAGGAGCTGATCTCGGCGCTCCCCGCCGAATCCCGCGAACGCACATTGGGCTGGTCTTCACCCTTTGGCCCCGAGGCGGTCTGGCAGGCGCAATGGAGTGATCAGGCGCTGGACCAGGTGAATCGGGCCCTGTCGGAATCGATCATTGAAATCGGCGCGTTGTCCGGCCATCTCAAGGGCGAACTGTTTGGGTTGCCGGAACAATTCGAGGCCTTGAGGCACCACCTGCAAACCGTGCTCGAACCGGTATTTCAGGGCAATGCCCAAGGCGAGGCGCCACGTTTTCGTGGGGTGTACTTCACCGCCAACCAGCCTTCGCAAGAGGCTGCCGACGGATTCTCAGCCCATGACAACGGGTTGCAGCAGAGTGCTTTTGCCCGGCAATTGTGGCAGCGCCGGGTGGTTGCCGAACGCGGTCTGGCTCAGGTGGTGCCACGTTTGCTGCGCCTGCGTCAGCGTTGGCAGCGACTGACCGGCGCGGTGGCCCTGGTGGTCGGCGTGGTGTGGGCTGCAAGCATGCTCTGGGTCTGGCAGGACTCGGTCAAGGATGCCCATGAGCTGTCGCGTCTGCTACAAGGTGCACAGAAGAATTACGTTGCAGTCACCGATGAGTCCCATCGGCTGGAGTCGACCCGACGCAACGTCCAGGGGTTCTGGCGGGTCCTGGAAAAGGCTCCGCGCTGGAGCTTCACCTCGGTGGTGTTTCCCACCTCCTGGTTCTCGTCGCTGGACAGGCAACTGGAGGATCAACTGCGCCTGACTGCCCAGAGCCATATGCTGGAACCGCTGCATGACTTGCTGAAGGCCGAACTGGTGCAACTCAAGGCCATTCGCAACACCGAGCGACGTGGCAACGTCGAAAGCGAAGACCCGGCCCAATGGCAAAATTACGTCAAGGCCAAGGACCTGGTGGAGCGCGCAGTACGTCTTGAACAACAGAATCAATGGTTCAATCAAGCGCTGAACAACCCCAAGGCGCCGCTCGAAGATCTGGCGTTGCTGAGCAACAACTCGCTGTCCCTGAACCTCAATGCCGGGACATTGCACCGTGCAGGTTTTTACAACCGGGTGTTGCTCGATGCCAATAGCGGTGACTTGAAGCCCCAGGACCTGGCCATGGAACGTGCGGTCATCGAGGAGAACTTTTCCGGCCTCATGGAACGTTGGCTTGACCAGTACTTTCTGGCCGACAACTTCGTCCGTCAGGCCGGTTATCTCAAGCTGCACCTTGAACGGCTGGAGGCCGGCAGCGGCAACTCCCTGGTGGAACTCGAAGACTTGCGTGCACTGATCGACGACCTGCAAGCGCTGGTAGGCCTGACCAATTCGGCCTGGAGTCGCGGCAAGGGCCAGGACCTGGTGCCGGGTTATCGCGAGATGATGGACAAGGTGCGCCAGAGCAGCCTGCTCGGCCCGCAGGTCGAGCAACAGCTGGATCAGCAAGCGTCCAGGTTGCAGCAAAGCTTTCGTGATCAGTGGATCGCCCAGGCGGGGGCGCGGGGCAATTTGCTGGTTCAGCAAGGCAGCGGGCAGCTGAGCCTGCAAGTGCACGTCAACCAGTTGAACAACGCGGTAGCGGCCCTGTTCAAACGGGATTTCGTGGCCATCGCCTTGCGCGCGGATCAGGCCGCCACTGCCGTTCAGGGGCAGAACGTCGACGGCGATGATCTCGGTACGGCGCTGAACTATTTTGCCAGCTACAAGAGTTATGCCGCCGAGGAGCTGCCGCGCATTCCACCGGCGTATCGCGATGCGGTGCTTCAGGCGGCAGAGGGGGCGGCGGCCAAGGCCATGTGGTTGAGTCTCAAGGATCAGAATGACCAACCCCGTGGCGATGATGTATTCAACGTGCTGGCGCCACAGGCCGTGGCCTTGCAAAAAGCCTTCGCCGAGGTCCATCGCAACGATCTGGCCATGCGAGTGCAAAACGCGCTGAATCGCCGCGCCATGGCCCAGGTGGTCAGCGGTCTGGAGGAGATTACCGCGCAGCCGTTGTTCAGCGGGCGCAGTGAGATCAACCAGTGGGACGGCTCGAAAAACCTTGGCCTGCAACTGTTTGGCGCCCTTGATGTGCAGGATTTGAAGCTGAGCCTCAAGCAGCAATTCAACACCATGCTTGGCATCACCGAACGGCGCACCTCGGCGCTGGAGTGGTTGAAGACTCAGCAACAGAATCTCTCGGCGCTGGATTACGAGCGCGTCATGCAATTCAGCGCGCTCAACGATGAACTGCTCAAGTACAAGGATCAGAACCCCGCCAGTTCTCCTGCCCAGATCGAGCAGTTGGTAAGTCGCGATTTCATTGAAATGAACGCCACGTCCTGCGGCCAGATTCTGCAGACAGCCAACTTGTCCGGCGGGCGCGGAACCTTGGCCCTGCGGGCCCTGGATCTGCAACAAAGCGCGATGCAACGCTGTCAGTTCTTGCAGCAGCAACAAGCAGCGGCAGCCTGGAACGACCTGGCCAGCTACTTCAATCAATACCTGGCCGAGCGCTTCCCGTTCGCCAACGGCGTGCAGGCCAGCGACGCCGACCCGGCCCGGGTTCAGCACTTCCTCGATCTGATCGACAAACGACTGCCCGTGGCGCAGGCCGGGTTGCAACTGAGCCAGACGCCGGAGCGTCTGGCTGCCGAGGATTTCCTCAACCGCTTGAAGCTGGCCAGCACGTGGCTGGGTCCGCTGTTCGTGCGGGACAAGAGCGGCATCCTCGGCGTTGAAATGGATGTGCGCTGGCGCACCGATCGCAATGAGGAACGTGGCGCCGATCAAGTGATTGCCTGGGGTTTGAATGCCGGTAATCAGCAAATCAATTACCCCGGCGAGCCACAGCCGAACCTGCGCTGGATGGTCGGCCAACCGGTCCGGTTGACCTTGCGCTGGGCCAGGAACGGCTCGCAACGTCCGGCCAATGATCCGTTGCAGCCCAACCTGATGGTGCGTGATTTCGAAGCCGGTTGGGAGTACGGCGGCCCGTGGTCGTTGCTGCGCCTGATCGGTTCGCACCAGTCGGTGCAGCGCCAGCCGAACATGGATTTCACCGATTTTCCGTTGACATTGCGTTTGCCGGTGACTGCACAGACCAGCACGGCCGGGCAGACACAAATGTTTATGCGCCTGTCGTTAATGAGCCAGGGCTCGAAATTGCCGCTGTCCATTCCACCGCTGCCCACCCGGGCCCCGCGTTCACCGTTCATGCAAACCAGGGCGACTGCGTCTGCGACGGTCATGACTGAGGAGGAGGGCTTGTGAACCTGACTTCACCACCGTTGCCGGAGCTGATTGCCCGACTGCTCGAACCCATCAGCGAACAGGCACCCTGCGGCGAGGACTTGCGTTACGAGCGTGAGTTCGACCAGGCCCGTGAATTGCGCCGGGAGGACGACACCAGCCTGCCAACGGGGGTCTGGCAGTCTTCGATCAAGCGGGCGCAATGGCCCGAGCTGGAGAAGCTGACCACCACCTTGCTGCTTGAGCGCAGCAAGGATTTGATGGTGTGCGCCTGGCTCGGCGAGGCCTGGTTGCATCGGGACGGCCTGGACGGCTTGCCGGGCAGCCTCGCACTGGTCGCGGGCCTATGCGAGCGCTACCCCGAGCAGCTTCATCCCCGGGCCGAAGACGGTGACCAGTCATGGCGGGTCATACCCCTGGAATGGCTGGTGCGGCGCTACAGCGAAGTGTTGCTGACGCGGGTGCCGTTGCTCGATCCGCGTCACGGTGAGTTCGAAGGATACTGCCTGGACGCCTGGCGGCGATTGCAGCTGCAACAGGTACTGGTCAATGACAGCAAGGCGGCAAAAACAGCGGCGGAAACAGCACGGGGCGAACAGCAAAAACTGACCGAGCTGATCCGGTCCACACCTCTGTCCCACTGGCTACGCCGCCAGGACAATCTGCTGGCGAGTTTGCAACATCTGCAACGGCTGCAAGCCTGGAGCGATGCTTACCTCGGCGCCCAGGCACCGGGCTTCAAGGGCTTGCAGGATGTGATCGAAGCGTTATTGACACTGGTCCAGGAGTTCATCGCCATGCAGCCAGGATCATTGACCGCGGTGCCGGTCGAGCCGCCATCCCTGGCGGCGTCAGAATCGGCCGGGCCGGCGTCGGTGCCATCCACACCGCAGGTGTTTCGCGAGCCGGTGAGTCGCGACGAGGCCTATCGGCAATTACTGTTGATTGCTGAGTACCTGACACGCACCGAACCCCACAGCCCCGTCCCTTATTTGATTCGCAGGGGGGTGGAGTGGGGCAACAAACCGCTGAGTGAACTGTTGGGTGAGCTGATCTCGGCCGATGCCGAATCCCGTCGTCTCTGGACGCTGTTGGGCGTCCTTTAATCGGTGACCAAGTACGGCGTGATCGGCGCGGGCAAGTCAATCGGCGTGAACACCGGTTTGCCGGAAAAAAACGCCCCGAGGTTCTTGCCCACCATTTCGACGGTGCCCTGGGTGGCTTCCGGGGACAGCCCGGCGACATGGGGGGTGAGGATCACGTTGCTCAGGGCCTTGAGTGCATCCGGCACCTTCGGTTCGGCGTCGAATACGTCGAGTGCGGCGCCAGCGATCCGGCGTTGTTCAAGGGCGCTGATCAGGTCGGTGGTGACGATCACGCTGGCGCGGGCGATGTTGACGATAAACCCGTTGGGACCCAAGGCATCAAGGACCGCTTTGTTGATCAGGTGTCTGGTCCCGAGCCCACCCGGGGTCGCGACGATCAAAAAGTCCGAAGCACGGGCCAGTTCAGTGGGGGTGGAGCAGAAGGTGTAGGGCACATCGCTGCGATGCTGGCGATTGTGGTAACTCACCGCCATGTCGAAGCCATTGGCCGCGCGTTTGGCGATGGCCATGCCGACGGCGCCAAGGCCGAGGATGCCCAAGCGTTTGCCAGCGAGGGAAGGACGCATGATCTTCGGCCACTCGCCGCGCCGTACCGAGGCATCACAGCGGGGTATGTCGCGCACCAGCGCCAGCAGCAGCGCCATCGCATGGTCGGCGACGGACGAGGCGTTTACCCCGGCGCCATTGGTGACGGTGATGCCCCGGTTCGCTGCGGCCTGCAGGTCGACGTGTTCATAGCCGGCACCAATCACGCAGATGATCTTGAGGTTGGGCAGGGCGGCGATTTCATCGGCATACAGCCCCAACGGGCCACGGGTGAGGACTGCGTCGATCTGCCCGGCGTGGCGGGCAATGGCTTCGGCGCGTTCGGCGGGCGTCGGGGCCAGTATCAGGTGAAAGCCCTGATGTTCGAGGATGGGCAGGTACTCATTGATGGTTTCAACCAGTACCAGAACGGTTACAGGCATGCTTGGCTCCCTGTGGGCATCAAAAAATCGGCTCGAACGTCACTTGAGATTGCTGATTTCAGGGCTGCTTGGCAACCACCAGCGATCGCAGTCCGTGGCAGCTCCTGCGCCATTGTGGACCCTGCGCTGAGTGCAGGAGCTCGTAATACCTGCGATTTTCCCATTGCGTGGGGGCGGGCGATTACTTCGACGGCGTGAGGGTGGCCCGGGCAGCTTCGAGAATTTCATCCGATAGCGGGTCGCCTCGGGTGGCCCGGGACAGCATCAGCGCACCGAACATCAGCGAATACTGCACCAGCGCCTGCTGCCGTTTGCCGGCTTCGTCCTCTGCGTCCAGCAGCGAGCCGAGGGAATCAAGCAGATTGTTCAGGCCCTGCAGATAGGTTTGGCGCAATCCGCTCTCGGCGGCCTCATGGCACATGTCCCCGGCAAAGGCCACCACCGGGCAGCTGTCGCCCGGATTGTCCCGACTTTCGTTGGACAGGTAGGTTTCGACCACGGCACGGTGGGCGGCGTCCTTGCTGTCATGCTCGGCCACCCGTCCTGACCAGCGTTGCGCGGCCTGCTCGAAAGCCCGGCCGCTGGCCTCTTGCGCCAGGGCTTCCCTGGATTCGAAGTGCCCGTAGAAACCGCCGTGGGTCAGGCCCGCGGCGGCCATCACATCGACCACACTGATCCCGTGCAAGCCGCGTTCACGAAACAGCCGGGTGGCGGCATCGACGATGGTCTCGCGGTTGAGGTCGGCTTGTTTGCGGGATACTCGGGGCATGGGTCATTCTCGGTTTGCAGGTGGACAATCAGAGGGCGTATTGGGCAATCCCGTTGCCGAACGACCAGTTCTCTTTTTTCACTTCCACCAGATTGATGAAAACGTCCTCCAGACGCACCGCCAGCTCTGCATTAAGGCTTTCGGCGATGGTTTTGTAGAGACTTTTTTTCTGCTCCAGGGTTCGCCCTTCGTTGAGGGTGATCTGGATGACAACCAGGTTATCGGTGCGGTTGATGCCCAGATACTCGGGGTCAAAGATGAAATGCTGCTGATCGTGTTCGGCCAGGATCTGGAAGTTGTCGTGTTCAGGCACGCCAATGGTCTGGCGCATGGCGGCATAGATCAGTTGCCCGATGCGTCTGGCGTGGGTGGGGTCCCGGTGTTTTTTGATATCGACGCGAACCAGTGGCATGGGCAGACTCCAGAAGGAATGCAGTCGGTTAAAAATACATGGTGGTAGACCTTTATCAAGTGTCCCATGCTTTCTGGCAATGAAACGAAGCCTCGAAAACACTGCAATTCCTTGTGGGAGCGAGCTTGCTCGCGATAGCGTTGTGTCTGGCAAGTGGTTGTTGGATGTGCCGAAGCCATCGCGAGCAAGCTCGCTCCCACAGGCGGGGCGTCTATCTGGTACCACCGTTCCTCACCTAAGTCTTTGCTTCTGCTCACTAATCCTCCAGAATCGCGCCCCTGTTTCGGCCGGGCGCCGCCTGTCGGGTATTCCGACGCGTCCTGGCCGGGTGGCAAGTGACCGGAATGTGGAGATCCCACCGGATGAATGATCAGGCCAATAGCGTTAACGAACGCTATGTAGACGCGACACCCGCGACGCTTACAAGCTGGAATCGCCAAGACACCACCTGGATGCTGGGCCTGTTTGGCACGGCGATTGGTGCCGGAACCCTGTTTTTGCCGATCAACGCAGGCCTGGGCGGTTTCTGGCCGCTGCTGATCCTGGCGTTGCTGGCGTTTCCGATGACGTTCTACGCACACCGCGGGCTGACCCGTTTCGTGTTGTCCGGTCGCGAAGGCGCCGACATCACTGAAGTGGTGGAAGAACATTTCGGCATCAAGGCCGGCGCGCTGATCACGCTGTTGTACTTCTTCGCGATCTTCCCGATCCTGCTGATCTACAGTGTGGCGCTGACCAACACCGTGGGCAGTTTCCTTGAGCATCAATTGCACATCACGCCGCCACCGCGCGCCGTGTTGTCACTGGTGCTGATCCTTGGCCTGCTGGCCGTGGTTCGCTGCGGCGAGCAAATGATCGTCAAGGCCATGAGCCTGATGGTCTATCCGTTCATCGTCGCGCTGCTGTTTTTGGCGGTTTACCTGGTTCCACACTGGAACGGCGGTATCCTGACCACCGCCAGCAGCGTGCCGGCGCCATCGGCGCTGTTGCATACCCTGTGGCTGGCGATTCCGGTAATGGTGTTCTCGTTCAACCACTCGCCGATCATCTCGGCGTTTGCGGTCGACCAGAAGCGTCGTTATGGCGAACACGCCGAGGAACGCAGCTCGCAGATCCTGTCCCGTGCCCATCTGTTGATGGTCGTGATGGTGCTGTTCTTCGTCTTCAGTTGCGTGCTGACCCTGTCGCCAGCGCAACTGGCTGAAGCCAAGGCGCAGAACCTGTCGATCCTGTCGTACCTGGCCAACCACTTCAGCAATCCGACCATTGCCTTCGCGGCGCCGTTGATTGCCTTCGTGGCCATTTCCAAGTCGTTCCTGGGGCACTACATCGGCGCCAGCGAAGGCCTCAAGGGCCTGATCGTCAAGAGCGGCAAGCGTCCGTCCGCCAAGGCCCTGGACCGTATGACCGCCGCGTTCATGCTGGTGGTGTGCTGGATCGTCGCCACGCTGAACCCGAGCATCCTGGGCATGATCGAAACCCTCGGTGGCCCGGTGATCGCGGCGATCCTGTTCCTGATGCCGATGTACGCCATCCGCAAGGTGCCGGCGATGGCACGCTATCGCGGTCAGGCGTCCAATGTCTTCGTGACGGCGGTGGGCCTGGTGGCGATTTCGGCGCTGGTCTATTCGCTGAGTGCGTGATTGCTGTTTGATTTGATGAGTGAATGACGGCTGATCCGGTTTTCGGGTTGGCCGTTTTTTTTGGGGGGGGCTCGGGGGTATCCGGTCTGCCGCGGTCGGCTGTAGGAGCGAGCCTGCTCGCGAAAAACGCCGGGACACCGCGGGGACTCAGACAGCCCGCGTTATCGTTAACGACCATCGCGAGCAGGCTCGCTCCTACAGAGGTTCGGGGGCCTCAGCCAGAGCCAGGTCGGCTCGCTTTGTCTGTTTGCCGTAAGGGCGGAACAAATAGCAGCCATTACTCCAGAAACGGATATATACACAAAAAAAAGGCATAAAAAAACGCCGCTCATCTCACGATGGGCGGCGTTTTTCATTGCGTTGCAACGTTAGGCTTGAACGACCGGGATGTTGGCGTTCGCAGCAGCTTCACGGAACTCGGCGATCTGGTCGAAGGACAGGTAGCGGTAGACATCGGCCGCCATGCTGTCGATCTTGCCAGCGTATTCCATGTACTCCTCGACGGTCGGCAGGCGACCCAGGATGGAAGCCACGGACGCCAGCTCGGCCGAAGCCAGGTAGACGTTCGCGCCGTCACCCAGACGGTTCGGGAAGTTACGGGTCGAAGTCGACACGACAGTCGAGTTCGGCTCTACACGTGCCTGGTTACCCATGCACAGCGAGCAGCCTGGCATTTCCATGCGAGCGCCAGCCTTGCCGTAGATGCCGTAGTAGCCTTCTTCGGTCAGCTGGTGAGCGTCCATCTTGGTCGGCGGCGACAGCCACAGACGGGTTGGCAGCTGACCCTTGACCTGCTCCAGCAACTTGCCGGCGGCGCGGAAGTGACCGATGTTGGTCATGCACGAACCGATGAACACTTCGTCGATCTTCTCGCCAGCAACGCTGGAGAGCAGGCGAGCGTCGTCCGGGTCGTTCGGCGCGCAGAGCACAGGCTCCTTGATATCGGCCAGGTCGATCTCGATGACTTCGGCGTATTCGGCGTCTTTGTCGGCTTCCAGCAGCTCAGGGTTGGCCAGCCAGGCTTCCATTGCTTGAGCGCGACGTTCCAGAGTACGTGCATCGCCGTAGCCTTCGCCGATCATCCAGCGCAGCAGGGTGATGTTGGACTGCAGGTATTCGGCAATCGACTCTTTGGACAGCTGGATGGTGCAACCGGCAGCCGAACGTTCAGCCGAGGCGTCAGACAGTTCGAACGCTTGCTCTACGGTCAGTTTAGGCAGACCTTCGATCTCCAGGATGCGACCGGAGAAGGCGTTCTTCTTGCCTTTCTTCTCTACGGTCAGCAGGCCAGCCTGGATCGCGTAGTAAGGAATGGCGTGAACCAGGTCACGCAGGGTGACGCCTGGCTGCAGTTCACCTTTGAAGCGAACCAGGATCGACTCAGGCATGTCCAGCGGCATGACGCCGGTGGCTGCGGCGAACGCAACCAGGCCGGAACCGGCCGGGAACGAGATGCCGATCGGGAAACGGGTGTGGGAGTCACCACCGGTACCGACGGTGTCTGGCAGCAGCATGCGGTTCAGCCACGAGTGGATGATACCGTCGCCCGGACGCAGGGAAACGCCGCCGCGGGTCATGATGAAGTCAGGCAGGGTGTGGTGGGTGGTCACGTCGATCGGCTTAGGGTAAGCCGCGGTGTGGCAGAAGGACTGCATCACCAGGTCGGTCGAGAAGCCCAGGCACGCCAGGTCTTTGAGTTCGTCACGGGTCATTGGACCGGTGGTGTCCTGGGAACCCACGGTGGTCATCTTCGGTTCGCAGTAGGTGCCTGGACGAACGCCAGTCACGCCGCAAGCCTTGCCGACCATTTTCTGCGCCAGGGTGAAACCCTTGGTGCTTTCAGCCGGAGCTTCAGGCTTCTTGAACAGGTTCGAAGGTGGCAGACCCAGTTCGGCGCGAGCCTTTTCGGTCAGGCCACGGCCGATGATCAGCGGGATACGGCCGCCAGCGCGAACTTCGTCCAACAGCACCGGAGTCTTCATTTCGAAGGTGGTCAGGACTTCGTCGGTGCCGTGCTTGCACACTTTGCCAGCATGCGGGTACAGGTCGATCACGTCGCCCATGTGCATGTTGGAAACATCGAATTCGATTGGCAGTGCGCCAGCATCTTCCATGGTGTTGTAGAAGATCGGAGCGATCTTGCTGCCGAAGCAGAAACCGCCGGCACGCTTGTTCGGTACATAAGGAACGTCGTCGCCGAAGAACCACAGTACGGAGTTGGTCGCCGATTTACGCGAAGAACCGGTACCGACCACGTCACCGACGTAGGCGATAGGGAAACCGGCGTTGCGCATTTCTTCGATCTGCTTCATCGGACCGGTGACGCCTTGTGCGTCAGGCACGATGCCGTCGCGAGCCATTTTCAGCATGGCCAGGGCGTGCAGCGGGATGTCTGGACGGGACCAGGCATCAGGAGCAGGGGACAGGTCGTCGGTGTTGGTTTCGCCGGTGACCTTGAACACGCGCAGGCTGATCTTGTCGGCCAGGGTCGGGCGCTTCACGAACCACTCGCCGTCAGCCCAGGATTGCAGCACGCCTTGGGCGTGAACGTTACCGTTCTTGGCTTTTTCAGCGACGTCGTGGAAGGCGTCGAACATCAGCAGGGTGTGCTTGAGTTCGTCGGCCGCTACTGGAGCCAGTTCGGCGTCATCCAGCAGGTTAACCAGAGTCACGATGTTGTAGCCGCCCTGCATGGTGCCGAGCAGTTCAACAGCGCGCTTCTTGTCGATCAGGGGGGATTTGGCTTCGCCTTTGGCGATGGCGGACAGGAAGCCGGCCTTTACATAGGCTGCTTCGTCCACTCCAGGCGGAACGCGATTGGTGATCAGGTCAACGAGGAATGCTTCTTCGCCAGCCGGGGGATTTTTCAGCAGCTCGACCAGGCCTGCAGTTTGTTCGGCGTTTAGCGGCTGGGGAACGATACCCAGTGCTGCGCGCTCTTCGATATGTTTGCGGTAGGCTTCAAGCACAGTTATTACCCTCATCAGTGGTCCCAAATGGGTGTCCGGGACGCTCATCCCGAAATTGCCGTACTCATGCGCTGCATGGCGTTGTGAGCCACTTAGCCAGAATTACCGACAATTCCTTACAGAAGCTGCTTTCAAAGTTTTACGCCTGCAGAACGGGAGCTGATGAGGGTTGGCGTTGGGCTTTTCCCCGCTGGAAAAACCCCTCGCCAACACCGCTCTGAAGGAACGACTGTGCTCGTGACGCTTTGAAAACAGCTTCTAACGGACATTGGCGCCTAAAAAGGCAGGCTGATTCTACGGCAAAAAAAAATTAAAGGTAAGTCAGTGATTATTGGACTTTGGTGGTGACGGTCACCAGAACCCGATTCTCCACAGGCCCTGAACTTTGAGGGGTGATCAATGGCCGACAAAGGGCTAACATGCCGGCCTGTTCTGCTTTTTCGCGTTTTGCCTATCTATGCCCAATCAGACCATCAAGACCCCCTGCGTCGGCCTCTGCTCCACTGTTTACGGTGACCTGGTGTGCCGTGGCTGCAAGCGTTTCCACCACGAAGTGATCCACTGGAATGGTTACAACGAGGAAGAAAAGCGCGCGGTATGGCTGCGTCTTGAGCAGTTGCTGTCACAGGTGATGGCCGCCAAGGTGGAAATTTTCGATCCGGCGCTGCTCCGAATGCAGCTGGAGCAGCGCAAGATTCGCTTCGTGCCCCATCAGTCGGAGTATTGCTGGGCCTACCAGTTGATCGCGCGAGGTGCGCGGGTGATCAACAACCTGGAAGCCTACGGGATGGTGCTGCTGCCGGAGTTTCGCGAGTGGAACCTGCCGGAACTGCGCGACGCCATTGATCGGGAATTTTTCCTGCTCTCCGAAGCCCATTACCAGCGCTATATCGCGCCGGGGTTCCTGCAAGATGCCTTTGGCGGCTGACCCGCTGATATGTGGCGAGGGGGCTTGCCCCCGTTCGGCGGCGCAGCCGTCGCAAATTGAGCTGGCACAGTACATCTGCCGGAATGCAGGGGGCCGCTTCGCGACCCAGCGGGGGCGAGCCCCCTCGCCACAAAAGCATGTTCGGCTTCAATGCTTGTCCGCAATCTCCTCAAGATGATCCGCCACTTCCATCGGCTTGAGCACCAACACATCGCTCTCGACTTTATCCAGCACCACTTCCGCCGTATTACCGATCAATGCCCCTGACAACCCGCTGCGCGCTACGGTGCCGATCACCGTCACCGCTGCCTGCAGTTTGTGCACCATGAAAGGAATCAGCACATCCGCCGGGCCTTCCTCGATGTGCAGGTGGTCATCGTCGATGTCGAATTCCGCCTGGAACGCCTTGCACTGTTCGCGATAGCGCGCCTGGATGGTTTCGCTCAGTTGAAACGTCGGGTCGGCCGCCGACAGCATCGGCGAAGGGTGGGCGCTGATCACGTGCAAGTGGGCCTTGGCCAGGGTTGCGATGTCATAGCCATGATCGATGATGGTGTTGTGCAGGTGGCGATGTTCCTGGTCGGTGTTACCAACGTCGATGGCTGCCAGAATCACTTTGTCTTTCCATGAATCGGCGGTTTTCACCAGCAGCACCGGTGTCGGGCAGGACCGCAACAGCTTCCAGTCCTGCGGGGTCAGCAGGGCTTTTTTCAACGGGTTATCGGGGAAGTGCTGCTTGACCACCAGGCCGCAACCTTCGGCTTGCTGCACATCGACGATGGTTTGGTGTTGGCTGTCGTTCCAGGCCTGCTCGGTGGTGACGCTGTAGCCGTCCTCCGTCAAAGCAGCCTTGAGCACACTCAACATGCCACTGTGATCATGCTTGGGGTCGCACACCAGCAGATGCAACTGCGCCTGGGTCACACCGGCTATCAACTTCGCCCGTTTGAGCGCCAGGCTTTCCGAGTGCTCGGGTTCGATGACCACCAGAATGCTGCGAATGGCTTGCATGAGCGGGATCTCCTGAAAATGAAAAAGCACGGCGTTGCACAACTATAGTTGCTGTCGGCGATTCGGGGACTTGATGCATATCAACGGTTGGCGACTGGTGGTCTGCGGGCAGGCCGGTATAATCGGCGCCCTTCGTTTGAACCTATTTTTCCGTGAGCCCCATGATCCTTCCCGAAATTCACGAGTTCCTTGGCTGCCGAACCCCCGACGGCTGGATCCAGGCCGCGCTGGCTGATCAGGAAACCCTGCTGATCGACCACAAGAACTGCGAATTCAAGGCCGCCAGCACCGCGTTGAGCCTGATCGCCAAGTATCACTCCCATGTCGATCTGATCAACATGATGTCGCGCCTGGCCCGGGAAGAACTGGTGCACCACGAACAGGTCATGCGCCTGATGAAACGACGCAAGATCGAACTGCGCCAGCTGTCCGCCGGGCGCTATGCGTCGGGGCTGCGCAAGGTGGTGCGCAGTCACGAGCCGGTGAAACTGGTGGACACCCTGGTGGTCGGTGCCTTCATCGAAGCCCGCAGTTGCGAGCGTTTCGAAGCACTAGTGCCGCACCTGGACGAAGAACTGGGCAAGTTCTATTTCGGTCTGCTCAAGAGCGAGGCCAGGCATTTCCAGGGTTACCTGAAGCTGGCCTACCTATATGGGGACGCCAAGGACATCGCCCAGGTGATCGACAGGGTCCGTGCCGCCGAGCAGGAACTGATCGAATCCCCGGATGTTGAGTTCCGCTTCCATAGCGGCATACCGGCTGCGGCATAAACACCGCAACCCATTGTGGGAGTGAGCTTGCTCGCGATGGCGGATCAGGCAGTCACACCTGAGGTGGCTGACAGTCTGCTATCGCGAGCAAGCTCGCTCCCACAAGTTCCGGTGTTAACTGACAGGTATCAGTTTTCTGGCGGGCGCTCAGTTTAGAAATCCCACTTGGTGGTCAACATCACGTTGCGTGGTTCGCCGTAGTACGTGGTGTCGAAGTTGCCCAGGCCCGTCAGGTAGCGTTTGTCGAAGACGTTGTTGGCGTTGACGGTGAAGCTCAGGTTTTCGTTGAACTGGTAGCGGCTCATCAGGTCGACGAGGGTGTAGCCACCTTGCTTGATACGGGTGTCGCCGCCCGTTGTCGGGCTGTAGATCTTGCCGTAGAACGCACTCTGCCAGCTGATTCCGCCACCGACGGTCACCCGATCCAGTGCGCCGGGCAGGCGGTAGGTGGTGAACGTACGCACGACATGTTCCGGTTTGGATGTCGCCAGCGGGAAACCAAAGATGCGCTGTTCATCAGCGTCACGGGTGCGGGCGTAGGTATAGCCCGCCGACAGGTTCCAACCTTCGGCCACTTCACCGGCCAGTTCCAGTTCCACACCTTTGGTGGTTGCGCCGTCGATGGCTTTGTAGATGCCTTCGTTGGTGACCGGGTTGGTACCGATCGATTCAGCGACGTTGTCTTGCTCGATACGGAAGAAGGCCAGGCTGGCGTTCAGTCGCCCGTCGAAGTAAGCGGCTTTCAGGCCGGCTTCGTAACTGGCGCCTTCGACCGGTGCCAGGGTCGAACCGTTGGCATCCTTGTAGGTTTGCGGCTGGTAGATGCTGGTATAGCTGGCGTATGCAGAATAGGTGTCGTCCAGGTCATAAACCACACCGGCATAGGGCGTGACCACGCCATGTTCCTTGTAGCTGGCATGGGTGTCATCGAGTCCCACACCCGGATAGTACGAATAATCCTCGTTGTACTTGAAGGTGCTCAGGCGGCTGCCGAGGATGATCGACAGATCGTCGGTCGCGTGCAGGCGCGTGGCCAGGTACAGGCCATTCTGACTTTGGGAGCGTTCGTACTTGCCGTTTTTCGGGAAGTTCTGTTCCGGCAGATCGCCGCTCCAGTCGTAGATGCTGCCCGGGACCAATTCGAAGGCGCTGGTGTCGTAGGTCGCGCCGGTCTGGCGCGAGTGGGAAGCCATGAAGCCAGCCACCAGTTCATGCTCGCGGCCTCCCAGGCTAAAGGGGCCGGTGACGTTCACGTCAGCGGTGTTTTGCACGCGATGACCTTCCCAGCGACCCCAGTACAGGAACATGCCTTCACCAGTGGCGCGGTCCGGGTTGCCGCCGCTCGCCGAGGCCAGGCGAGTGTCGTGGTCGGTGGTTTTCTGGTCGATGCTGGCCTTGAACTTCCAGTCGTTGGCCAGGGCCTGTTCCAGGGAGGCGAAGTAGGTGATGTCGTCGAAGTCACGTCGGCTCCAGTCGGCGCCCGGGTTGAAGTGACGCGGGAAGTCGGTACGGCCGCCGTCCGAGAAGTACACCGGGTTGCCGGTCCAGGACGAGCCGCGCGGGGTGGTGCTTGATTTGTCGACGCCGAAGGTCAGCAGGGTGTCGGGTGTCAGATCGGCTTCGAGGATGCCGTAGAACAGGTCTTTTTTCTGGCTGTAATGATCCTGGTAGGAGTTCTTGTCGGAATAAGCGCCGACGAAGCGGCCACGCACACTGCCGGAATCGTTCAGCGAACCGGAAATATCGCCGACGCTGCGATAGGCGTCCCAGTAACCGACGGTCCCGCTGATCGATGCCTTGAACTCGCTGGTCGGCTTCTTGCGGATCAGGTTGACGGTGGCGGACGGGTCGCCCGAACCGGTCATCAGGCCGGTCGCACCCTTGACGATTTCGATGCGGTCCAGGCTGGACGCGTCGTCGCCGTTGTTAGGGTTTTCACCGTAGACACCGTCATACGGAATGTTCACGCCGTCGTACTGGAAGTTGGTGATGGCATAGCCACGGGCGGAAAACTCGGTGCGATCACTGTCGTACTTCTGCGTCGAAATGCCGGGGGTGTTGCGTAGCGCGTCGCCGATGCTCTGCACACCGCGGTCGTCCATCTGCTGACGGGTAATGACGGTCACCGATTGCGGCGTTTCGCGGATCGACAGGGGCAGGCCGGTGGCCGTGGATGTTGAACCGGTGGTGTAGGAGTGGGTGCCTTCGGTGGTAGCGCCCAGCGCCTGGCCGGAAATGGTCGTTGCGCCCAGTTGCAGTACGCCGTCGTCCCGGGCCGACTTCTTTTCGGCATCGGTTTCAGCGGCGTGGGCAACGGGTACAAGGCTCAGCAGGGCGGTAGGCAGGGCCAGCGCCAGAGGGCACAAGGCAAAACGGAAACGGGCGACAAGCGGGTGCGACATGGAGATCCCTTTGCATCGAATCGATCGGTAGTTGAAGTGCTCTGAGGGGTTGACCGAACGAAAAACGCAAAGGGGAACTGCCGTATGAAAAAAATTGATAATTATTCTCGGCAGGCCAGGCCGAGACGCTCATGCCACTGGGCGATGGATTCTTGAGCGTACCCTGAACAGCCTAGACCGTAAGGGCTACTCGACCGGCACCAGAATTGCGTCGCCGGTCGCCACCAGTTTCAATTGACCGGCTGTTTGCGCGAACAGTTCGGCGCGGGCGAATACCTGTTTCTTGCCGGCCTTCACCACTTTGCCCCGGGCGATGAACACTTCGCCGATCGCAGGTGCCAGGCAGTTCACTGAAAAGTGCGAGGCCAGCACGTTGCCCGCCACAGTCCCGGCGGCAAATCCGCAGGCGGTGTCGAGCATCGCGCCAATCAGGCCGGCATGCAGGAAACCGGCGTACTGAGCCATGTCGTTTTCACGAAAGGCCATGGTGAGCTCGGCTTCGCCAGTTTCGGCGCGGGTGACTTCAACGCCGGCCCAGCGGTTGAAGGCCGAGGTTGAGTTGATCTGTTTGAGTGTGTTGAGCATGGCGAGTCCCTCCGGTTGAGGGTTCAACATGCGCCGGGTTTGGGGGAGTGTCATCGTTGATCAGTCAGCGTGATAGGGCGGTGGATTTATGGTGAATATACTGGCCCCATCGCGGTCCCACTGGACGCCCACGAAAGGCCAAGTCAGCATGTCCCCCTCGAAACCGGGACATGACCTGATGCGACGATTACCCTCCCTGGCAGCCCTGCGAACCTTCGAATGCGCCGCCCGTCACGCCCATTTCGGTCGGGCGGCGGCCGAGTTGTGTGTCACCGACAGCGCGGTCAGCCACCAGATTCGCCAACTCGAAGAGCAACTCGGTGTGCCGCTGTTCGTGCGCGAGGGCCGGCAGATTCGCCCGACCCTGGCCGCCGGGCGCCTGATGCAAAGTTTGCAGCAGGCTTTCGAACTGATTGGCGATGCCTGCGATGAACTGCGCGACCCTTCATCCCTGGCGGTATTGCGTCTGGCGGTCACTGCCGAGCTGGCGCAAAAGTGGCTGATGAGTCGCCTCACGGATTTCTACGCGCGTTACCCGCACATCACCTTGCATCTGTACGAACAGCCGATCGACGCCACGGCACCCGGGGAAGACATTGACCTGGCGATCACCTACGGCACCGGCCCGGTGGACAGCACCGCGTATTTCGTCCGACCGCTGCCTGCGTTGCAGTTCTTCCCGGTGTGCAGCCCCGGCCTGTTCAACCAGGGCACCCTGAAAACACCGAGGGACCTGGCCCGACACTGTCTGCTGCACGACGACCAGGACGGCAAGACCTGGACCGCGTGGCTTACCAGCCATGCCGGTGACCAGCGCCCTGATCGTCAACTGTATTTCGCCCACGCCGGGCTGGCACTGGAGGCCGCGGCCCAGGGGCAGGGCGTGGCCATGGGCGACAACTTGACGGCCCAGGAAGATTTGCTCAGCGGGCGGCTGGTACGGCCGTTCACCTCGAGCATGACCGCGCTGGGCCAATATGCGCTGGTGTGCGAGCGGCTGCGGCTGGAGCGTCCGGCGGTGGCGCAAATGCTGGAATGGTTCAACGATCAGTTGCTCGATTGATGAGTTGAATTCAAGTATTCCGAAATAATCATCGTTGGCGAGCCAGTCGCTGTCGCCCTTAGCCTGTGGTCATTCCAATCCCCGCTGAAGAGGTTTGACCATGGCCCGTTTGCTCGACACCACTCCCAAACAGGACGGTTTCCGTCTGCCCGGCGAATTCGAAGCCAAGTCCGGTTGCTGGCTCGGCTGGCCGGAGCGTACCGACGTCTGGCGCAACGGTGCCAAGCCGGCGCAGAAAGTCTGGGTGCAGATCGTCACCGCCATTTCCATGAGCGAACCGGTCACCGTGTGCGCCTCGGCGGCACAGTTCGCCGCCGCGCGCCGCCAGTTGCCGCCGCAAGTACGCGTGGTCGAAATGACCTGCAACGACACCTGGTTCCGCGACAGCGGCCCGTGTTTTGTGGTCAACGACCAGAGTGGCGAAGTACGCGGCGTCGACTTCGAATTCAACGCCTACGGCGGCCTCGACGGCGGCCTGTACTACCCGTGGGACAAGGACGACCAGATCGCCGGCAAGATCCTCGAAATCGAACGCTTCGACCGCTATCGCGCGCCGCTGATTGCCGAACTGGGTGGCATCCAGAGCGACGGCCAGGGCAGCATCCTCACCACTGAGCAATGCCTGCTCAACCGTAACCGCAATCAGCATCTGGGCAAGGACGAAGTCACCCGTCGCCTGACCGACTACCTCGGCGCCGAGCAGGTGATCTGGCTGCCGCGGGGCTGCAAGTTCGATGAAACCGACGGCCACGTCGACGACCTCGCGTGCTTCGTGCGCCCCGGTGAAGTGGTGCTGCAGTGGACCGACAACCGCGACGATCCGCAGTGGGAAATCTATCAGGAGGCCTACGACATCCTGCGCAGCACCCGCGACAGTCGTGGTCGCGAGTTGATTGTGCACAAGCTGGCGCAGCCGGATGTGCTGGAGTGGACCGCCGAAGAAGCCGAAGGCCTGGATCAGCAGGACAGCACCCATACCCGCCAGGCCGGGACGAAAATCTGCGCGTCGTACATCAACTACTACGCCGGTAACAGCTCCATCGTGGTGCCGCTGTTTGGTGATCGCAACGACAAAGTGGCGCTGGCGACCCTGGCCGAGCTGTTCCCGCAACACAGCATCGTCGGCATCGAAAACTCCCGAGAAATCCTCCTCGGTGGCGGCAACGTCGCGTGCATCACCATGCCGCAGTACGCCGTCACCGCCTCCAACAAAAGGGGAGCGTGATCGTGGGCCTGCACAAACTGACTCAAGCAATACTGCTGGTGCTTGCACCCCTGTGTGTGCAGGCTGCCGACTCCGCCAAACCGGTGGTCAACCTCTACATCTGGGGCGAGTACCTGGCCCCGGACACCTTGAAGAATTTTGAAGCGAAAACCGGCATCCATGTGGTGGTCGACCACTTCGACTCCCTGGAAACCGTCGAGACCAAGCTGCTCACCGGCCGCAGTGGCTACGATCTGGTGCTGACGGCGGGGCAGCATCTGTCCCGGGCCATCGAGAGTGGCGCGGTGCAGACGGTCGACAAGCAGCAACTGCCGCACTTTGCCGGCGTCGGCGAGGAGTTCCGCCAGCACATGGCGGTGTTCGACCCAGGCAACCGCTATGCCGGGATCTACGCCTGGGGCACAACGGGTGTGGGGTATCAGGAACAGGCAGTCAAGCAGCGCCTGCCCGATGCGCCGACCGACAGTTGGGCGATGCTGTTCGATCCGGCCGTGGTCTCGAAATTCGCCGATTGCGGGGTCAGCTTGCTCAACGATCCCAACGAAGTGTTTGCGGCGGTCATGAAGTACATGGGCCTGGACATCAACCGCCAGAACCTCGATGACCTGAAGTTGGCCGAGCAGCAACTGGCGAAGATTCGCCCGTACATTCGTTATTTCGACAACGACCTGAACATCAGCGACCTGGCCAACGGCAACACCTGCATGGCGATGTCGTGGAACGGCAACGTGGCCATCGCGGCGGGCCAGGCCCAGGCAGCGGGTAAACCGTACTCGCTGAAATACCGGATTCCGAAGGAGGGCACGTTGATCTGGTTCGATGCCATGGTCATTCCCAAGGATGCGCCACATCCCAAGGCGGGTCTTGCATTGATGGACTACCTGATGACCCCGGAAGTGATCGCGCCGATCACAGACACCATCCATTACGCCAATGCGATCACGGCGGCGGACGGCTTGATCGACCCGGCGATTCGCAATGATCCGGGGACGTATCCGCCAGCGGTAGTCAGGGCTTCGCTGTACAACAAGAATGACAATGGCAAGGCGTTCAACCGGGCGTTGATCAGGGCGTTCAGTCGGTTGAAGTCGGGGTTGTGACTGGTCCTTGATGGTGTGTTGACTGGACTGACGTCTTCGTCGGAACGCCGCCCGGAGCAAGCCCGCTCCCACAAAGATCACGCGAACCTTGTGGGAGCGAGCTTGCTCGCGATGAACGATAACGCGGTCTACCGGTTGGGCACCCGCCACAAATACCAGGAGGCCACCGTTCGATAAGGACTCCACCCCAACCCGATCTCGATCATCTGCCGGCGCGTCGGCTGCACCTCCAGGCCCTTGAGTCGCCTATAGCCCTCACGCACACCAAAGTCATCGGCCGGCAGGATATCCGGCCGCTCCAAGCTGTAGATCAGTAGCATCTCCACGGTCCAGCGGCCCACGCCGCGCAACGTGATCAGGCGTTCGATCAGTGCTTCATCGTCCATGGCCAGCGCCGCGGCGTAATCGGGCACCAAGCCGTCCAGCGCCGCCTGGGCGATACCCTGAATGGTCGCGATCTTGCTCGCGGAAAATCCGCAACTGCGCAGTCGGTCGAAATCGGTCGCGACGATCTGTTCAGGCTTGGGAAACGCACCCGAACCGAACAGTGCCAGCAGCCGGCCGACAATCGCATCGCCGGCCTTGGCGTGCAGTTGCTGATAGGCAATCGCCCGCACCAGCGACTCATAGGGATCACGGGCTGCGTGCGGCTGGTGCAGGCACGGGCCGATGGCGTCGATATGGCGGCGCCAGTCGTCATCGATGGTCGCCAGGAACGCACTGGCCGCCTGATAGCCGTCGGACATGGGTTCAGGCTTTCCCGGACGGTTTCAACAGGGCGTTCACTTCGCCATAGGTGAGGGCCTTCAGGTCGTGGGTATCGAACTTGCCGGTTTGCAGAAAGCTTTTGGCGATGCCGGCCATGGCACCGTAGAGGAACTCGGCGATGCCTGAACCTGCGGACAGGCGGCGCACACCAAGTTCTTTGAGCACTTCGGGTGACGGCAGGCCTGGGAAGCCAAGCACATTCAACGGCAGTGAGGTGCCGTGGCACAGCGCCTTGATCTCGTACTCCGCGGTAACGCCCGCGGCAAACAGGCCATTGGCACCGGCCGCCTGATACAGCGCGGCGCGCCTGAGGGTTTCGGCGACGCGATCTTCGGCAGGCACCAGACCCCGAAGATAAACATCGGTGCGCGCATTGATGAACAGGTTCACGTTACGTCGATCGGCCACCTGGCGCGCGGTTTCAATCTTGCGTACCAGTAATTCCGGCGGCGAGGAGCCGTCCTCGATATTGATTCCGACAGCGCCGGCGGCGATCACGGCGTCAACCACTTTTGCCACTCGTTCCAGGTCATCGGAATAACCGGCTTCGATGTCCACGGTCAGTGGCACCGAAATGACCCGGGCAATCGACTCGACCGTCGAGACCAGGCGCTCAAGGGGCAGGGTGTTGCCGTCCGGATAGCCATGTACCCAGGCCACCGCCGCACTGCTGGTGGCGACAGCCTTGTTGCCCAGTTGCTCCACCAGCCGCGCACCGGCGGCATCGGCGACGTTGGTGAGGATCAGCAAACCCTCGTGATGCAGTTGGTGCAGTTGATTGTCGAGCCTGTCCATCGAGTTTCCTTCCTTATGAAAAAACTGTGAGGGGATCAGAACGCCAGCTGCTCCGTGAGCTGCACCGCTGCGTTTTCCAGCCTGAGCAGAAACGCCTTGCGCGGCTGGCCTCCAGCGTAGCCGGTCAACGAGCCGTCGGCGCCGATCACCCGGTGGCAGGGCACGACAATCGATAAGCGGTTATGCCCGTTGGCCAGGCCCACCGCCCGACTGGCACCGGGCTTGCCCAGAATCGCCGCAATGGCGCCGTAGGTGGTGGTCCGGCCGTAAGGGATCTTCGCCAGTTCAGCCCAGACCCGGCGGGAGAACTCGCTACCGGGCATGTGCAAGGCCACGCTGAACTCAGTGAGCGTACCGGCGAAATATGCGGACAATTGCTCTTCGATCTGCTGCAAATACGCGTTGTGCCCCGGTGCCACGGCATAACCGAAACGGTTTTGCAGCGCCTGGACCGAAGGGTTCAGCGAGGCCTGATCGAGAAACTCCAGCAGCACCAGCCCACGCCGTTCGGCCATGGCGATCATCGGCCCCAAGGGTGTGGTCAGGCGCGTGAACAGCAGCGGCTCGCTGTTGGCCGCCCGGCCCGGGGTGATGTGAAAGGATTTTTGAAAGGCATCGCGAAAACCGCTCAGGGACTCGTAGCCGAAATCGAAGGCGACGTCATCGATGGAGTCGCCCTGTTTGATCCCGCCCAACGCCATGCCCAGGCGCCGGGTGCGCAGCCAGGCGTGGAAGGTCATGCCGAAATGCTGCTTGAACCAGCGACGCAGTTTCAGTGGTTCGATGCCTTCAGCCAGTAGCCGGGCGTCGGTCCAGCGCTGTTCCGGGTCGGCGTCTACCGACTTGAACAGTTTCTGCACCCAGTCCGGCGCGCTGGCGGCGGTGTCAAGCGGTTTGCAGCGCTTGCAGGCGCGATAGCCCGCCGCCAGGCATTGTTCGGCGCTGGCAAAGAACTCGACGTTCTCAGGCTTCGGGCTGCGGGCGGTGCAACCGGGGCGGCAGAAGATGCCTGTGGTCTTGACCGCCGTGAAAAACACCCCCTCGTAGGAGGTGTCTCGCTCGAGCATGGCGCGAACCATCTCGGCACGGGGCGGCAGCAGCGTTTTTTGTAGGTTCATGGGCGCAGCATAGATCGCGTCATGAGCGACCTCCACCGGAAAATCGACAGCGAATTTCGATCCTTTCAACACTGCTCCCACATGGGGGAAATATCTGCTTCAGCTGCGTCTGGCCATCAGAAGTACCGAAGCCGCCGCCGACAACAACCCGGCGCAGCAGCGGTTGAACATCCGCTTGCCCGATGGCCTGGCGAACCAGCGGCGCATGTGCAGGCCCATGTAGGCATAGGCGCCGATGGCGACCCATTCCAGCACCAGAAACAGCGCGCCCAACACCACGAACTGCGGCGCAATGGCGTGGGTCGAGTCGACGAATTGCGGCAGGAACGCGGTGAAAATCAGGATGGCCTTGGGGTTGCCGGCCGCGACCAGGAATTCCTGTCGGGCCAGCGCCAGCGTGCCCACGGGCGCTGAGGTGACCTCGTTTTCTACACCCGGATCTGCGCGCCACAATTGCCAGGCGAGGTAGAACAGGTATGCCGCGCCAAGGATCTTGATGGCGTAGAACAGCAGCTCAGAGGTTTGCAACACCACCGCCAGCCCCGCCGAGGCCAGGGCAATCATCCCGGCGAACGCCAGCAACCGGCCGATGCCGGCCACACACGCGGTGCGGTAGCCATAGCGGGTCGAATTGCTGACCGACAACAGGTTGTTGGGGCCTGGCGCCATATTGAGGGCAAAACAGGCCGGCAGAAACAGGGTGAGGGTGGCGAGATCCATGGTGGGCTCCTGTAGCAACAGCGCTATTTTTATCACGGCTCACCCTTGGCCAGACCCATACAGTCATTGGCGCAAACCACCGTACACGGGGTTATCTGGCGAACTTTTTCGCCCCGGCGACGCAGAGGAACACGGCGACGGTGACACCCAGCATGCCGAGGCTGACATGCTCATGCAGCAGGGTGGCGGCCAGGGTCAGCCCGAAAAACGGCTGAAGCAACTGCAATTGCCCGACGGCGGCGATGCCCCCTTGGGCCAGGCCGCGATACCAGAACACGAAACCGATCAGCATGCTGAACAGCGAGACGTAAGCCAGGCTGAGCCAGGCCGGCGTGCTGATGCCGGTGAACGAAGCCGGCATGCGCATCCAGCTGAGCACGGCCATGATCGGCAGCGACAGCACCAGCGCCCAGCTAATCACCTGCCAGCCACCGAGGGTGCGCGACAGTTTCGCGCCTTCGGCATAACCCAGGCCGCAGGCGAGGATGGCCAGCAGCATCAGGATGTCGCCTTGAGGGGAGGCGGTCAGCCCTTGGGACAGGGCAAACCCGACCACCAGCAGGCTGCCCAGCACCGAGAAAATCCAGAACGCCGCCCTTGGCCGCTCGCCGCCGCGCAGAACGCCAAACACCGCTGTTGCCAGAGGCAGCAGGCCGACAAAGACAATGGAGTGCGCGGAAGTCACGTATTGCAGCGCCAGCGCGGTCAACAGGGGAAAGCCGATGACCACGCCCAGGGCGACGATCATCAATGGAATCAGTTGCTGGCGCGCCGGGCGTTTTTCCTTGAATAACCACAGCAGGCACAGCGCCAGGATCGCCGCGATGGTCGCGCGCGCAACCGTCAGGAACACAGGGTCAAACTCCAGCACCGCCACCCGTGTCGCCGGCAGCGAGCCGCTGAAGATCACCACGCCGATCAGGCCGTTGATCCAGCCGCTGGTACTGTTTTCCAACGTCCGGGGTTGCAGGTTCGAGGTCCGTTCCATTTGGCTCACGCTCATTGTCTGATTGCACGAAACTCATCCTATGAGCGACTATCGATACAATCAAAAAATTGTCATGGATACATCTCGACATGCCTCGATCCCGCTACAAGACCCTGGTAGATACCTTTGCCGCCGACATCCGCTCCGGGCATCTGCCGCCCGGTACGCGCCTGCCGACTCACCGGCAACTGGCAACCGAGCACGGTATGGCGCTGGTCACCGCCAGCCGGGTGTATGCCGAGCTGGAGGGTATGGGTCTGGTCAGCGGCGAAGCCGGACGCGGGACCTTTGTCAGGGAGACCTCGCTGCCGCCGGGGCAGGGCATCTCGCAGCACGTGGTGGCGGCGGGGATGATCGACCTGAATTTCAACTACCCGTCATTGCCCGGTCAGGCCGACCTGTTGCGCACTGCCTTGCGTCAACTGGCGTTGTCCGGGGACCTTGAATCCCTCCTGCGCTATCAGCCTCACGCGGGACGCCTGCACGAACGGGCCTCGGTCGCGCGCCATCTGGTTGAACGCGGGCTGAGCTTGCCAGCCGAGCAAGTGTTGATCGTCAGCGGCGCCCAGCATGGCCTGGCGGTGGCGATGATGTCGCTGCTCAAGCCTGGTGATGTGATCGCCGCCGATGCGCTGACCTATCCCGGTTTCAAGACGCTGGCCGAAACCCTGCATCTGGAAGTCTTGCCCATTCCGGTCACGGATACCGGGCCTGATCTGCCCGCACTGGAAAAACTCTGTCGCAGCCGATCGGTACGGGCGCTGTACTCGATGCCGACCCTGCACAACCCTTTGGGCTGGGTGATGGACGTCGGTCAGCGCCAGCAACTGGTGGCGATAGCGCGCCGGCATGACCTGACGATCATCGAGGACGCCGCCTATGCGTTCCTGGCCGAAAACGTACCGCCGCCACTGGCCGAGCTGGCGCCTGAGAGAACGGTGTACGTGTCCGGTCTGTCGAAGAATGTCGCCACCGGGTTGCGCGTCGGTTTCATTGCCGCACCGGCGCAATGGGTCGCCGCCTTCGAGCGCACGATCATGGCGACCACCTGGAACACTCCTGGCGTGATGACCGCCATCGCCACGGCCTGGCTCGATGATGGCACCGTCAGCCAACTGGAATCGCAAAAACGTGCAGACGCCCGGGCCCGGCAAGCCCTGGCCCGCGAGATGCTGGCGGGGCTCAGGACCATCAGTCACCCCAATTCCTACTTCATCTGGCTGCCGTTGGCAGAGGACGCCCGGGCCGACCAGATCGCCATGGCACTGATGCGCGAGCAGGTGTCGGTGTCGCCGGCCGAGCCTTTTGCGATTTCGGCCCACGTGCCGCACGCGATACGCCTGGCGTTGGGTTCGGTGGACATGGAGTCGTTGCGCATTGCCTTGAGAAAAGTGAAAAACGTCGTCGGTTATTACTCATAGCGAGGCCGGGCAGGGCAGTTTTCTTCAATACGCGAGCCGGTCGGCGCTTTACCTTGAGGGCCTTGTTCAACTCGATGGAAGAAGGTGTGCAATGAGTCTGATGATGTCCATGGCAGCGTTTGCGCTGGTCGCGTCCATCACGCCGGGGCCGGTCAACATTGTGGCGTTGAGTTCCGGCGCGCGGTTTGGCTTCCGGGCCAGCCAGCGTCACGTGGCCGGGGCCACCCTGGGGTTTGTTTTGCTGTTGGTGCTGATGGGGTTGGGGCTGCATGAGTTGTTGCAACGATGGCCGGCACTGACGCAGGGGGTGCAATGGGCAGGCGTGGCGTTTCTGTTGTACATGGCCTTCAAGCTGGCGGCCGACAATGGGCAGGTGCAAGCCAGCGAATCGGCGCAGGCGCCGTCGATGCTGTATGGCGCCATCATGCAATGGCTCAACCCGAAAGCCTGGCTGGCCTGCGTGGCCGGCATGGGCGCGTTTGTCGCCGATGGCGAGGCACGCCTGGTTTGGCAATTCGCCGCGATCTACCTGGTGATCTGTTATGCGTCGGTCGGCTGCTGGGCGTATGCCGGGACATTTCTCAGCGGCTTTTTACACAATCCGGCCGGCATGCGCCTGTTCAATCGCACCATGGCGTTGTTGCTGGTGGTGAGCGCGGTGTACCTGTTGCTGCCGTAACGGCAGTTACTGGATATTCACCCTCGATACTGCCCCGGTGTCGCCGCCAGGTGCTGTTTGAATGCCCGTTGAAAATGCGCCTGATCGGCGAACCCCGCTTCCAGTGCCACGTCCGCAATCAGCTTGCCGCTGCGCAATTGATCCTGGGCGAACTGGATGCGTCGGTTCACCAGGAACGCGTGGGGCGTCATGCCGTAATGCTGTTTGAAGGCGCGGATCAGGTAGGACGGTGACAGTTGCGCCGCCTCGCATATGTCTTCGAGCTTCAGGGTTTGCGTGCAGTGGTCGCGGATGTAATCGGCAGCACGCTCCAGCTTGAAATTGGGTTCGCGCAGCGGCTGATCGACCGGGTTGAACCGGAGCTGAACCTCGGTAAAGAACTCCACGGCCACGCTGTGTTTGCGCAGCACGTCCTGCTGTGGATCGACCAGTACTTCATACAAGCCCGCGAGGCCGGCAAACAGGTTGGCGTCCCGGGTATGGGTCACTGAAAAGCGGCGAAACGCCGCGTCATCGCTGAACCCGAGCTGATGCTGCAAATCGGTCAGCCACGGCGTATCGACGTACAGCATCAGGTACGACCAGGGTTGGTCTTCGATCGGGTTGCAGGCGTGGACGTCACCGGGGTTCATCAGCACGACAGTGCCGACGCTGACCTCGAACGCCGACTGCTCATGGAGATAGGTGCTGCGCCCGGCGGTGATCGCTCCGATGGAAAAGTGCTCGTGGGTATGCCGTGTGTAGCAGACTTCGCGCCCGTCGGCGATGGCGCGGGCTTCGATGAAAGGCAGGGCATCATCGCGCCAGAAGCGCGGGGCCTTGTCGGCGTTCTTGGCAACGGCGTGCTTCATGCTCGCTCCTCGGCAGGTCAGTGCCCGAGTGTATTAGCTCTCGCCGTCAAAGGCTCGTTGCAGTTCGGCGATATCGAGTTTTTTCATCTGCATCATCGCCTGCATGGCTCGTTGGGATTTTTTCGTGTCCGGGTCTTTGATCATGTCCATCATCGCAACGGGGACGATCTGCCATGACAGCCCGAACTTGTCCTTGAGCCAGCCGCATTGCTGGGCCTCGGGAGCGCCGCCGGCCGACAGGTTGCCCCAGTAATGATCGACTTCTTCCTGGCTCAGGCAATTGACCTGAAATGAAACCGCTTCACTGAACTTGAACAACGGCCCGCCGTTGAGGCCGGTGAAGCTCTGTCCGTCGAGCTCGAAGCTGACGGTCATGACCGAACCTTCGGGCCGACCGTGGAATTCGAAACCGGCGTGGCCGTAATGGGTAATGGCCGTGATTTTCGAATGATCGAAGATCGAACAATAGAACTTGGCCGCCTCTTCGGCCTGATCGTCGAACCACAGGCAGGGCGTGAGTTTTTGTACACGTTGCATGGCGGGCGCTCCTCGTCAGGTTATGCATGCTGGATTACAGCGTAGCCATCCTGGGTTCGTTCGGCAGTGCCGTAGATCGCCAAACACCCGTCTCAGGCCACGATCAGAACGCCCATCGGGTGGTCAGTTGTACGGCGCGCGGTTCGCCATAAAACCCGGTGCCAAAGTTGCCAAGCCCGGTGTAGTAGGTTTTATCGAACAGGTTCTTCACGTTCAGTGTGGTGCTCACGTGCTCGTTGAAGCGATAGTGCGCCATCGCGTCCACCAGGGCGTAACCGGGCTGGGTGATCGTCGTGTACTGACCGAAGTTCACCGTATCGGCGGGGTCGGGACGGAACACATTGCCAAAGAATTCGCTTTGCCAGTTCACGCCTGCACCGACGGTGAGCCTGTCCCAGGGGCCAGGCAGGCGGTAGGTGCTGAATACTCGCACCACCTGTTCCGGTGCAGTGGTTTGCAGCACCGAACCGTAGACGTAATCACCCTTGGCATCGCGGGTGTGGTTATAGGTGTAGCCGGCCGACAGGTTCCAGCCGTCCCGTAACTCGCCGGCCAGTTCGATCTCGAAGCCTTTGGTGGTGGCGCCCTGGACGGCGCGGTACACCGACTCGGTATCAACGCCGCTGACATACTCGGCGATGTTGTCCTGTTCGATGCGGTACAGGGCGAACCTGGCGTTCAGGCGCCCATCGAAGTATTCAGCCTTGATGCCCGCTTCAAGACTTTTGCCTTGTACCGGATCGAGCAGTCGCCGGTTGGCGTCCTTGCTCATTTGCGGCTGATAGATGCTGGTGTAGCTGGTGTACACCGACCAGGTGTCGTCGAAATCATAGACAAGCCCGGCATAAGGCGTGACGACACCGCTCTGGCGATAGCTGTCGCGCAGGTCGGCGGTGTGCGGGTCGCTGTAATCCAGGTCGTCGTGCCCCGAGAAGTCGCTGACACGCGTACCGAGGATCAGCGCCAGGTCATCGACGGGCTTGAGCCGGGTGGCCAGGTAGGCACCGGTCTGGCGCTGGACAATGTCGTCGGTGCCCACCCGTGGGATCCCGGGTTTCGCAAACTCGCCGCGCCAGTCGAAGATGCTGCCGTCCACTGGCGGGTACACCGAACCGTACACCGGGATGTCCTGGCGCGTGTTCATTGACATGAAACCGACGATCAGTTCGTGATCGCCACCCCATAGGGTGAATGGACCGGTCAGGTTGACGTCGATGTTGTCCTGAACCTGATCGCCCTCGAACTTGCCCATATACATGAACATGCCGTTACCGCTGACCGGGTCCGGGTTGCCGCCACTGGCGGAGGCGAGGAAGGTATCGTGCTGGCGGTGTTTGCGGTCGTAACTGACCTTGAGTGCCCAATCGTTGGCCAGTTGCTGCTGCACGGAGGCGAACACCGTCTGGTTGGTGAAGTCGCGACGGCTCCAGTCGGTGGCCGGGTTGAAGGACCGGGAGAAATCGGTGCGCGAGCCGTCGCTGTAGTACATCGGAAAACCGGTCCAGCTGGCGCCCCGGGAACGGGTGTCTTGCTGGTCGATACCGACGGTGACAAGGGTGTCCGGGGTCATGTCGGCTTCGACAATGCCGTAGGCGATGTCCTTGGTGTTGCGGTAGTGATCGGCGTAGGCGCTACGGTCCTGGTGGACCCCGATCAGGCGCCCGCGGACATTTGCGCTGGCACTCAGCGGGCCGGAAATATCGCCTTCGCTGCGATAGTTGTCCCAGGAGCCGACGGTGCCGGTGACCGAGGCTTTGAATACCGGGGTCGGGCGCTTGCGAATCAGATTGACGGTTGCCGAGGGATCACCTGCCCCGGTCATCAGGCCGGTCGCGCCTTTGATGATCTCAACGCGGTCGTAGGGTGCCATGTCGGTGCTCGAGGTGCCGTAGTCGTAGACGCCGTCATAGTCGGTGTTGACGCCGTCGTACTGGAAATTGGTGATTGGCAAGCCTCGACTGGAAAATTCCCAGCGTTCGCTGTCGTAGTTTTGTACGCTGATACCAGGAGTGCGGCGCAGGACATCGACGATGCTGGTGGCCCCCTGGTCATCCATGAGTTGGCGGGTGATGACCGTGACCGATTGCGGCGTTTCGCGCAGGGACAGCGGCAGACCAGTGGCTGAAGGCGTCGAGCCGACGGTGTAGGCGCGGGAGTCTTCGCTGATCGTCCCGGGTGCCTGCCCGGAAATGTTCGTCGCCCCCAGTTCCAGTGCATCTTGTGTCACGGCTGTGGCCTGCAGCACGTAGCTGCCGGTGCCCTGGCGTTGCGCTTGCAGGCCACTGCCTTGCAGCAGTCGTTGCAACGCTTGCTGCTGGCTGTAGACACCGTCAAGACCAGGGCTGCTTTTGCCGGCCGCGAGGTCATTGTGTCCGGCGAGAAAAATCCCGGCCTGTTCGGCAAAGCGGTTGAGGACGCTCACCAGCGATCCGGCAGCGATGGTGTAATGGCGTGCCTGGCTGCCGGGTTGTTCGCTGTTGACGAGGGGGGCGGCTTGAGTCCGCGACACGTCCAGGCCCGGCAAGACAACCGCCAGAGCCAGCATCAGCGGATGCAAGGCGAAGCGGTTGCGGGTAACGGTGGCGCGCGACATGGGGTTCCCGGGAGTCGGATCAATCGGCAATCGAGGTGCTTGAAGGGTTAACCGGACGAAAAAGGCAAAAGGGAACCGGCGCGACAGAAAAAACCGTCATCAGGCTTTTGGGCCGACGTTGACCCACCAGTCCAGCGGCTTCTGCACCCGTACCGGCAATGCCGCTTCCAGCAGGCGCAAGGCCTGATCAGTGTCCTTGAGCGGGAACGAACCCATGACCGGCAGCCCGGCTACCGACGGGTCGCAGCCCAGATGCCCGTGACGGTATTGGCTCAGCTCCTGGAGCAATTGGCCCAACGGCAGATTGTCTGCCAGCAACAGGCCACGGCGCCAGGCTTCACGTGTCGCCGTGGCGGCGGTCGGTGTCAGTATGTGGTTTTCGCTGAATGTCACTTGGCGTCCCGCTTCCACCACCTGAACCTGGCCTTGGGCAGTCCGGACTTCAACGGCGCCTTCGTAGACGTTGAGCACTGTCTGCCGATCCTCCTGGCGCACACTGAAGTGCGTGCCCAGCGCGCGCATCCGGCCCTGGGCGGTGTGCACCAGCAGCGGGCGGTGGCTGTCTTTGGCGGTATCGATCAACACCTCCCCAAGCCGCAACAGCAGCAGTCGTTGTGTGCTGTCGAACCGAACATTCAGCGCGCTCAACGCATTGAGCCAGATCTGGCTACCATCGCTGAGCCGGGTTTCGCGGGTTTCGCCGGTGCCGGTGGAGAGGTCGGCGCGCCAGCGAACCAGGGTGGGCGCCTGGGCGGTTTCCTCCCAGGCACTCCACCCCAGCAAACCTCCCGACACCAGAACCAGCAAACCCTTCACGGTGTGGCGGCGACTGATGGCGGCACGCCCGGTGTTGCGCAGTACATGGCTGACTGCTTGCGGATGATCGTTCTGCAAGGCGGCAAAGCGCTGGCCAACCCGCTCGACATAATGCCAGGCAGCCTGATGCTCGCTACTTCGCGTCAGCCAGGCTTGCCAGTGCTGGCGCTCTTGTTCCCCGGCCTGTTGGTCGTTGAGTTGGACATACCATTGCGCAGCTTGTTCGAGACTGGCGTGGCTGATGGCGTTCGATGCGGTCTGTGTCATTGAATCAGCAGGCCATCGAGTTCTGCTTCGAGCATGGCGCAATGCATCAATGCCTGGGCCAGGTACTTCTTCACCATGCGCTCACACACGCCGATTTCTTCGGCGATGGCGCGGTAGGGCAACCCCTGCAACTGAGCCAACACGAACGCATCACGTACCCGTTGGGGCAAGCGTTGCAACATGGCGTCCACTTCATACAGGGTTTCGACGATGATCGCCCGCTGCTCTGGCGAAGGGTGAACGGCTTGGGGCTGCGCTGCGAGGGTGTCCAGCCAGGCCTGTTCAAGTTGCCGACGACGCCAGTGATCGATACACAAGCCTCGGGCGATGGTCGCCAGATACGAACGTTCGTGGGTTTCGTCGTAGAACACCTGAGGGCGCTTGAGCACACGGATGAAGGTGTCATGGGCCAGGTCGGCAGCATCAAACGCGTTGTTCAGACGCCGGCGCAGCAACGCGTGCAACCAGCGGTGATGCGTGGCGTAGAGGGTCTGGACGCAGGAGGAATCGGCAACCGTCATCGTGAGCGCATGTCCATGGGCGGTTCGCGCCTCTATGTAAATAAGAATTGATCGCGATTAAAGCAAATGGTCCATGTCTGTGCAAATGATATTGGTTTGCTTTTAGGTTGATTGAACCGTGTCTGGAGGACGTTGTTGTCGTAATGACTCTTTGTGTTGTCATTATGACAGTATCGGGTTTGAGTCAAATTGACTGCGTTGATCTGGAGGTGCCGGTTTACAAGGGCTCATGAGCTGGCACGGAACATGAAACATCAAACTTACAACTGAGCGGCTACAGGCGTACGGAAAATGCCCCATTTCTTCAGCAACCCTCAAAACGTTCTGCATCTCTCCAATCGCGTACTCGGTGTTGGCCTGGTCATGTTGCTCGCCGGAGTCTACGGCGCCTATCTCTATGCAGGGCACCTGTCGATTGTCGCCCTGGTGTCGATGCACGCCATGACCATCCTCGGCCCGACCCTGCTGAAAATCGGCTATGTCATGCGGCTGCTGTCGCAGTACGGGCTGAGCCAAACTCCGGCCAGAGTGGTGGCGTGATGCGTGGAATCGCTGCTGCACCTGTTTTCTCCCTCGGCTTTCGCCCGTTTTTTCTGGCGGGTGCCGGGTTCGCGGCCATCGCGGTGGCGGTCTGGGCGTTGTGGTTGTACGGTCGACTCCCCGGCGCACAACCGACGGGTGGCATGCTCGCCTGGCATCGCCATGAAATGCCGTTCGGTTTTACCGCGGCGATCATTGCCGGGTTTCTGTTGACGGCGGTACCTAACTGGACCGGCCGGCCAGGACTCAATGGGTGGCCGCTGATCGGGCTGGTGCTGGTATGGCTGATCGCTCGGCTGGCCTGGTTGATGCCGATGCCCGCCATCCTGTTGCTGGCCTTGCAAGTGCCCTTTCTGCCGCTGCTGGCGTGTGTGCTGGGACGGGATTTGATCGCCGCCGGCAAGCGGGAAAATTATCCGGTTTTACTGATGGTCACGTTGTTGGCAGGCTGTCAGGCGCTGACGTTGCTGGGTATTTTCAATGAAGACGTGAATCTGCAGCGGCATGGTGTGCTGGCGGCTTTGTGGCTGGTGGGCGCGCTGATGAGCGTGATCGGCGGGCGGGTGATTCCGTTCTTCATCCAGCGCGGCTTGAACCGTCCCGCAACGCCTGCGGCTCATCCGTTGCCGGGCAAGGTGTTGCTGATCAGCGCGATGCTGGCGGCGGTGTCTTTTGCCGCCGGTTTGAATGACGCCCCACGTGTGTGGCTGGCGCTGTTGTTTGCGTTGATCAGCGGTTTGCATCTGCTGCGATTGTGGCGCTGGCATGATCGCGGTCTGTGGCGCGTGCCGCTGCTGTGGTCGCTTTATCTGGCTTACACCTGGCTCGCGGTGGCGACGCTGGCCATGGCGCTGTGGCACCTGGGCTGGATGCCGCAGCAAAGCCTGGCCACCCATTCGCTGGCCGTCGGCGGCATCGGCGGGTTGGTTCTGGCGATGATCGCGCGGGTCAGCCTGGGGCACACCGGGCGGCCGTTGCGGCCCTCGAAAGTAATCGTTGTGGGATTTGCCCTGGTGCTGGTGGCGGGTGTGTCACGGGTGTTGCTGGTGCCGTTTTCCGGGTGGGGATTGGGACTGTCGGCGCTGCTTTGGTGTATGGCATTCGGGCTGTTTCTGTCGCGTTACATCGGTATTTTGTTCAAGCCGAGGGTGTAGGAGCGAAGCTTGCTCGCGACGGACGTCAACGATAACGCGCCCTGTCTGAATGACCGCGTTGTACTGACGTTTTTCGCGAGCAAGCTCGCTCCTGCAAGTGACCGGTGGTCGATGCGCCTCGGCCTGCCGGCAAAATTGCGCTTAGCTGAAGGGTAACCCGAGGCGCGCGCAGGTTTTACAAGGCCGCAGCGACGCCCCTTCAGATCACCCTGAGTCTGAGGAACCGCGCCATGCTGACCCTGAACATCAATGGCCAGGATCAGGAGCTGGATGTCCCTGCCGACATGCCGCTGCTCTGGGTCTTGCGCGATGTCGCCCACCTCACCGGCACCAAATTCGGCTGCGGTATCGCCCAATGCGGGGCCTGCACCGTGCACGTTGATGGCGCACCGCTGCGCTCGTGCATCACACCGGTCACGGCCGTGGCCCATGGGCAAAAGATTCTCACCATTGAAGGCCTTTCCGCGGATGGTTCGCACCCGGTCCAACAGGCCTGGGCGGAACTTGACGTGGTCCAGTGTGGGTACTGTCAGTCCGGGCAGATCATGTCGGCGGCCGCATTGCTGGCGAAAATTCCGAAACCGACCGACAGCGACATCGATCAGGCGCTGTCCGGGAACATCTGCCGTTGCGGCACTTACCCGAGGATCCGCGCGGCGGTCAAACGCGCCGCCGAGCTGGGTTGAGGCCGGGGTGAAGGGAGCTTGCGCCATGAACAGCATCAACGCGTTATCGCGCCGTGGTTTTCTCAAGGGCAGTGCCATGCTGGGCGGCGGGCTGGTGGTCGCGTTTGCCATGCCCGCTGCCCACCGTTTCGCCATGGGCGCGGAAAACCAGGGCAACGTTTTTGCGCCTAATGCCTTCCTGCGTATTGGCAACGACAACAGTGTCACCGTACTGCTGGGGCACTCGGAAATGGGCCAGGGTATCTGGACCGGCCTGACCATGCTGATCGCCGAAGAGCTGGACGCCGACTGGACGAAGATCCGCGTCGAGCATGCACCGGCTTCTGCCGCCGATTACGGCCTGCCTGGTTTTGGCGGGATGCAAATTACCGGTGGCTCGACCTCGACCTGGATGGAGTTCGACCGCTATCGTCAGGCCGGCGCGGCGGCGCGCTTGATGTTGATCGACGCAGCGGCCAAGCGTTTCAACGTCGCGCCGTCCGGAATTCATACCGAATCGGGGGTGGTCATAGCCGGTGAGCACCGTGCTGCCTACGGCGAACTGGCCGATGAGGCCGGGCAATTGCCACGGCCAGACCCGGCCTCGATCAAACTCAAGGACGCAAAGGACTGGAGGCTGATCGGCAAACCCACCCAGCGTCTGGACACTCCGGAAAAAATCACCGGCCGGGCGAAGTTCGGCATGGACGTGCAGTTTGACGGGCTGATGACTGCGATGGTCGCCCGTTCGCCCACCTTCGGCGGCAGCGTCAAATCCTTTGAAGGCGCCGAAGCGCTGGCGATTCCGGGTGTGCACAAAGTGGTGCAAGTGCCGACCGGCATCGCAGTGATTGCCGATCATTTTTGGGCGGCGAAGCTGGGGCGCGATGCGCTGAAAATCGAGTGGAATCCGGGGCCGAACGCCGGGCTCGACAGCCAGGCGTTGCTGGAGAACTTCCGCAAACTCGCCACCACCCCCGGCCTGAACGCAGGCCAGGCGGGGGATACCCAGGCTGCTCTGGCGAAAGCGGCCAAGAAGATCGACGTTGAATACAGCGTGCCTTACCTGGCACACGCGCCGATGGAGCCACTGAACTGCACGGTGAGCATCACCAAGGATAAATGCGAAATCTGGACTGGCACCCAGTTCCAGACCCTGGACCAAATGGTCGCCGGGAAAATCACCGGGCTCAATCCCGAACAGGTAGTGATCCATACCGAGTTTCTCGGTGGCGGCTTCGGGCGCCGGGCCAATCCGACGTCGGATTTCGTCAGCGAAGCGGTGTATGTCGCCAAGGCTGCCGGTGCACCGGTGAAAACCGTGTGGGCGCGGGAGGACGACATCCGCGGCGGCTATTACCGCTCGGCGTTCCTGCACCATGCGCGTATCGGGCTGGGCGCTGACGGCCTGCCACTGGCCTGGAAGCATGTGATGGTCGGGCAGTCGATCATGGCCGGGACCTCACTTGAAGCGACCATGGTCAAGGACGGGATCGACAAGACCTCCGTCGAAGGCGTGGTCGATAGCCCTTACATCGAAGGACTGGCCAATCACCAGATCGAACTGCACTCACCGACAACCGGCATCAGCGTGTTGTGGTTGCGTTCGGTGGGTCACACCCACACCGCGTTTGTCATGGAGTCGCTGATCGATGAGCTGGCCACGGCGGCCGGCAAGGATCCGGTGGAGTATCGGCGCACCTTGCTCAAGGACCATCCGCGCCATCTCGGTGTGCTGAACCTCGCGGTGCAGAAGACCAACTGGAAAGCGCCACTGCCGGACGGCCATGCCCTGGGGGTGGCGGTGCATGAGTCGTTCGGCAGCTACGTGGCCCAGGTGGCCGAGGTGTCCCAGGACAACCTCGCCATCCGCGTGCACCGGGTGGTGTGCGCAGTGGATTGCGGCATTGCGGTAAACCCCCAGAGCATCGCCGCGCAGATGGAGTCGTGCATTACCTTTGGCCTCAGCTTCGCCTTGCACAGCAAGCTGACACTCAAGGACGGGCAGGTGGTGCAGTCCAACTATCACGACTATCAGGTGCTGCGACTCAACGAAATGCCGGTGGTCGAAGTGCATATCGTGCCCAGCAGCGACAAACCCGGTGGTATCGGCGAAGCCGGTGTGCCACCCGTGGCGCCAGCGGTAGCCAACGCGGTGTTTGCCCTGACCGGGCAGCGCCTGCGGGAGCTGCCCTTGCAGCTGGCGGGGGTGTGAGGTGAAACGACATCACTGGTTGCTTGGGGCGGTGATCCTGGTCTGTCTCATCGCCTACGCATCGCACGTGTTAGCTGATGACCGCGAGGCCTTGCAGGCGTTCGACACCGTGCAGAAGGTCTTCCAGAGCCCTCGTTGCCAGAACTGTCACATACCTGGGGATTCGCCGCTGCAATTCGATGCCGGCTTGCCCCACGATATTTTCGTCGCCCGGTTCAAGCGCTGGGCCGATGCGGGAGGACCGTGCCCGGTGGCAGGTAGCTGACCAGCGGCACGCTTACAGGGAGTCAATGTGGGTACGGGCGACTCTAACGTACATACCTGCCAAGGGAGTGAACGATGTTGATCTCAGGCAAAACAGGCAAATCGGGCCGATCAGCCAACCCGTTGCGCACGCCACAGCAAGAACGTGAACGGTTGCGCGAACTGGCTCGCCAGTCCGAACAAGAACTGGCAGGGGTGCAGATGGCGAGCATGGACGAGCTGACGCTGCTGTCCAATCGCCATGGTTTCACCGCGTTGGCCCAACTCGGGCTGGACGCCTGCCGACAACTGGAGACGCCGGCGACACTGCTGTACCTCAGTCTCGATGAATTCAAGCTCATCTGCTATCTGTATGGCCGGGCCAAAGGTGACGATGCGCTCAAGACGTTCGCCGATGTCTTGCGTATCGGCTTTCGTGAAAACGATGTGGTCGGCCGACTCGAAGGCGACCGGTTTGTGGCGCTGCTGACTGGGTCGAGTGCCGTTGAGATTGCGGCTATCAAGGTGCGACTCAATGAGATGCTCGATGAGCGCAACGCCACGGCGCACCGTAGCTATGACATTCGGTTCAGCGTTACTCAGGTCGAATATAACCCCACTGTTCATGACTCAATCGAGGAACTGCTGGAGGAGGCCGAGCGTGTGATGTGCCGTTAGGGCGGTGTTGCATTAGCGGGCCTCTTCACGAGCAGGCTCGCTCCCACAGGATTTATGAACGCCACAAATCCACTGTGGGAGCGAGCTTGCTCGCGATAGCGTCCTGACAGGCAACGTCTACTTGGCAAACAACTGCCCAATATCCTTGAATGCCTTGAACTCTAGCGCATTCCCGCAAGGATCAAACAGAAACATCGTCGCCTGCTCACCCACCAGCCCCTGAAAACGAATCCCCGGTTCGATCACGAAGCGTGTCTCCAGCGACTTCAGCCGCTTGGCCAGCGCCTCCCACTCGGCCATTCCGAGCACCACGCCAAAATGCGGCACCGGCACATCGTGACCATCCACGGCGTTGGTGTGCGCGGCTTCTTGCGTGGGATTTTTCGGCGCCAGGTGAATCACCAGTTGATGGCCGAAAAAATTGAAATCCACCCATTGATCGCTTGAGCGGCCTTCTTCCAGGCCAAATACTGAACCATAGAAATGTCGGGCGGCCGGCAAGTCGTAGACCGGAATGGCCAGGTGAAAAGGGGACAGTTGCATCAGGCGAACCTCGGTGTGGGTGGGAATGTGTCGAGTTTAGCCCTGTGCTTTTTGATTGAAAGACGATAATTTTCGCATCGAGCTCAAATTATTTCGATCAATCGAGGCCGCCATGCTGCGCGAACTGAAAACCTTTATCGCGGTGGCGCGTTACGGCACGTTCGCCGCAGCGGGTATGCACATCGGTCTGACGCAATCGGCGGTCAGCGCACAGATTCGCAAGCTGGAACAAGCCCTTGGCATCCGACTGTTCGACCGCACCGGCCGCCAGGCGCTGCTCAACGCGGCGGGGCAGCGTGCGTTGCCGATGGCCAGGGAAATGCTCGAGACCTTCAGCCGCATGGCCGTCAGCGACGATGTGAGTGAGTATCGAGGCGAACTGAGAATCGGCGCAGTGGCGACCGCTCAGACCGGGCTGCTGCCCCAGGCGCTGGTGCGCTTGCGCCAACAGGCGCCTTTGCTGGAGCCCAAGCTGGTACCCGGTGTGTCACTGAACCTGCTGAGTCAGGTCGACACGGGAGAAGTGGACCTGGCGATCCTGATCAAGCCGCCGTTTGAGTTGCCAAAGGAGTTGTCTGCGCAGGTCATTCGCCGGGAACCGTTCGTGCTGATCGTACCGGCGGAGCTGGACGGCGATGATCCGTTGCAACTGCTCGCCGAGTACCCTCATGTGCGCTACGACCGCAATTCGTTTGGCGGGCGGCTGGTGACACGGTTTCTGCGCGAACGACAGATCGAGGTGCACGTGGCGCTGGAGCTGGATGAACTGGAGGCCATTGTCAAAATGGTCGAGTGTGGGTTGGGGGTTTCGTTGTTGCCGGAGGCGGGACTGTGGCTGGAGCATGGGGCGAAGGTCAGGGTGATTCGGCTGGGTGAATTGACCTTCTACCGCGAGATCGTGCTGTTGCAGCGCTACAGCCAGCGCAATCAGCCGATTCAGCGGTTGTTCGCGAAGTGCCTGACACAACACTGACCCTCTGTAGGAGCGAGCTTGCTCGCGAAGGTCGTTAACGACAACGCATTTAGTCTGGATGAGCGCGGCGTGCCCGGTTTTTTCGCGAGCAAGCTCGCTCCTACGGGTGGACTGCATCGCCCGGGGAAATCACAGGCATAAAAAACCCGCCAAAAGCGGCGGGTTTTTTTGGCTGACCGAAGATTACTCTTCGATGCTGCCCATGGCCGTGGTGTTGAAGCCACCGTCCACGTACATGATTTCACCGCTGATGCCGGACGCCAGGTCCGAGCACAGGAAGGCGCCGGCGTTGCCAACTTCTTCGATGGTGACGTTGCGGCGCAGCGGGGTTTGCGCTTCGTTGGCGGCCAGCATCTTGCGGAAGTTCTTGATGCCGGAAGCGGCGAGGGTGCGGATCGGACCTGCCGATACACAGTTGACGCGAGTGCCTTCCGGGCCCAGGGAGCCGGCCAGATAACGTACGCCCGCTTCCAGAGAAGCCTTGGCCATGCCCATAACGTTGTAGTTCGGCATGGTGCGCTCGGCGCCCAGGTACGACAGGGTCAGCAGGCTGCCGTTGCGGCCTTTCATCATTTCGCGGCCAGCCTTGGCCAGGGCCACGAAGCTGTAGGCGCTGATGTCGTGAGAGATGCGGAAACCTTCACGAGTGGTGGCTTCGGTGAAGTCACCGTCCAGTTGGTCGCCCGGGGCGAAGCCTACGGAGTGCACGATGCAGTCCAGGCCATCCCACTTCTTGCTCAGATCTTCGAAGACCTTGGCGATTTCTTCATCGCTGGCCACGTCGCACGGGAAGCACAGTTCAGGGCTCGAACCCCAGCCTTGTGCGAACTCTTCGACACGACCCTTGAGTTTGTCGTTCTGATAAGTGAAGGCAAGCTCAGCGCCCTCGCGATGCATGGCGGCAGCGATGCCGGATGCGATGGACAGCTTGCTGGCGACACCGACGATCAGTACGCGCTTACCGGCGAGAAAACCCATGTGTTGCTCCTCTTTCAGGTTATTGCGCAGTGGCCGGAGCCAAAAAAGCGGCTTCCAGCAACTGCTGTGTATACGGATGTTGGGGGGCGGCAAAAATGCTTTGCGCGTCTCCCTGTTCGACCACTTGGCCATGCTTGACCACCATCAACTGGTGGCTCAGCGCTTTCACCACAGCCAGGTCATGGCTGATAAACAGATACGTCAGGTTGTACTTGGTTTGCAGTGAACGCAAAAGCTCCACTACCTGGCGTTGTACCGTGCGGTCGAGGGCCGAAGTCGGCTCGTCCAGCAAAATCAACGCCGGTTTTAACACCAATGCCCGGGCAATGGCGATTCTCTGCCGTTGCCCGCCGGAAAATTCGTGGGGGTAGCGGTGCCGGGTTTCCGGATCCAGACCTACCTCCTTGAGTGCCGCAATGATCGCTTGTTCCTGTTCCGCCTCGGTGCCCATCCTGTGGATCCGCAGGCCCTCGCCAACGATCTGGCTCACGCACATCCGCGGGCTCAGGCTGCCGAACGGGTCCTGAAACACCACTTGCATCTCCCGTCGCAGCGGCCTGACCTGTTGCTGCGTCAGGCAGTCTAGCTGCTGGCCTTCAAAGCGGATGGCACCCTTGCTGGCGATCAACCGCAAAATTGCCAGGCCCAGGGTCGATTTGCCGGAACCGCTTTCTCCCACTATCCCCAGGGTCTGACCCTGGGGCAGGCTGAAATTGATGCCGTCGACCGCCTTGACGTAATCCACCGTGCGCTTGAGCAAGCCTTTCTTGATCGGAAACCAGACTTTGAGGTCCTCGACCGCCAGCAAGGGCGGGCCGATCACGTTGCTTGCAGGCTTGCCGCCGGGCTCCGCTGCCAGCAGTTCCCGAGTGTACGGATGCTGCGGCGCGCGGAACAGTTCTTCGCACGATGCCTGTTCGACGATGCAACCTTGCTGCATGACACATACGCGATGCGCAATTCTTCGCACAAGGTTCAAATCGTGGCTGATCAGCAGCAGGGCCATGCCCAATCGGGCCTGCAATTCCTTGAGCAATTCGAGGATTTTCAGCTGAACGGTCACGTCCAGCGCGGTGGTCGGCTCGTCGGCGATCAGCAGTTCCGGCTCGTTGGCCAGGGCCATGGCGATCATCACCCGCTGACGTTGGCCGCCGGACAATTCGTGGGGCAGGGCCTTGAGTCGTTTGTGCGGCTCGGGGATGCCGACCATTTCCAGCAGCTCCAGGGTGCGTTTGGTCGCAACCTTGCCAGTCAGGCCCTTGTGGATGCCCAGCACTTCGTTGATCTGCTTCTCGATCGAGTGCAGGGGATTGAGGGAGGTCATCGGCTCCTGGAAGATCATCGCAATCCGGTTGCCACGAATGTGGCGGATGGTTTTTTCTTTCAGGTCCAGCAGGTTCTGCCCGGAATACAAGATGGTGCCGGACGGGTGCCGGGCGAGCGGGTAGGGCAGCAGGCGCAGGATCGAGTGTGCGGTGACCGATTTGCCGGAGCCGCTCTCGCCGACCAGGGCCAGGGTTTCGCCGCGCTTGATGTCGAAGCTGATGCCTTCGACTGCCCGCTGGCAACGATTGCCGACAACAAACTCGACGGACAGGTCGCGCACTTCGATCAGATTGTCCTGATTCATTTCACTTCCTCGGGTCGAAGGCATCGCGAGCGGACTCGCCGATGAACACCAGCAGACTCAACATCAAGGCCAGCACCGCAAAGGCGCTGATGCCCAGCCACGGCGCCTGCAGGTTGGATTTGCCCTGGGCCACCAGTTCCCCCAGGGACGGGCTGCCCGCCGGCAAGCCGAAGCCGAGGAAGTCCAGTGCGGTCAGCGTACCGATGGCGCCGGTGAGGATGAACGGCATGAAGGTCATGGTCGAGACCATCGCGTTGGGCAGGATGTGACGGAACATGATCGCGCCGTTCTGCATGCCCAGGGCACGGGCGGCGCGTACGTATTCCAGGTTGCGCCCGCGCAGGAACTCGGCGCGCACCACGTCGACCAGGCTCATCCAAGAGAACAGCAGCATGATCCCCAGCAACCACCAGAAGTTGGGCTGGACGAAACTGGCAAGGATGATCAACAGGTACAGCACCGGCAATCCGGACCAGATCTCCAGGAAACGCTGTCCGGCCAGATCCACCCAGCCGCCGTAGAAACCCTGCAAGGCCCCGGCGATCACGCCGATGATCGAGCTGAGCACGGTCAGGGTCAGGGCGAACAGCACCGAAATGCGGAAACCGTAGATCACCCGGGCCAGCACGTCGCGGCCCTGATCGTCGGTGCCCAGCAGGTTGTCCGCCGAGGGCGGAGCGGGGGCCGGGACTTTCAGGTCGTAGTTGATGCTCTGGTAGCTGTAGGGGATCGGCGCCCACAGCACCCAGGCGTCCTTGGCCTTGAGCAGTTCGCGGATGTACGGGCTCTTGTAGTTGGCTTCAAGCGGAAATTCGCCGCCGAAGGTGGTTTCCGGGTAGCGTTTGAGCGCCGGGAAGTACCAGTTGTTGTCGTAGTGCACCACCAGCGGCTTGTCGTTGGCGATCAACTCGGCACCCAGGCTTGCGCCGAACAGGATCAGGAACAGCCACAGCGACCACCAGCCACGCTTGTTGGCCTTGAACAGTTCGAAGCGGCGGCGATTGAGAGGGGACAGGTTCATCTCAATGCTCCCGGCTTTCGAAGTCGATGCGCGGATCGACAAAGGTATAGGTGAGGTCGCCGATCAGCTTCACCACCAGCCCGAGCAGGGTGAAGATGAACAGCGTGCCGAATACCACCGGGTAATCGCGGTTGATCGCCGCTTCGAAACTCATCAGGCCGAGACCGTCGAGGGAGAAGATCACCTCCACCAGCAACGAGCCGGTGAAGAAGATGCCGATGAAGGCCGAAGGAAACCCGGCGATCACCAGCAGCATGGCGTTGCGGAACACGTGGCCGTACAGCACGCGGTGGTTGGTCAGGCCCTTGGCCCTGGCGGTGATCACGTATTGCTTGTTGATCTCGTCGAGGAAGCTGTTTTTGGTCAGCAGCGTCATGGTTGCGAAGTTGCCGATGACCAGCGCGGTCACCGGCAGCGCCAGGTGCCAGAAGTAGTCGAGGATCTTGCCGCCCATGCTCAGTTCATCGAAGTTGTTCGAGGTCAGCCCGCGCAAGGGGAACCAGTCCAGGTAACTGCCGCCGGCGAACACCACGATCAACAGGATGGCGAACAGGAACGCCGGGATCGCGTAGCCGACAATGATCGCCGAACTGGTCCAGACGTCGAAGTGGCTGCCGTGCCGCGTGGCCTTGGCGATCCCCAGCGGGATCGACACCAGGTACATGATCAGCGTGCTCCACAGCCCGAGTGAGATCGACACCGGCATTTTTTCCTTGATCAGGTCGATGACCTTGGCGTCGCGGAAGAAGCTGTCGCCGAAATCCAGGGACGCATAGTTCTTGACCATGATCCACAAGCGTTCCGGCGCCGATTTGTCGAAACCGTACATGTGTTCGATTTCCTTGATCAGCGCCGGGTCCAGGCCCTGGGCGCCGCGATAGGCCGAGCCTGCCACCGAGACTTCGGCGCCACCGCCGGCGATGCGGCTGGTGGCGCCCTCGAAGCCTTCGAGCTTGGCGATCATCTGCTCCACCGGGCCACCGGGGGCCGCCTGGATGATCACGAAGTTGATCAGCAGAATGCCGAACAGGGTCGGAATGATGAGCAACAGTCGCCGAAATATGTACGCCAGCATCTGATTACTCCGTGCCCGCAGGGTCGGCCTGCAGTGTGGTTTCGACTTCTATTGCCGGCTTGATGTCCGGCTTGACCCACCAGGTGGCCGTGCCGATATCGTATTTAGGCGAGACCTTGGGATGGCCGATGTGGTTCCAGTACGCCACGCGCCAGGTCTTGATGTGCCAGTTGGGTATTACGTAATAGCCCCATTGCAGAACTCGGTCCAGCGCGCGGGCGTGGGCCACCAGGCTGTTGCGCGAATCGGCGTTGATCAGTTGCTCGACCAGTTGATCGACCACCGGATCCTTCAGCCCCATGGAGTTGCGGCTGCCGGGCTTGTCGGCGGCGTCCGACATCCAGAATTCCCGTTGTTCGTTACCCGGCGAGTTGGACTGCGGGAAGCTGCCGACGATCATGTCGAAGTCCCGGGAACGCACGCGGTTGATGTACTGCGAGACGTCGACCCGGCGGATCACCAGGTCGATGCCCAGGTCGCTCAGGTTGCGTTTGAACGGCAGCAGCACCCGTTCGAATTCGGTCTGGGCCAACAGAAACTCGATGACCACCGGTTTGCCAGTGGCGTCGACCATCTTGTCATCGACGATGCGCCAGCCGGCCTCCTGCAGCAATTGATAGGCTTGCCGTTGCTGGGCGCGGATCATGCCGCTGCCGTCGGTGGTCGGGTTCTGGAAGGCTTCGCTGAACACCTGTGGCGTCAGCTTGCTACGGAACGGTTCGAGGATCGCCACCTGATCGGCATCGGGCAGGCCGGTGGCGGCCATTTCCGAGTTCTCGAAATAACTGCGGGTACGCGCGTAGGCGCCGTTAAACAGTTGCTTGTTGGTCCATTCGAAATCCAGCAATAGCGACAAGGCCTGGCGCACCCGCACATCCTGGAACACCGGGCGGCGCATATTGAACACGAACCCTTGCATGCCAGTGGGATTTCCGTTGGGAATCTGTTCCTTGACCAGTCGACCTTCGGTGACCGCCGCAATGTTGTAGGCGTTGGCCCAGTTCTTCGCGGTCATTTCCAGCCAGTAGTCGAACTGCCCGACCTTTAGCGCTTCCAGGGCCACGGTGTTGTCGCGGTAGTAGTCGGTGGTCATCACGTCGAAGTTGTAGAAACCGCGATTGACCGGCAGGTCCTTGCCCCAGTAGTCCTTGACTCGCTCGTAACGCACAGAGCGTCCGGCCTTCACTTCGCTGACCTTGTACGGGCCACTGCCCAGCGGGATTTCCAGGTTGCCCTTGTTGAAGTCGCGGTCGGCCCACCAGTGCTTGGGCAGCACCGGCAACTGGCCGAGGATCAGCGGCAACTCGCGGTTGTTGGTGTGCTTGAACTTGAACAGTACGGTGAGCGGGTCTTCGGCGATCACTTCGGCCACATCGCTGTAGTAGCCGCGGTACATCGGCGCGCCGTCCTTGGTCAGCATCTGGAAGCTGAACACCACGTCCTCTGCGCGTACCGCATGGCCGTCATGGAAACGTGCTTCGGGGCGCAGGTAGAAGCGCACCCAGGCATTGTCCGGGGCTTTCTCGATCAGGCGGGCGATCAAGCCGTACTCGGTGAACGGCTCGTCCAGGCCTTGCTTGGCCAGGGTGTCGTAGATCATGCCGATATCGTCCGCTGGCACGCCTTTGCTGATGAAGGGGTTAAGGCTGTCGAAGCCGCCGAAACCGGCCTGGCGGAAAATTCCGCCCTTGGGCGCGTCCGGGTTGACGTAGTCGAAGTGTTTGAAATCGGCCGGGTATTTCGGCGGTTCGTTATACAGGGTCACGGCATGTTGCGGGGCGGCGCAGGCCAGCCCGGCGAACAGCAGACCGCTGGCCTGCAGGAGCAGGGCACGGATGGGTTTCATTGATCTTTCTCCGAAGATTTCAGCCACCACGCGTTCAGGCCCAGGGTGTAGGGCGGCGTGGTGACAAAGGCGAGCCGGTTGCGGTACCCCAGACGGTGATAATTGAGGTACCAGTTGGGAACGATGTAGTGCTGCCACAGCAGCACGCGGTCAAGGGCCTTGCCGGCGGCGACCTGTTCATCGCGGGTCCGGGCGGCCAGCAACTGTTCGAGCAAATGGTCGACCACCGGGTTGGCAATGCCGGCGTAGTTCTTGCTGCCCTTGACCCCGGCCTGGCTGGAGTGAAAGTACTGCCATTGTTCCAGACCCGGGCTGAGCGTCTGGTTGAGGGTCATCAGAATCATGTCGAAATCGAACTGGTCGAGGCGCTGCTTGTATTGCGCGCGATCGACCGTGCGCAGCCGCGCGTCGATACCGATGCTGGCCAGGTTCTCGACGTAAGGTTGGAGGATGCGTTCCAGGTTCGGGTTGACCAGCAACAGTTCTAGGCGCAGCGGCTGCCCGGCGGTGTTTTGCAGGCGCTGGCCATTGAGCTTCCAGCCGGCTTCGGCGAGCAGGCCGAGGGCTTTGCGCAGGGTCTCCCGGGGGATGCCGCGGCCATCGGTCTGCGGCAGGCTGAACGGTTCGGTAAAGAGCCTGGCCGGCAGTTGCTCGCGATAGGGCTTGAGCAGTAGCCATTCATGTCCGACCGGCAAACCGCTGGCCGAGAACTCGCTGTTGGGGTAATAGCTCATGGCGCGTTGGTAGGCACCGCCGAATAGCGAGCGGTTGGTCCATTCAAAGTTGAACATCAGCCCCAGCGCTTCACGGACCTTGGTGTCCGAGAAAGCCGGACGGCGGCTGTTCATGAACAGGCCCTGGGTCTGGGTCGGGATCTGATGGGGAATCTGCGCCCTGATCACCTCGCCACGGCGTACGGCGGGGAAGTTGTAGCCGGTGTCCCAGTTCTTCGCCTGGTGCTCGATATAGATGTCGAATTCACCGGCCTTGAACGCCTCGAACGCTACGACGCTGTCGCGGTAGAACTCGACTTCCATGCGGTCGAAGTTGTATTTGCCGCGATTGACCGGCAGGTCCTTGCCCCAGTAGTCCTTGACCCGTTCGAAGACGATCTGCCGTCCTGGTGTAGCCGAGGTGACGCGATACGGCCCGCTGCCCAGCGGCGGCTCGAAAGTGGTGGCCTTGAAGTCGCGGTCTTTCCAGTAGTGCTGCGCCAGCACCGGCATTTCACCCAGGCGCAGGATCAGCAGCGGATTGCCGGCACGCTTGAACACGAAACGGATGCGCTGCGGGTTGAGGATGTCGACCCGCGACACTTCCTGAAGGCTGGTGCGGTACAGCGGATGGCCTTCCTTGAGCAACACGCGATAGGAGAACGCGACGTCGTAGGCGGTGATCGGCGTGCCGTCATGGAAGCGTGCCTCGGGACGCAGGTTGAACACCACCCAGCTGCGGTTCTCGTTGAACTCCACCGACTGGGCAATCAAGCCGTAGCTGGACGCGGGCTCGTCACCGGAAGGTGCGTACTGCCCCGTGCCGACCATCAGCGGTTCGTTGAGCTCGTTGATGCCGTATTGCAGGAAACTCGGCGTGGTGACCGGGCTGGTGCCCTTGAAGGTGTAGGGGTTGAGCGTGTCGAAGGTGCCAAACGCCATCACCCGCAAAGTACCGCCCTTGGGCGCTTGCGGGTTGACCCAGTCGAAGTGGGTAAATCGGGCCGGGTACTTGAGCGTGCCGAACTGCGCATAACCATGGCTTTCGCTGATCGTCGCGCTTGCGGTGGAGCTCAAGGCCAGGCTGATCAGGAGCAGGGGCAGGGGACGCTTCAAATAGGGAATCCGATCCAGGCGGCTTGGGCTTTGTGGACGGTACAGTAACAGCTTGTATGGACAGGAAAAAGACGGGGGATCCGGGCGATCGCAATCCTGTAGGAGCGAGCTTGCTCACGATGGTGGTCAATGATGACGCGGGGCACCTGAATCAACTCGGTGCCCTTGGGTTTTTCGCGAGCAGGCTCGCTCCTGCAGTTAGTGCGGATTGGCCACCGTCAACATCTGACCAGGCTTGAGCGCCTGGCCGACACGCGGGTTCCAGCGCTTGAGGTGCTGCATCTCTACGTTGAAGCGCTTGGCCACGATGTACAACGAGTCGCCTTGCTGGACCTTGTACTTGGCCTGCTGCTTTTTGGTATTGGCTGCAATCACGGTGTTGACGCGCCCTGAGTTGCGTTTGCTGTTGTCCTGCATGACCAGGGTCTGGCCGGGCTTGATGTTCTTGCCGCTCAGTTTGTTCCAGCGTTGCAGGTCCTTCACGTCAACGTTGTTGGCCTTGGCGATGGAACCGAGGTTGTCACCCCGCTTGACCCGATAGGAGCGCTTGACGCTGGCGACCTGGCTGTCGTCGGCACCTTCGAAGACCGGCTTGAGTGATTTCTTGCTGATCAGTTCTTCAGGACGCATGGTCTGCAGGCTGCTGGTCAGCAATTGTGCCTTGGAGGTCGGCACCAGCAGGTGCTGCGGGCCATCGAGGGTGGTGCGCTGCTTGAAGGCCGGGTTGAGCTGGAACAGTTCGTCTTCGTCGATGTTGGCAACTTCAGCAACCTTGGACAGGTCCATGCGCTGGTTGATTTCGACGACCTGGAAGTAGGGCTCGTTGGCGATCGGATTGAGGTTCACGCCGTAGGCTTCCGGCGCCATCACCACCTGTGACAGTGCCAGCAACTTTGGCACATAGGCCTGGGTTTCGGCGGGTAGCGGCAGGTTCCAGTAGTCGGTCGGCAGGCCGAGGCGTTCGTTGCGCTCAATGGCCCGGCTGACGGTGCCTTCGCCGGCGTTGTAGGCCGCCAGGGCCAGCATCCAGTCGCCGTTGAACATGTCGTGCAGGCGGGTCAGGTAATCCAGTGCGGCAGTGGTCGACGCGGTGATGTCGCGACGGCCATCATAGAAGCGGGTTTGACGCAGGTTGAAGTAACGCCCGGTGGACGGGATGAACTGCCAAAGACCCACCGCGTTGGCCCGAGAATAGGCCATCGGGTTGTAGGCGCTTTCAATCACTGGCAGCAGGGCCAGTTCCAGCGGCATGTTGCGTTCTTCAAGGCGTTCGACGATGTAGTGAATGTAGAGGCTGCCACGTTCGCCGGCGTTTTCGAGGAAAGATGGATTACTGGCGAACCACAGGCGCTGTTGCTCGATGCGCGGGTTGACGCCCAGCCCGTCTTGCAGCTGGAAGCCTTGGCGCATGCGCTCCCAGACGTCCTGGGGGATTTGCGGGCTGGGTTTTTCGCTGAGCCAGATCGGCTTCTGCTTGGCGCGCGCGGCGATGTTCTGCGTGTGCGCCGCATCGGTCTGCGGCGCATGGCTGGAACAGCCCGCCAGGGTGGCGGACACAGCCACCGCAATGGCTTGAGCCAAGCGGGTCAATGCGTCTGAACTGATGGCTTTGCGAATAGGTGACGACATTGGCTGGAAGTAAGTTCCGGGCAAAAATGTCGGGCGATTCTAGGAAGCGCACCCTGCGCGGTCAACCTTTCAGAATTGTTGCAATCTTGATAGGCCCCTTTAGAACCTGTCTTTCCACGCTCGAAGCGCCGCAAAAACCATATCGGGCGCCGAGTTATCGGTGCCGGCCCGTTCGTCCGCTTTTTCTTTAACGGATGTTTCACCGGAGCGCAAAAACGGGTTTGTGAGCTTTTCCAGTGCCAGTGTCGACGGCAGCGTCATGATCCCGGATTCCCGTTGGCGGGTGACTTTGGCCAGACGCTCGGCGGTGTGCGGGTTGTCCGGCTCGACGGCCGCGGCAAACTTCAGGTTGCCGAGGGTGTATTCGTGGGTGCAGTACACCAGCGTGTCTTCCGGCAACCCGGCCAGGCGTGTCAGCGAACTGTACATTTGCTGTGGCGTGCCTTCGAACAAGCGTCCGCAGCCGGCGGCAAACAGAGTGTCGCCGCAGAACAGCAAGCCGTGATGGTAATAGGCTATGTGCCCCAGGGTGTGACCAGGGACCGCGAGGACGTCGAAGTCCCAGCCGAGCACGCAGACCTTGTCGTTGTCCTTGAGCGCAACGTCCCGCGCCGGGATCGTTTCGCTGGCCGGACCATAGACTTTCGCGTCCGTCGCTTTTTTCAGCTGTTCGACGCCGCCGACGTGGTCATGATGGTGATGAGTGATCAAAATATCACTCAGTACCCAGCCCGGATTGGCCGCAAGCCAGGCTTGTACGGGGCCGGCATCACCCGGGTCGACGACCGCGCAGCGCTTGCTGCCGTGGTCTTGTAACAACCAGATGTAGTTGTCGGTGAAGGCGGGCAGGGCTGTGATCTGTATCATCGTCGGATTCGCCAAGCGGAAAACATTGGCGCATCTTAGAACTTCCTGGCGCGTTGGAGAATGCAATGACTGATAAAGCGTTCGCACAAGCCGATCCTGACTGGCTGGCGTTGATCAGCGCCGCCCGCGAGTGGCTGGCCGGTCCCCTCGGGCAATTTCTGCTGGACGAAGAGCGGCGCATGCTCGAAGACGAGCTCGGGCGGTTCTTTGGTGGCTATCTGGTGCATTACGGTCCCTCGGCCCAGACTCCGCCGTCTGCCCCTCAGGTACAGCGCAATGTACGACTTGGTGCGCCGTTGCCGGGGGTCGAGATCGTTTGTGAGGAACAGGCCTGGCCGCTGAGCGAGCATGCCGCCGATGTGGTGGTGCTGCAGCATGGCCTGGATTTCTGCCTGTCGCCCCACGGCCTGCTTCGCGAGGCGGCAAGCAGCGTACGCCCCGGCGGGCATTTGCTGATCATTGGCATCAACCCCTGGAGCAGTTGGGGCCTGCGGCATGTGTTTGCCCAGGATGCGCTGCGCAAGGCGCGCTGCATTTCGCCGTCACGGGTCGCCGACTGGCTGAACCTGCTGGGTTTCGCGCTGGAGAAACGCCGCTTCGGGTGCTATCGTCCGCCGCTTGCGTCACCGGCGTGGCAGGCCCGCCTGGCCGGTTGGGAACGCAAGGCCGGTGACTGGCAGCTCTCGGGCGGCGGCTTCTACTTATTGGTGGCGCGCAAGATCGTGGTGGGCTTGCGACCGGTTCGTCAGGAGCGGCGCGAACCGATGGGCAAGCTGATCCCGTTGCCGATGGCCAAGGTCAATCGACGCAACATCGAACCGTAATACACACTTTTCATTTGTGGCCGGGCATGTCCCGGCTTCGGGCGTCGTCGATCAGCGATCGGCGGGCCAGTGCATTTTCTGGATAGATTGGCATGAGCGATAGCGTAGAACTGTTCACCGATGGCGCCTGCAAAGGCAACCCTGGTCCTGGCGGCTGGGGCGCACTGCTGGTGTGCAAGGGTGTCGAAAAGGAACTCTGGGGCGGCGAAGCCAATACCACCAACAACCGCATGGAGCTGATGGGCGCGATCCGTGGCCTGGAAGAGCTCAAGCGTCCCTGCGAGGTGTTGTTGGTGACCGACTCGCAGTACGTGATGAAAGGCATCAACGAGTGGATGGACAACTGGAAGAAGCGCGGCTGGAAAACAGCGGCGAAGGAACCGGTGAAAAACGCTGACCTGTGGAAGTTGCTCGACGAGCAGGTCAACCGTCACAAGGTCACCTGGAAATGGGTGCGCGGACACATTGGCCATCACGGCAACGAACGGGCCGACCAGTTGGCCAACCGTGGCGTGGATGAAGTGCGTGGGTACAAGCAGGGCTGATTTCTGTACTACGGATGAACCGCGCCGTGGCCTTCGCGAGCAAGCCCGCTCCCACACTGGATTCGTGTCGTCCACAAAGTTGTGAGCCGACGCCGATTCAATGTGGGAGCGGGCTTGCTCGCGAAGGCGGCGACTCGGTGTATCTGAAAGACCCAGGCGAGCGTGTTAACATCGCCGTTTTTGCACGATTGACCGATTGAGAGCTGAGCACTGATGGCCACCAGATCCGTTGTACTCGACACCGAAACCACCGGCATGCCGGTGACCGACGGCCACCGGATTATCGAAATCGGTTGTGTCGAGTTGATCGGCCGACGCCTGACGGGCCGGCACTTCCATGTGTACCTGCAACCCGATCGCGAAAGTGACGAGGGCGCAATCGGCGTCCACGGCATCACCAACGAATTCCTCGTGGGCAAGCCGCGTTTTGCCGAGGTGGCCGAAGAGTTCTTCGAGTTCATCAAGGGCGCGCAGCTGATCATCCATAACGCGGCGTTCGACGTTGGCTTCATCAACAACGAATTCGCCCTGATGGGCCAACAGGACCGCGCGGACATCACGCAGCACTGCTCGATCCTCGACACCCTGATGATGGCTCGGGAACGTCACCCGGGGCAGCGCAACAGCCTCGACGCCCTGTGCAAACGCTATGGCGTCGACAACTCCGGCCGTGAACTGCACGGCGCGTTGCTCGACTCCGAGATTCTTGCCGACGTCTACCTGACCATGACCGGGGGGCAAACCAGTCTGTCCCTGGCCGGCAACGCCTCCGATGGCAATGGCTCGGGTGAAGGGGCGGACAATTCGGCCACCGAGATTCGCCGTTTGCCGGCGGACCGTCAGCCGACGCGCATCATCCGCGCCAGCGAAGACGATTTGGCCCGCCACGCGGCGCGTCTGGAAATCATCGGCAAATCCGCAGGTGCCCCCGCGTTGTGGGTGCAGTTGGCCGAGGCTGAAGCTAAGGCTAAGGCTTAGCCGTTTCAAAAAAGGGACGCCTTGTGACCCATTTCAGGGCATCCCGCTCGCCACATCCGCTGCAACACTCTACCCTGAGGTGATTGGCAGGCTCTGGTCTGCCGCCTCAGGACGCTGAGCCTCATGTACAAAGACTTGAAATTCCCGGTCCTGATCGTTCATCGCGACATCAAGGCCGACAGCGTTGCCGGTGACCGCGTGCGGGGGATTGCCCGGGAGCTGGAGCAGGAAGGGTTCAGCGTCGTTTCGGCTGTGGACTACACCGAAGGACGACTGGTTGCGTCGACTTACCATGGTCTGTCCTGCATGTTGATTGCCTCTGAAGACGCCAGCACCCATTCTCATTTGTTGCAAAACATGGCCGAACTGATCGGTCTGGCGCGGGTGCGTGCACCGGATTTGCCGATCTTCGCCCTGGGCGAAAAAGTGACCCTGGAAAACGCACCCGCCGACGCCATGGCCGAGCTCAATCAGTTGCGCGGCATTCTTTATCTGTTTGAGGACACCGTGCCCTTTCTCGCCAGGCAGGTGGCCCGCGCCGCGCGCAAGTACCTCGATGGCCTGCTGCCGCCGTTTTTCAAGGCGTTGGTGCAGCACACGGCGGACTCCAACTACTCCTGGCACACCCCCGGCCACGGCGGTGGCGTGGCGTATCACAAAAGTCCGGTCGGGCAGGCGTTTCACCAGTTTTTCGGGGAAAACACCCTGCGCTCGGATCTTTCGGTGTCGGTACCGGAGCTCGGCTCCTTGCTCGATCATACCGGCCCCCTGGCTGAAGCCGAGGCCCGTGCAGCACGCAATTTCGGCGCCGATCACACCTTTTTCGTGATCAATGGCACGTCCACGGCCAACAAGATTGTCTGGCACTCGGTGGTCGCCCGCGATGACCTGGTGCTGGTGGACCGCAATTGCCACAAGTCGGTGCTGCATTCGATCATCATGACTGGCGCCATCCCACTGTATTTGTGTCCGGAGCGTAATGAACTGGGGATCATCGGCCCGATTCCCCTGAGTGAGTTCAGTCGCGCATCGATCCAGGCCAAGATCGACGCCAGTCCGCTGACCAAGGGGCGTTCCCCGAAGGTCAAGCTTGCCGTGGTGACCAATTCGACCTATGACGGCCTTTGCTACAACGCTGAACTGATCAGGCAGCAACTGGGCAATAGCGTTGAGGTGTTGCACTTCGACGAGGCCTGGTACGCCTATGCAGCGTTTCATGAGTTCTTTGCCGGGCGCTACGGCATGGGCACCTCCCGTGATGAAGACAGCCCGTTGGTGTTTACCACCCATTCGACCCACAAGTTGCTGGCGGCCTTCAGTCAGGCATCGATGATTCACGTGCGCGATGGCGGTGCGCGGCAACTGGATCGGGATCGCTTCAACGAAGCATTCATGATGCACATCTCGACCTCGCCGCAGTACGGCATCATCGCCTCACTGGATGTTGCTTCGGCGATGATGGAAGGACCGGCCGGGCGTTCGCTGTTGCAGGAAATGTTCGACGAAGCCTTGAGTTTTCGCCGTGCGCTGGCCAATTTGCGCCAGCACATTGCCGCCGATGACTGGTGGTTCTCGATCTGGCAACCGCCGTCGGCGGAAGGCATTGAGCGGGTCGTCACCGAGGACTGGTTGCTGCAACCCGATGTCGACTGGCACGGCTTTGGCGGGGTGACCGACGACTATGTGCTGCTCGACCCGATCAAGGTCACACTGGTGATGCCGGGACTGACGGCCGGTGGCGCCCTCAGCGAACGCGGGATTCCGGCGGCAGTGGTCAGCAAGTTCCTATGGGAGCGCGGCCTGGTGGTCGAGAAGACTGGGCTGTACTCGTTCCTGGTGTTGTTCTCCATGGGCATCACCAAGGGCAAGTGGAGCACGCTGCTCACCGAGCTGCTGGAGTTCAAGCGCAGCTACGACGCCAACGTCAGTCTGGCCAGTTGCCTGCCCTGTGTGGCGCAAGAGAATGTCGCGCGCTATCAGGGCATGGGGCTGCGTGATCTGTGCGATCAGTTGCATGCCTGTTATCGCAGCAACGCTACCGCCAGGCATCTCAAGCGCATGTACACCGTTCTGCCGGAAGTCGCGATGAAGCCGGCGGACGCCTATGATCAATTGGTGCGGGGTGAAGTCGAAGCCGTGTCGATCGATGCGCTGGACGGGCGGATCGCTGCAGTGATGCTGGTGCCGTACCCACCCGGCATTCCGCTGATCATGCCGGGTGAGCGTTTTACCGAATCGACCCGCTCGATCATCGATTACCTGGCGTTTGCCCGCACGTTCGATAGCAGTTTTCCGGGGTTCGTTGCTGATGTGCACGGATTGCAACACGAAGATCAGGGCAGTGGACGGTGCTACACCGTCGATTGCATCAAGGAATGAGGACATTTCCCAGTATGCAGTCGGTTATAAATCCGAATTATCCAGGGTTGTCGGTACGGGTTGCCGACGAGGGTTTTGCCGCCTACATCTGGGGCAGTGATTTCAGTTTTGAAGTCGCGGCCTACGGTGCGGCACAAATAGGAGCGCCGGTGGCACAGTGGCCTGTCACCCCGATCACGCCTTATCGCAAGTGTTATGGCATCGATCCCGAGGAATTCAGCAGCTTTCGCGATGCTGCCGACAGCGCAATTTTCATGGCTTATCTGGATGACCAGCCCGTGGGGCACCTGGTGGTCAGCACCAACTGGAACGGCTTTGCCCATATCGACGAGCTGGCGGTGCATGCACCGGCCCGGCGGCATGGCGTGGCCAAGGCCCTGCTGGATGTGGCGCAATTCTGGAGCCGCAAGAAAAAGCTGCCAGGCATCATGCTAGAAACCCAGAACAACAACCTGGGGGCCTGCCGGCTCTATGAGCGCTGCGGTTACGTGATTGGCGGGATCGACCACTTGCGCTATCGCGGCATCGACCCGAACACCGCCGAAGTGGCACTGTTCTGGTATCGATTGTTCGAAAACCCGCTTGAGAACCCGTTCAGTTCGTCAGCATCGACGCGGCTTGTTCCGTGATGATGGCCAACAGGGTCTGAACCGCCGGAGTAGGTTCGGCGTTTTTCAGGGTCAGGGCATAGAGACTGATCGGGACCGCTGGCGCCAGCGGGCAGGTGTCCAGCCCCGAGGCTTTGGCGCCGAGGGCGGTGAAGGGGTCGACGATGGCCAGGCCTTCGCCGGCCTCGACCATGCTGCGCATCATCTGATGCGTCTGGACCCGGGTCTGAATCACCGGGGCAGGGCGCAAGCCATGCAGTTTGTTTTCCAGCGCCGGGCTCAACGGGTCGTGCCCCTCCAGGCCGATCATCGATTGGCCGGCCAGGTCCTGCAGTGAAATGTATTTCTGTTTCGGTTGCAGCCAGCCATGGGGGGCGAGCAACTGGAGTTTGCCCTGGGCGATTACATGGCAGTCGAGGTCGGCGTGATCGGGGTCGTGCAGGCTCAGGCCCAGATCGCTTTCACGCAGTAGCAGGCTTCTGACGATGTCGCGGGTGGGCAGGCTCAGCAGCGTGCAAGGCGCATCGGGCAGGCGTCGGCGCAGGGCCGCGATGCTGTGTGGCAACAATTGGTTGGCCAGGGGAGGGGTGCAGATGATGCGCAGCGGCGGCGCCAGGTATTGCCTGAGGCTGTTGGCCAGGCGCTGCACCGGTTCAAGCGCATCGTAGACCCGGGCAATTTCCACCTGCAGTTCCCGCGCTTCGCGAGTAGCCTGCAATCGTCCACGCACGCTGGCGAACAGCATGAAACCCAACTGATCCTCGGCGTCGCGTAGCAAGCGCTCGACTTCGGCCACCGGCAACTGCAGCCATTCGGCGGCGGTGCCCAGGTGACCGGTCTGCAAGAGTGCCTGGATCACTTCGATATGGCGTAAGCGCATGCTTGAAGTCCATGTTCAGCAGGTGGAGGAGTCAGTGGCTGAATCCTACCCCAAGTCCGTGCATATGACTTCTGCTCATAACGACGGGTTATGAAGCGCTGGCGATTTGTGGTTCGCGGGTAATGGTCACGCCGGTTTGCACCAGCGTGAATTCATTGTCGTCGACCTTGTTGACGCGGTCGCCAATGGCCAGTTTGTAGGTGGTGACAGGCCCTGAACCTTCTGCCGCCGGGGTGGAGTCCTGAAACTCGTGCACCGAATAAATGCGGCCTTGCGCGTCTCTTGCATGGAACTGACCGACGAGTACTGCTGCCATCTGCTTAGAACCTCTGGAGATAAATCACTCAATTTGCGGCACTGTAGACCGTGCTTGGGCGAGGTAAGTTTTCCTACGGGAAAAAAATAGTCAGGGACCGGGTTTTCGGTCGCCCGCTGTTTGAATCGTCATCTATAACTACAAGCTCTTCCTATCGGACAGTCGAGAAATCTAATGAGCAACGTCTATACGATCGCCGTCGTGGTCGGCAGCTTGAGAAAGGAATCGATCAACCGCAAGGTCGCACGCGCCCTGATAGAACTGGCGCCGGCCAATCTGAAGCTCAACATCGTCGAAATTGGTGATCTGCCGCTCTATAACGAAGATATCGATGGCGCTTCACCGCCGGCAGCCTACAGCACTTTCCGACAACAGGTGAGCTCATCCGACGCGGTGTTGTTCGTGACCCCGGAATACAACCGGTCGGTGCCGGCACCGTTGAAAAACGCGATTGACGTGGGGTCGCGTCCATATGGCAAAAGCGCCTGGAACGGTAAGCCGGGAGCCGTTATCAGTGTGTCTCCTGGGGCTGTCGGCGGGTTTGGTGCCAATCACAACCTGCGTCAATCCATGGTGTTTCTCAATGTGCCGATGATGCAGCAACCGGAGGCCTATCTGGGGAACGCCGGTTCAGCGTTCGACGAGGCGGGCAAGCTCTCCGAGTCGGTCAAGCCGTTCCTGCAAAATTTCATCAATGCCTATGGGCAATGGGTCGAGCAGCACAAGAAGGTTTGATGGTCATTGGCCAGCGCTTTGTCCTACGAAGCGCTGGATAACCGGCTACAAATCATCGTTTCCATTTCAGACAGCCAGGCGGCAGTTTGCTCCGCTGCCGGTTGCGCCGTGACGCAATAGCGGCGACCGCCCCAGGCCATGATGACCCAGGCTTCAATAGTCGGTGCTGATGGCTGCATCGGCAAATCGCGGCAAGCAGCAAAGGCTTCACGCCATTTCTGCGACAGCTCCTCGTACACCCTTCGATGATGCTTGGGTTCGGCGATTTGATGCTCGATGAGCGACACGGCATGGTTGAACAGGGGCTGTTGGGCATCGTCAGGGTCGCAGGTCAGACACACAAGACGCTTGATGCGAGTTAGCCAGTCCAGGTCGGTTGGCTGGATGACGTCGTGATCCATTTGCGCCAGTAATACATCCAGGCGATGTCGGATGTAACCCGACAGCAGGGCTTCCTTGCTCGGGAAATAGTCATATAGCGTGCCAATCGCCACGCCGGCTTCCAATGCCACTTCCCGGGTGGTCAGCCCTGACCAGCCGTCACGCTGCCAAATCCGAACAAAAGCCTCGTAAATCGCCTCGACGGTGAAAATCGCCCGGGCCTGAGTCGGCCGTTTCAGCGGCTTGGCGCGGGAATTGAGGGTGGGCGAGCAGCCCTTGGTTTTTCCGAACCCACTCTTCATCGGCTGTGAATACTCTTGAGTGACCCGCCACTGTGCCGCAGCAGGAGACCGAATATGCAAGATTTCGCCACGGTAACACGGCTGATTACCCGTAAAAACGCCCTGGACCAGAGCCGAATAGAGCGGGAGCAACGTAGCCTGATCCCGGCAACCGGCGAGGTGATCTTGAAGATTGATCGTTGCGCATTGACCACCAACAACATTACGTACGCGGCTTATGGCGACTCAATGAACTACTGGGGTTTCTTTCCTACAGGCCTGGTGGATTGGGGCCACGTTCCGGCTTGGGGGTTTGCCGATGTCATAGCGTCAAAGGTGGATGGCATCGACGTGGGCGAACGTTTCTACGGTTACTTTCCGCTGGCGAGCCACCTGTGGATGCGCCCGGAACGGGTCACCGAGCGCGGCTTCTACGATGGGGGCGAACACCGGTCGTGGCTGACCTCGGCGTACAACCAATACACACGCTGCAGTTGGGATTTGTACTACAGGCCTGAAACCGAAAATCTGCAGATACTGCTCAAGCCGTTGTTTCTGACCTCATCGATGTTGGCGGACTTCCTGCAGGACAACCGGTTCTTTGGAGCAACCCGATTGGTGTTTTCCAGTGCGTCGAGTAAAACCGCCTATGGCACGGCGGTCTGCCTGGAGAGTCATTCGCAACTGGAACGGATTGCCCTGACTTCGGCCGCCAACAAAGCCTTTGTCGAAAACCTCGGTTGTTACGAACATGTGCTGTCCTATGCCGAATCGGCCGGCCTCACCGGTGACCATCCTACGCTGTACGTGGATTTTTCCGGCGATCTCAATCTACGCGATCAGGTTCACCAGCACTTTGCCGGGCAACTGGTCTACAGCTGCTTCGCAGGCTCTGCGCAAAGTACCGATGAGCCACGGTTGACGGCTATCGAAGGGCCGCAGCCGGTGTTCTTTTTTGCGCCGATCCAGATCCGCAAGCGCAATGCCGAATGGGGGCCGGAAGGGGTCAGCCAGTATATCGGCGAAGGGTTGGTGCGGTTTTTCCAGCGAGTGACCGGGAGCGAAAAGCCTTTGCTGAAAGTTGTTGAAAGTCAGGGTTACGAGGCGGCGCAAAAGGTCATTTCCCGCTTGGTTCATGGCCAGGTCCCGCCCGTGGAGGGGCATGTGATTCGCTTGTGATTTGATTCTGCGAGGTTGTCCGCTTAGACCGGGTTCGCCCCATCGCGATGGGGCCGGCTCATACACAGCAAAACTCAGGCATTGCCCGGCACATTCGGCCAAAGGTCCGCCACCAGAAACAATCGCTCGGCCTCTTCCCAGTCGCCGCTGGCATTTTCCGCCAGGCGCACCAGCAGTTGTGCTGGCGCCAGCGGGTCCAGTTCATCCAGCCACGCCTGCATCTGTCCCGGGTTCCAGGTGTGCTCCGCCGAATAGTGCGCTGGCGCCAGCCAGGCGTGACGGGGCAGGGGTTGCCAGCGACCGGGCGGGCTTTGGGCCAATAACGCCGGCCAATCCTTTTGATGCAACCAGCGACCCCGCAAATGCTGCGGATGGGCACCCAATGGCGGGGCGGCTTGTCCGGGCCACGGGTACAGCAAGTAACCCCCCAGCCATAAATGTGCGCTGAACGCCTGGATATCCAGCGCCGCGAGCACTTCACGGCTCTCGGGGCGTGTGGAAATCGGCAATTGATGCTGGCTCAGGTGCGCCAGTTTGCGGTCGAGCCGGTCGTGGCATCCCGGGCCCAGCCACTTGGCGGTGTCGTGTCCGTCGCCGGATTGCGGGCCAAGGTAGAGCTTGATCGCCAGTTCCAGGTGATGTACGCCGTCGCGGTCGCGCAGCAGCAAGTCCAGTTCACCGAGGGTGTGCCCTTCGCGGCGAATCGGCATGTTGGCGGCAATCAGTTCAATGCCCGGCGCATGCTGCACGGCGAATTGCCAGAGACGTTCGTAGTACAAACCCAGGCGTCGGGTCCGGGCCTGGGCCAGCCAGTGCAGCAGGCCATAACTGTCCCGATCCAGCTGCCGCAGCCAATGCTCCAACCGATCCGGTGCCTGCACCCAGTCGCTGCCGGCCAGCGGATGACGCTGCGGCCACGGGGTATTGCCCAGCATGGGTGGCGCGAGGATGACCCACGCCAGGTCACGCACTTCGGGATGGCGTAACTGATGGGGCAGGTGGAGCAAATCCGGAAATAGCATCATCTTGCGAGCATAGCCCGAAACCCGGGCACACCCCTGAAGCTGAAAGGATTTTGTCTACGGGCGGCTTTCGCCCATAATCGTGGTTTTCGCCGCCACGCAGATCCCCGCAGGAGCCCCATGGAGCAATTTCGCAATATCGGCATCATCGGTCGCCTGGGCAGTTCCCAGGTGCTGGATACCGTCCGCCGACTGAAACGGTTTCTGCTCGATCGTCACCTGCACGTGATCCTCGAAGACACCATCGCCGAAGTGCTGCCAGGGCACGGCTTGCAAACCTCGTCGCGCAAGATGCTCGGCGAAGTCTGCGACATGGTCATAGTGGTCGGTGGTGACGGCAGCCTGCTCGGTGCCGCCCGGGCGCTGGCCAAACACAATATTCCGGTGCTCGGCATCAACCGGGGCAGCTTGGGTTTCCTCACCGATATCCGTCCCGATGAGCTGGAAACCAAGGTCGCCGAAGTGTTGGATGGCCACTATCTGGTGGAAAACCGCTTTTTGTTGCAGGCCGAAGTCCGCCGCCACGGCGAGGCCATCGGCCAGGGCGATGCACTGAACGACGTCGTGCTGCACCCCGGCAAATCCACGCGAATGATCGAGTTCGAGCTGTACATCGACGGCCAGTTCGTCTGCAGCCAGAAGGCCGACGGCCTGATCGTCGCGACGCCGACCGGTTCCACCGCCTATGCGTTGTCCGCTGGCGGGCCGATCATGCATCCCAAGCTCGACGCTATTGTGATCGTGCCGATGTACCCCCATACCTTGTCGGGTAGGCCGATTGTGGTCGATGGCAACAGTGAGCTGAAAATCGTCGTGTCCAAGGATATGCAGATTTACCCGCAAGTCTCGTGCGACGGGCAGAACCACTTCACCTGCGCGCCGGGCGACACCATTACCGTCAGCAAGAAAGCCCAGAAACTGCGGCTGATCCATCCGCTGGACCACAATTACTATGAAGTCTGCCGGACCAAGCTTGGCTGGGGCAGCAAGTTGGGGGGTGGAGGCGACTGATGCTCGATCCCGCGCGTAGCTACGACCTGATCGGTGACGTGCACGGTTGCGCTCTGACCCTGGAGCACTTGCTCGACCGACTCGGTTATCACAAGCAGGGTGGCGTCTGGCGACATGCCTCGCGCATGGCGGTGTTCGTCGGCGATATCATTGACCGCGGCCCGCGAATTCGCGAGGCACTGCATATCGTCCACGACATGGTCGAGGCCGGTCAGGCGCTGTGCATCATGGGCAACCACGAGTTCAATGCACTGGGCTGGAGCACGCCGGCACTGCCCGGCAGCGGCAAGCAGTTCGTGCGTGAGCACACGCCGCGCCATGCTCGCCTGCTGCACGAAACCCTGACCCAGTTCGAACACCATCCGGGTGACTGGCACGACTTCCAGCAATGGTTCTATGAGCTGCCATTGTTCGTCGATGCCGGGCGTTTTCGCGTGGTCCACGCTTGCTGGGACGCCGGGCTGATCGAGCCGCTGCGGGCGTTGTTCCCCAACGGCTGCGTCGACGAGCATTTTCTCCAGGCGTCGGCGGAGTCGGGCTCTTTTGCCTGCACCGTATTCGACCGGCTGCTGCGCGGCACGGACATGCGTTTGCCCCATGGTCTGACCATGACCAGCGGCGACGGCCTGGTGCGCTCGTTCTTCCGCACCAAGTTCTGGGAAGACGATCCGAAAACCTACGGCGATATCGTGTTCCAACCGGATGCACTGCCGGAACCCGTGGCCCGGACGCCGCTGTCGTCCACCGAAAAGAACAGTTTGCTGCGCTATGGTATCGATGAGCCGCTGTTGTTCGTCGGCCATTACTGGCGCAGCGGCAAGCCGGCACCGATCCGGCCGAACCTGGCCTGTCTGGATTACAGCGCGGTGCTGTACGGCAAACTGGTTGCCTACCGACTGGATCAGGAAACCCGCCTGGATCCGCAAAAATTCGTCTGGGTCGATGTCGATCGGCCGGAGGTGTTGCAATGAGTGCTGTAGCCGTATTGCGTCTGCCTCTGGCGGTGGACTTGAGCGGGTTCGTCACGCTGCTCAAGCGCATGCAAGTACCCCATCGGGTCAGCGAGGAAGCTGGCGAGCAGGTGCTGTGGGTGCCGGACAACATCAGTGAAGACGTGCGTGCGCTGTACGAGCGTTTTCCGGCGGGTGACCCCGATCAGCAACTGGACATTCCGGTGGCGCATACCGTCAAGCGCCCGGGGTTCGTCGAGCAGTTGAAATACGCCAGGGCCACCGCGCTGGTGCTGCTGCTGAGCCTGGTTGTCGGCGCGGTGACCATGCTGGGCGACAACCTTGAAACGATGCGCTGGCTGACCTTCCTTGAGTTCCGCGTGGTCGGCGAATACATCCACTTCACACCACTGGCCGACAGCCTGGCGGCGGGGCAGTGGTGGCGCCTGGTCACGCCGATGCTGATCCACTTCGGCATCCTGCACCTGGCGATGAACGGCATGTGGTACTGGGAACTGGGGCGGCGCATCGAGTCGCGCCAGGGCAGTATCAACCTGATCGGCCTGACCTTGCTGTTCAGCCTGGTGTCGAACTTTGCCCAGTATCTATTCAGTGGTCCGACCTTGTTCGGCGGTTTGTCCGGCGTACTGTACGGCCTGCTCGGGCATTGCTGGATCTTCCAGTTGCTGGCGCCGAACCCGGCCTATCGCCTGCCGCGAGGCGTGCTGGTGATGATGCTGGTGTGGTTGTTGCTGTGCCTGTCCGGGCTGGTCTCGATGATCGGTTTCGGCGAGATCGCCAACGCGGCTCACGTCAGCGGGTTACTCATCGGATGCTTCACCGGTTTGTTGGGCGGTTTGTATAACCGCCGTAAACTGGCCGCCTAATTCAGAACATGCAATAAAGAGACGGAGACCCAATGTCCTCTTTTAACGAAATGATCAAGAACATCACCCCCGATATCTACGAGAGCCTGAAACTGGCCGTGGAAATCGGCAAATGGTCCGACGGTGGCAAGCTGACCGCCGAACAACGCGAGCTGTCGCTGCAGGCGATGATCGCCTGGGAAATCCAGAACCTGCCGGAGGACCAGCGCACCGGCTACATGGGCCCGCAGGAATGCAGCTCGAAGTCGATCCAAGTGCCGAATATCCTGTTCAAGTCGGATGCCATCCATTGATCGAGATTGGCCGCGGTGCAATCAGCAAAATGTCGGCGCGCCTGGACGGGTCGAACGTGCAATACGCATTTCGTCTGGGCGAAACCGAGGTCCCGGTCAATCCGTTGATCGGGACCACGGTGCGCCTGGAATACCTGGGAGCGATCCACTGCACCCATTGCGGACGCAAGACCAAGACCAGTTTCAGCCAGGGTTACTGCTACCCGTGCATGACCAAACTGGCCCAGTGCGACGTGTGCATCATGAGCCCGGAGCGCTGCCACTTCGAGGCTGGCACCTGCCGGGAGCCTGAGTGGGGCCAGAAGTTCTGCATGACCGATCACGTGGTGTACCTGGCCAATTCGTCGGGGGTCAAAGTCGGGATTACCCGCGCCACCCAGTTGCCGACCCGCTGGCTCGACCAGGGAGCGAGCCAGGCCTTGCCGATCATGCGCGTATCGACTCGTCAGCAGTCCGGTTTCGTCGAGGATCTGTTGCGCAGCCAGGTGGCCGACAAGACCAACTGGCGTGCTTTGCTCAAGGGCGATGCGGCGGCGGTGAACCTGGCCGAGGTCCGCGATCAACTGTTCGACAGCTGCGCCGAAGGCTTGCTCGGGTTGCAGCAGCGATTTGGCTTGCAGGCGATCCAGCCGGTGACCGACGTCGAACCGCTGGAAATCCGCTACCCGGTCGAGCAGTACCCGGCGAAGATCGTCAGCTTCAACCTGGACAAGAACCCGATTGCCGAAGGCACGCTGATGGGGATCAAAGGTCAATACCTGATCTTCGACACCGGCGTGATCAACATTCGTAAATACACGGCTTACCAGCTCGCCGTGCATCAGTAAGGACTCCAGCATGCGCACCGAACAACCGAAGATGATCTACCTCAAGGACTATCAGGCGCCCGAGTACCTGATCGACGAAACGCACCTGACCTTCGAGTTGTTCGAGGACCACAGCCTGGTCCATGCGCAACTGGTGATGCGCCGCAACCCCGAGCGTGGCCCGGGCCTGCCGCCGCTGGTGCTGGACGGCCAGCAGCTGGAACTGCTGTCGGTCACTCTTGCCGACCAGGAGCTTGCCGAGGCGCAGTATCAGCTGACCGAGAATCACCTGACCCTGCACCCGACCAGCACCACCTTCACGGTCGATACCAGCGTCCGGATCCACCCGGAAACCAACACCGCGCTGGAAGGCCTGTACAAGTCCGGCACGATGTTCTGCACCCAGTGCGAGGCCGAAGGTTTTCGCAAGATCACCTATTACCTCGACCGCCCGGACGTGATGAGCACCTTCACCACCACGGTCGTCGCCGAACAACACAGTTATCCGGTGCTGCTGTCGAACGGCAACCCGATCGCTTCCGGTCCCGGTGAAGAGGGCCGGCATTGGGCGACCTGGGAAGACCCGTTCAAGAAACCGGCGTACCTGTTTGCGCTGGTGGCTGGCGATCTGTGGTGCGTCGAAGACAGCTTTACCACCATGAGCGAGCGCAACGTGGCGCTGCGCATTTACGTCGAGCCGGAAAACATCGACAAGTGCCAGCACGCGATGAACAGCCTGAAGAAATCCATGCGCTGGGACGAAGAGGTCTACGGTCGCGAGTACGACCTGGACATCTTCATGATCGTCGCCGTGAATGACTTCAACATGGGCGCCATGGAAAACAAGGGCCTCAACATTTTCAACTCCAGCGCCGTGCTGGCCAAGGCCGAAACCGCCACCGATGCCGCGCACCAGCGGGTCGAGGCGATCGTCGCCCACGAATACTTCCACAACTGGTCGGGCAACCGCGTGACCTGCCGCGACTGGTTCCAGCTGTCGCTCAAGGAAGGCTTCACCGTGTTTCGCGATGCCGGTTTCTCCTCGGACATGAACTCGGCCACGGTCAAGCGCATCCAGGATGTGGCGTATCTGCGCACCCACCAGTTCGCCGAAGACGCCGGCCCCATGGCCCACGCCGTGCGCCCGGACAGCTTCATCGAGATTTCCAACTTCTACACCCTGACGGTGTACGAAAAGGGCTCGGAAGTGGTCGGCATGATCCACACCTTGCTCGGCGCCGAAGGCTTCCGCAAAGGCAGCGACCTGTACTTCGAGCGCCACGACGGCCAGGCCGTGACCTGCGATGACTTCATCAAGGCCATGGAAGATGCCAATGGCGTTGACCTGACCCAGTTCAAGCGCTGGTACAGCCAGGCCGGTACACCGCGCCTGGCGGTGAGCGAGTCTTATGACGCGGCGGCGAAAACCTACAGCCTGACCTTCCGTCAGAGCTGCCCGGAAACCCCGGACAAGGTGCAAAAACTGCCGTTCGTGATCCCGGTCGAACTGGGGCTGCTGGATTCCAAAGGGGCAGCGATTGCCCTGCGTCTGTCCGGTGAAACCACCGCGCAAGGCACCTCGCGGGTCATTTCGGTGACCGAAGCCGAGCAGACTTTCACCTTCGTCGACATCGCTGAACAACCGTTGCCGTCGTTGCTGCGCGGCTTCTCGGCGCCGGTGAAATTGAGCTTCCCGTACAACCGTGATCAGCTGATGTTCCTGATGCAACATGACAGCGACGGCTTCAACCGCTGGGATGCCGGCCAGCAGCTGTCGGTGCAGGTGCTGCAAGAGTTGATCGCACAGCAGCAGAAGGGCGAAGCGCTGGTACTCGATCAGCGTCTGGTGGCGGCGTTGCGCACGGTGCTTTCGGATGAGTCGCTGGATCAGGCGATGGTCGCGGAAATGCTCTCTCTGCCAAGCGAGGCGTACCTGACCGAGATCAGTGAGGTGGCGGATGTCGACGCCATCCACAGCGCCCGCGAGTTTGCCCGCAAGCAACTGGCCGATGCCTTGTTCGAAGGTCTGTGGCTGCGTTATCAGGCCAATCGCGAGTTGTCGAAGCAGACGCCGTATGTGGCCGAGGCCGAACACTTCGCTCGCCGCGCGTTGCAGAACATTGCGCTGTCGTACCTGATGCTCAGCGGCAAGCCGGAAGTTGTGGCTGCGACTCTGGAGCAGTTCGATTCGTGCGACAACATGACCGAGCGCCTGACCGCACTTGCCGTGTTGGTCAATTCACCGTTCGAAGCCGAGAAGGCCAAGGCGCTGGCCAGCTTCGCCGAACACTTCAAGGACAACCCGTTGGTCATGGACCAGTGGTTCAGCGTCCAGGCCGGCAGCGTGTTGCCTGGTGGTCTGGAGCGGGTTCGTCAGTTGATGCAGCATCCTGCGTTCAACATCAAGAATCCGAACAAGGTGCGGGCATTGGTCGGTGCGTTTGCCGGGCAGAACCTGATCAACTTCCATGCCGCTGACGGTTCCGGGTATCGCTTCCTGGCGGATTTGGTGATCGAGTTGAATGGCTTCAATCCGCAGATTGCTTCTCGCCAGTTGGCGCCTTTGACTCGCTGGCGCAAGTACGACAGTGCTCGTCAGGCTTTGATGAAGGCGGAGCTGGAGCGGATTCGGGCTTCGGGGCAGTTGTCCAGTGATGTGTTTGAAGTGGTCAGCAAGAGTTTGGCTTGATCTTGGCTTTTGAACTTGGCGGCCTTTGGGCCGACCAGGTTCTTGGTTGGTTGAGTACATATCCGTTTCTTCGGTAACGGCGGCTGGCGGTTTCGCCCTTACGGCGAGTCCCTTTTGGCAAACGCCCGGAGTGCCGGCCCAGCCAAAAGGAACCAAAAGGTCTTGCTCCTTACGTACGGCCCCTCGCTTAGGCTCGGGGTTCCTTCGCTCCGGTATTCATCCGGGGGCATTGCCCTCCGGTCGGCTTCGCTTCGACCTACATGCAATTAGTTCGACTGCGTCGAACGGCGCTGCGCGCCAATCCCCGGATGAACACCTCCACTCAGCCTGCCGAGGGGGCGGGTGGATCAAGATCAAGAGCTGCAGGCGTGCTAACGCTCGGCCTGATGAGTGGTGAGAAGCGACGCGGTGGTGCGGGATGCTCTGCTTTTTGCTTTTCTGTGGGAGCGGGCTTGCTCGCGATGGCGGCCTGCCAGTCGCTTGAATCCTATCTGGTTGCACAAAATTTTCAGAACCCCCATCTACGGCTTTGGCTTTGGCTTTTGATCTGGCTTTTGATCTTTCGCCCCTTCGGCAGGCCGAGCGTAGGTGTTCATCAGTGGGTTAGGCGCGTAGCGCCGTTCGACGAAGTCGAACACATCGAGAGGAGGTCGTCGCGAAGCAGACCGTAGGCGATGCCCCCTGATGGACGCCGTAGCGAGGGAACACCGAGCCTTGGCGAGGTGCCGTACGCCGGGGCGAAGCCTTTTGGTTCCTTTTTGGCGTTTGAAAAAGGGACTCGCTGTAAGAGCGAAATCGCCAGCCGCCGTTACCGCAGAAATGGATATGTACGCCGATTGGAAAAGCAGCCGTTACCGCTGCAACGGATATGTACACCGAACACCGAACACCGGTCACTACCACCCACCACCGAAACCGCAATCACCCCACCTGATACCCAACCATTCAGAACCCCACCCCCATCCCCCCGGTTAACAAAACATAACGTGGCGTCGATTGTCAGACATTAAAAAACACCGATAGGATAGGCCAGCTTCCGAAGGGGCTCTGGATTGCGGGTTTCAGGACTATGCTCTGAAACAGCCGGTCCGGACACGCACCCTTGCGGCGCCCAGTAAGGTTGAGCGACCTAACAATAATAATGGGAGAAGGTCTATGAGTGAGCCTGTCATGGGTGTGGGTATCTGCCGCCCGCCGGCATTACGCAAATTCGCGTTGCTGGCCACAGCGCTCTCGGTGTTGGGTTCTGCCATGCTGTCGGCGCCTGCGCTGGCCACGGCGGCGCCAGCATCCGACGTTGTTTATTCCATTGAATCGGCCAAGGCCGCCAAAAGCCTGATGCTCGATGTCGTCCACGCCGGCAAGCGCCTGGTGGCGGTCGGGGATCGTGGGCACATCCTGTATTCCGATGACCAGGGCGCTACCTGGACCCAGGCCAAGGTCCCGACCCGGGCCCTGCTGACGTCGGTGTTTTTCGTCGATGACATGCACGGCTGGGCCGTCGGCCATGACGCGCAGATCCTCGCCAGCGAGGACGGCGGCGCGACCTGGACCAAGCAATTCGAAGATCTGAAACGCGAATCGCCGCTGCTTGATGTCTGGTTCAAGGACGTCGACAGCGGCTTTGCTGTGGGCGCCTACGGCTCGCTGATGGAAACCACCGACGGTGGCAAGCATTGGGAAGACGCCAGCGACCGCCTGGACAACGAAGACCAGTACCACCTGAACGCGATCGCCGCGGTCAAGGACGCCGGGCTGTTCATCGTCGGTGAGCAGGGCAGCATGTTCCGCTCCGCGGACTGGGGCCAGACCTGGGAGAAACTCGAAGGCCCGTACGAAGGCTCGCTGTTCGGCGTGATCGGTACGGCGCAGTCCAATACGTTGCTGGCCTACGGCCTGCGCGGCAATCTTTACCGTTCCACGGATTTCGGCACCACCTGGGACCAGGTCGAGCTCAAGGCTGAACGTGGCGACCTGGAGTTCGGGCTGTCCGGCGGTACGCTGCTCGACGATGGTTCCATCGTGATCGTCGGCAACGGCGGTTCGGTCATTCGCAGCAGTGACAATGGCGAAACCTTCAAGGTGGTCAACCGTCCGGACCGTATTTCCGTCTCGGCAGTGACTGCGGCAGGCAATGGCAATCTGGTTCTGGCCGGGCAGGGCGGCGTTCGCGTCACTTCGCCAAACGGCACCGAGTCGGGCAAATGAGCCGGGTTAATAATAAGAAGGCGGAGCTATGACTTCCTTGAGTACTCATCACCAGGACAAGGCGACGTTCCTCGAGCGTCTGATCTTCAACAACCGCCCGGCAGTGATCACGATCTGCCTGCTGGTCAGTATTTTTCTGTTCTGGCAGGCGACGCTGATCCGTCCGTCCACCAGCTTCGAAAAAATGATCCCGCTGGAGCACCCCTTCATCCAGAAGATGATGGAGCACCGCAATGATCTGGCAAACCTGGGCAACACCGTGCGGATCTCGGTGGAAGCCACCGATGGCGATATCTTCTCCAAGGAGTACATGGAGACCCTGCGTCAGATCAACGACGAGGTGTTCTACATCTCTGGCGTCGACCGTTCCGGCCTCAAGTCGCTGTGGAGCCCCAGCGTTCGCTGGACCGAAGTGACGGAAGAGGGCTTCGCCGGCGGTGAAGTGATTCCGCAAAGCTACAACGGCTCCCAGGCCAGCCTCGATCTGCTGCGCAACAACGTGCTCAAATCGGGTCAGGTCGGGCGGTTGGTGTCCAACGACTTCAAGTCGAGCATCGTCGACATTCCGTTGCTGGAGTCCTATCCGGACCCGCAGGACCAGGGCAAGCTGCTGGCGCTGGACTATCGCCAGTTCTCCCACGAGCTTGAGGACAAGATCCGTACCAAGTTCGAAGCACAGAATCCGAACGTGAAGATCCACATCGTCGGTTTCGCCAAGAAAGTCGGTGACCTCATCGATGGCCTGGTGATGGTGGTGATGTTCTTCGGCGTTGCCTTCGTCATCACCCTGATCCTCTTGCTGTGGTTCACCAACTGCCTGCGCAGTACCGTCGCCGTGTTGAGTACGACGCTGGTGGCAGTGGTCTGGCAATTGGGCTTGATGCACTTCTTCGGCTTCGGACTCGACCCCTATTCGATGTTGGTACCGTTCCTGATCTTCGCTATTGGTATTTCCCACGGCGTGCAGAAGATCAACGGGATCGCCCTGCAATCGAGTGAGGCGGACAACGCCCTGACGGCGGCGCGTCGCACCTTCCGTCAATTGTTCCTGCCGGGGATGATCGCGATCCTCGCCGATGCCGTGGGTTTCATTACGCTGCTGATCATCGATATCGGTGTGATCCGTGAGCTGGCCATCGGTGCATCCATCGGTGTGGCGGTGATCGTGTTCACCAACCTGATCCTGTTGCCAGTGGCGATTTCCTATGTCGGCATCAGCAAGCGTGCCGTTGACCGCAGCAAAAAGGACGCGACTCGCGAGCATCCGTTCTGGCGCCTGTTGTCGAATTTTGCCAGCGCGAAAGTGGCCCCGGTTTCCATTCTGCTGGCACTGATCGCCTTTGGCGGCGGCCTTTGGTACAGCCAGAACCTGAAAATCGGCGACCTCGACCAGGGTGCCCCGGAGCTGCGTCCGGACTCGCGCTACAACAAGGACAACAACTTCATCATCAACAACTACTCCACCAGCTCCGACGTGTTGGTGGTGATGGTCAAGACCAAGTCCGAAGGCTGTTCGCGCTACGAAGCCATGGCGCCGATCGACGAGCTGATGTGGAAGATGCAGAACACCGAGGGCGTGCAGTCGGCGATTTCCCTGGTGACTGTGTCCAAGCAAATGATCAAGGGCATGAACGAGGGCAACCTGAAATGGGAAACCCTGTCGCGTAACCCTGATGTGCTGAACAACTCCATTGCCCGCGCTGACGGCCTGTACAACAACAGCTGTTCCGTGGCGCCGGTGCTGGTGTTCCTCAACGATCACAAGGCCGAGACCCTGGATCGCGCGGTACATGCGGTGCAGGAGTTCGCCAAGGAAAACAACAAGGAAGGCCTGGAGTTCATCCTCGCTGCCGGTAACGCCGGGATCGAGGCGGCCACCAACGAGGTGATCAAGAAGTCCGAACTGACCATCCTGGTCCTGGTGTACATCTGCGTCGCGGTCATGTGCATGATCACCTTCCGTTCGTGGGCGGCGACTTTGTGCATCGTGCTGCCGCTGGTGCTGACCTCGGTACTCGGCAATGCCCTGATGGCCTTCATGGGTATCGGCGTGAAAGTAGCGACCCTGCCGGTCGTGGCGCTCGGGGTGGGGATTGGCGTGGACTACGGGATCTACATCTACAGCCGCCTGGAAAGCTTCCTGCGTGCCGGCCTGCCGCTGCAAGAGGCGTACTACCAGACACTGAAGTCCACCGGTAAGGCGGTGCTGTTCACCGGTCTTTGTCTGGCCATCGGCGTATGCACCTGGATCTTTTCGGCCATCAAGTTCCAGGCCGACATGGGCCTGATGCTGACCTTCATGTTGCTGTGGAACATGTTCGGTGCGCTGTGGCTGTTGCCGGCACTGGCGCGGTTCCTGATCAAGCCGGAGAAACTGGCGGGGCAGAAGGGCAATTCGTTGTTCGCCCACTGATCCAGGCAGAAATGAAAAAGCCGCAACCTCAGGGTTGCGGCCTTTTTATGCCCGATGGTTTCGCCCTGGAACCTGTGGGAGCGAGCTTGCTCGCGATAGCGGAGTGTCAGCCGCATTGATATCAAACATTAGGCCGCCATCGCGAGCAAGCTCGCTCCCACAGGGTTCTTCGGTGATCAGGCGGGATCGCTGCCGAGCACTACATTCAGCGCGCTGCGGGCATCGTCCAGTTGCACCAGCGTCGCATGCCGTGCGCCGAGGGCGTCGCGGTTTTCGATGGCGGTCAGGATCGCCTTGTGCCGGGGCAGCGCCAGTTCATGCAGGTTCGGCCGCTGGTTTGAATGCTTCAAGGCTTCGGCGATGGCCACCGAGAGCATGTTGCACAGGTTGGCCAGCAAGTCGTTGTGCGTGGCATCGGCGATGCGACTGTGGAAGTCCAGGTCCGGCTGCAACAGCGCCTCCGGCGTCGGTGCGGCTTCCATGCGTTGGTAGGCCTCACCGATGGAGGCGATATCCGCTTCCGTGGCGAATTGCGCGGCGAGGGCGGCAGCGGCCGGTTCGATGATGCTGCGCACGCTGGTCAGCAGGTCGAAAAACTGATTCTGCGGACTGCTCTGCATCAACCAGTGCAGTACGTCCGGATCGAGCATGTGCCAGTCCTTGCGCGGCTTGACCACGGTGCCGACCCGCGGGCGGGAATACACCAGGCCCTTGGCGACCAGTACCCGGGTGGCTTCACGCAGCACCGGCCGGCTGACCGCATATTCTTCGCACAACAGCGCTTCGGCGGGCAGTTTGTCGTCGGGCAGGAAACGTCCCGAGACGATCTGCATGCCCAGTTCCTGGACGATGCGCGAGTGCATGCTTTTGCGGTCGGAGGGTTTGCGGTAATCCATGGGAAACGGCACGGTCCTGTGCGAAGAGGTGTCGCGCATGATAGCAGGCGCGGCGAATCGACTGTAGGAGCGAGCTCGCTCGCGATGGACGTTAACGATAACGTGGGGAACCTGACACCCCGCGGCGGTCTCGGGTCCATCGCGAGCAAGCTCGCTCCTACAGGGGGGAGGCGGTGTCAGTGGGAGTGGCGCGGCACCTCGGCCCCACGGCAACCGACCAGGAAGTCGAAGTCGCAACCCTGGTCCGCTTGCAGCACGTGGTCGATGTACAACTGACGATACCCACCGACGATCAGGTTCTGTGGCGGTTGCAGATCGGCCATGCGCGCGGCCAGCTCGGTGTCCGCAATATCCAGGTGCAAGCGGCCGCTGGCGCAATCGAGTTCGATCCAGTCGCCTTCCTTCACTGCGGCCAGCGGACCGCCGGCAGCGGCCTCCGGAGCGACGTGCAGCACAACCGTGCCGTACGCCGTGCCACTCATGCGCGCATCGGAAATACGCACCATGTCCGTCACACCCTGGGCCAAGAGCTTGGCCGGCAGGCCCATGTTGCCCACTTCGGCCATGCCCGGATAACCCTTCGGCCCGCAGTTCTTCATCACCAGGATCGAGTTGGCATCCACGTCCAGTTCCGGATCGTTGATCCGTGCCTTGTACATGTCGAAGTTCTCGAACACCACCGCACGGCCGCGATGCTGCATCAGTTCGGGCGTGGCGGCGGACGGCTTGAGCACAGCGCCCAGCGGTGCCAGGTTGCCGCGCAATACACAGATGCCGCCATCGGCGCGGATCGGGTTGTCGAGTGTGCGGATCACTTCGTCCTCGCCATAGATCGGCGCGTCCCTGGTGTTCTCGCCGATGGACTTGCCGTTGACGGTCAAGGCGTTCGGGTTCGGGATCAGGTTGGCTTCACCGAGGCGACGCAGCACCGCCGGCAAGCCACCGGCGTAATAGAACTCTTCCATCAGGAAGCGCCCGGACGGTTGCAGGTCGACGATGGTCGGCATGCCGCGACCGATACGGGTCCAGTCATCCAGGTCCAGTTCGACGCCGATGCGCCCGGCGATGGCTTTCAGGTGGATCACTGCGTTGGTCGAACCGCCGATGGCGGCATTGACGCGGATGGCGTTTTCGAAGGCTTCCTTGGTGAGGATCTTCGACAGCTTCAAGTCTTCGCGCACCATCTCCACGGCACGCATGCCGGACATGTGCGCCAGCACATAACGGCGCGCGTCCACGGCCGGAATCGCCGCGTTGTGGGGCAGGGAGGTGCCGAGCGCTTCGGCCATGCAGGCCATGGTGGAGGCGGTGCCCATGGTGTTGCAGGTACCGGCCGAGCGGGACATGCCGCCCTCGGCCGCGAGGAAATCGTCGATGCTGATGGTGCCGGCCTTGACCTGTTCGCTGAGCTGCCAGACCACGGTGCCAGAGCCAATGTCCTTGCCCTTGTGCTTGCCGTTGAGCATCGGCCCGCCGGTGACGACGATCGCCGGCACGTCGCAACTGGCGGCGCCCATCAGCAGGGCCGGGGTGGTTTTGTCGCAACCGGTCAGCAGCACTACGCCATCGATCGGGTTGCCGCGAATGGCTTCTTCCACGTCCATGCTCGCCAGGTTGCGGGTGAGCATGGCGGTAGGGCGCAGGTTCGATTCGCCGTTGGAGAACACCGGAAACTCCACCGGGAAGCCCCCGGCCTCGATCACTCCGCGTTTGACGTGCTCGGCAATCTGGCGGAAGTGCGCGTTGCACGGGGTCAGTTCCGACCAGGTGTTGCAGATGCCGATGATCGGTTTGCCATGGAACTGGTGGTCGGCGATGCCCTGATTCTTCATCCAGCTGCGGTACATGAAGCCGTTCTTGTCGGCGGTGCCAAACCATTGGGCGGAGCGCAGGGTGGGTTTCTTATCAGACATGATCGATTCTCTTATTGTATGACTATATTGTTCAAGCTGAGGCGTAACATAAGCGCAAATTGTGCGCTTTGGAAGTGTTGTTGAGTAAATAGTATTACTATATAGTCCGCTCAAACGGAGGGATGGCCCTGGCGAATTCTTCGCGAGAGGCGTCCCCCGAGGTTCTATAACAACAACAATCGGAGACCGTTCTCATGAGCCAGGAACTGCGGCTTATCCGCCGCATCACGCTGAAACTGATTCCCTTCCTGATCCTGCTGTACCTGATCGCCTATGTGGACCGCTCCGCGGTCGGCTTCGCCAAATTGCACATGGGCGCAGACATCGGCCTGGGCGATGCCGCCTACGGTCTTGGCGCCGGGTTGTTCTTCATCGGCTACTTCCTGCTGGAAATCCCCAGCAACCTGATGCTCGACCGCTTCGGCGCACGGCGCTGGTTCGCGCGGATCATGGTCACCTGGGGCGCCATCACCATCGGCATGGCCTTCGTCCAGGGGCCGAACAGCTTCTATGTGATGCGCTTTTTGCTCGGCGCCGCCGAAGCCGGGTTCTTCCCGGGCGTTCTGTACTACATCACCCAATGGTTCCCGGTGCGCCATCGCGGCAAGATCCTCGGGCTGTTCATCCTGTCGCAACCCATCGCAATGATGATCACCGGCCCGGTGTCCGGTGGCTTGCTGGGCATGGACGGTGTATTGGGGCTGCACGGCTGGCAGTGGCTGTTCATCGTCATTGGCGCCCCGGCGATCCTGTTGACCTGGCCGGTGCTGCGTTACCTGCCGGACGGCCCGCAGCAAGTGAAGTGGATGGACCAGGCGGAAAAGGATTGGCTCAGTGGCGAACTGAAAAAGGATCTGGACGCGTACGGCCAGACCCGCCATGGCAATCCGTTGCACGCCCTCAAGGACAAGCGCGTTCTGCTGTTGGCGCTGTTCTACCTGCCGGTGACCCTGAGCATCTATGGCCTGGGTTTGTGGCTGCCGACTCTGATCAAGCAGTTCGGCGGCAGCGACCTTGTGACCGGATTCGTCTCGGCGGTGCCGTACATCTTTGGCATCGTTGGGTTGCTGATCATCCCGCGCAGTTCCGACCGCTTGAACGACCGCTACGGCCACCTTGCCGTGCTGTACGTGCTGGGTGCGATTGGCCTGTTCCTCAGCGCCTGGCTGTCGGTGCCTGTACTGCAACTGGCGGCGTTGTGTCTGGTGGCGTTCGCACTGTTCTCCTGCACGGCGGTGTTCTGGACCTTGCCGGGCCGCTTTTTCGCCGGTGCCAGTGCGGCGGCGGGGATTGCGTTGATCAACTCGGTGGGCAACCTCGGCGGTTACCTCGGTCCATTCGTGATCGGCGCACTCAAGGAATACACCGGCAACCTGGCTTCGGGCCTGTACTTCCTGTCGGGGGTGATGGTGTTCGGGCTGGTGCTGACCGGTGTGGTGTATCGCTTGCTGGAACGCAAACACGTGTTGCCAGCCGATCAATTTGCAGCAAGTGCACGTGGGGCTTCGCGCACCTGACAGGAAACAGCAAATCACCACGGACCCTGTGGGAGCGGGCTTGCCCGCGATAGCAATCTGTCTGGTACATCAATGTTGAATGTGCCGCCGTCATCGCGGGCAAGCCCGCTCCCACAGGGAGTCGTGTTTGCCCAGGTTCTGGGTTAACAGGAGAAAATTCATGCGTTTGGTTCAGTTCGAATTGAGTAACGGCGAACGCCGTGTCGGCGTTGTCGAGGCGGGTCTGGTCCGTGAAGTACAGGACGCGCGCACCGTTCGCGATCTGGCATTGGCAGCGATCGAGGCGGGCGCAAGCCTTGAGCAACAGGTACAGAGCCTGGGGCTGGGGATCAGCCATGACTACGGCCAACTGCTGACGCAACGGCGCATTCTGCCGCCCCTGGACCATGCGGACCCGGCACACATGCTGATCAGTGGCACGGGCCTGACGCATCTGGGCAGCGCCTCGGCCCGGGACAAGATGCACCAGCAAAGTGGCGACGAAACCGCGATGACCGACACCATGCGCATCTTCAAATGGGGCGTGGAGGGCGGTAAGCCGGCGGTGGATGAAGCCGGTGTGCAGCCGGAGTGGTTCTACAAAGGCGATGGCGGCATCGTCGTGCGGCCAGGTCAACCTTTTCCGCTGCCACCGTTTGCCGAAGATGCCGGAGAAGAGCCGGAGATCAGTGGCCTGTACGTGATAGGTCATGACCGCAAACCCTATCGCCTGGGCTTTGCCGTGGGCAACGAGTTCTCCGATCACGTCATGGAGCGCAAGAACTACCTGTACCTGGCTCATTCGAAACTGCGCAGCTGCAGCTATGGCCCGGAACTGCGGGTCGGCGAACTGCCGCAGCATCTGGCGGGCACCAGCCGCATCCTGCGCGACGGCGAAGTGCTGTGGCAAAACGAGTTTCTCAGTGGCGAGGCGAACATGTGCCACAGCCTCGCCAACCTCGAATTCCATCATTTCAAGTACAGCCAGTTCCTGCGCCCGGGGGATGTGCACATTCACTTCTTCGGCACTGCGACCCTGTCCTTTGCCGATGGCATTCGCACGCAACCGGGTGACGTGTTCGAGATCACCCAGGCCGAATTCGGCGCACCGTTGATCAACGGTATCGCACCCGTCGCAGCGGCTTTCGAGCCCGGCACCGTCGGCACACTTTGAGGACTTACCCATGACCCGGATTCTTGGTCACAACTACATCGGCGGCCAACGCAGCGCTGCCGGTAGCATCAAGTTGCAGAGTGTCGATGCAACAACGGGCGAGGCTTTGCCCCACGACTTTTATCAGGCGACAGCGCAGGAAGTCGCTGCAGCGGCCACCGCGGCGGCGAGCGCGTATCCGGCCTATCGCAGCCTGAGTGCGGAACGACGGGCGCAGTTTCTCGATGCGATTGCCGATGAACTGGATGCCCTCGGCGATGATTTTGTCGCTGTGGTTTGCCGCGAAACGGCGCTGCCCGCAGGCCGGATTCAAGGCGAGCGTGGACGCACCAGCGGCCAGATGCGCCTGTTTGCCAAAGTCTTGCGTCGCGGTGATTTCTACGGCGCACGGATCGACCGGGCGTTACCGGAGCGTCAACCGTTGCCGCGTCCGGACCTGCGTCAATACCGTATCGGCCTCGGGCCGGTGGCCGTGTTCGGTGCCAGCAACTTTCCATTGGCGTTCTCCACCGCTGGCGGCGATACCGCATCGGCACTCGCCGCCGGATGTCCGGTGGTGTTCAAGGCCCACAGCGGTCACATGGCCACGGCCGAGCAGGTGGCCGATGCAATCCTTCGTGCCGCCGAGAAAACCGGCATGCCGGCAGGCGTGTTCAACATGATCTACGGCGCGGGTGTCGGTGAGGCACTGGTCAAGCATCCGGCGATTCAGGCCGTGGGTTTCACCGGTTCGCTCAAGGGCGGTCGAGCCTTGTGCGACATGGCCGCGGCACGTGCGCAACCGATTCCGGTGTTCGCCGAGATGTCGAGCATCAACCCGGTGATCGTGTTGCCCGAGGCGTTGCAGGCGCGGGCGGATACGATCGCCCGGGACCTCACGGCGTCGGTGGTCCAGGGTTGCGGGCAGTTCTGCACCAATCCCGGTTTGGTGATTGGCATTCGCTCTGCTTCGTTCAGCGCATTTGTGCAGCAAGTGGCCGGGTTGATGGGGGATCAGCCGGCGCAAACCATGCTCAATGCCGGAACCCTGAGCAGCTATGGCCAGGGCTTGCAGAAGCTTCTCGCGCATTCGGGAATTGAACACCTGGCCGGCAATCCGCAGCAGGGCAATCAGGCACAGCCGCAGTTGTTCAAGGCCGATGTCAGCTTGCTGATCGACGGCGATGAAGTGCTCCAGGAGGAAGTGTTCGGTCCGACCACCGTGGTGGTTGAAGTGGCCGATCACGCGCAACTGATGGCCGCCTTGAACGGCCTGCACGGCCAATTGACCGCCACCCTCATCGGCGAGCCGGCGGACTTCGAGTCGTTCACCGGGCTGACTGCGATGCTGGAACAGAAGGTCGGACGCATCCTGCTCAATGGCTACCCGACGGGCGTGGAGGTCTGTGATTCGATGGTCCACGGCGGGCCTTACCCGGCAACGTCCGATGCGCGTGGTACGTCGGTGGGCACACTGGCCATCGATCGTTTCCTGCGGCCGGTGTGCTTCCAGAACTACCCCGACAATTTGCTGCCGGATGCGCTGAAGAATGGTAATCCGCTGCGTATCCAGCGACTGGTGGATGGGCAGTCGTCCCGCGAGGCACTCTAGCGACTGACCACAATCCCTAATGAAATGGCTCCCCCCTCACACCCTGTGATCACTCTCTAAGCTTTCACAGGGTGTCTTTCGGAGGCTATTGCCATGAACAACGTTGCCATTGTCGCTATCGATCTAGGGA
>NZ_JBYTDD010000026.1:0-111394 GCF_058791055.1 Pseudomonas sp. EU05-FHT14B02 | reverse complement strand
TCAGATGGTCGAAATGAGCCGTCACTGCCCAGGTGTTTACCCGTGCGAAATGAGCTTTTCCGCGTGTACATGGGCAATTTTAGGGTTTATCAACAGCGTTTCGGCCGACCGCTCCGGCAATATCCCCAAGTATCTGGTCGAGCTGCATGCCTCAGCCCCGCACTATGTCCTGCCTCATCGGCGAGAGGAGCGCATTTATCCCCGGGCCATCCGACTCAAATCGCCGAAATATCCGATCAGAAAGAAAAATGCCAGTCAGCTTAACTGACTGGCATTAGCCGGGCAGCGTCATATTCTCATCGGCGGCATCGTTTGATCGATGAGTCGAAACATAGCGGACACAGCGCTGCTAATCTGAATGAAAATTACATGTATTAACGGTTTTTTTTACGTTATTTTCTCATTTGGATCACTACATTTCCCGCACTTCAAAAGCATGCAAATGATTCGCATTGGTTAACTGTCGTTTCAATACGCATGACTTTCAAAAAATGTACCAGGAGCAGCCCACAGAATGATTCCAAAAATCCCTTCGTTCTTGAAAAAGGCCCTTCTGGCCACCGCTTTGCTGAGCGCTGGCCAGGCCTATGCAGCAGACTCCGTCGGCATCGTGGTGTACAACGCGCAACACGCAGGCCTGACCAAGGCCTGGGTCGCGGGCTTTACCCAGGAGACCGGTATTCCCGTCACGTTGCGCAATGGCGATGACACCGAAATGGGCAACCAGATCGTGCAGGAAGGTGCGGCTTCGCCAGCGGACGTATTCCTGACCGAGAACTCCCCGGCCATGGTTCTGGTCGACAACGCCGGGCTGCTTGCGCCTGTCGATAAGGCCACGCTGGAGCAGGTTGACTCCGCCTACCGTCCGGCCCACGGCAAATGGGTAGGCATCGCCGCGCGCTCCACGGTATTCGTCTACAACCCGAGCAAACTGCCAGAAGCCGACCTGCCGAAATCGATCATGGACCTGGCTTCACCAAGCTGGAAGGGTCGCTGGGGTGCATCGCCCGGTGGTGCTGACTTCCAGGCCATCGTCGCTGCCATCCTCCAGCAAAAGGGTGAAGCCGCCACGCTGGATTGGCTCAAGGCGATGAAAACCAACTATGCCAACTACCGTGGCAACAGCTCGGTACTCAAGGCAGTGAATGCCGGGCAGATCGACAGCGGTGTGATTTACCACTATTACAGCCTGGTGGATCAGTCCAAGACCGGCGAAAACAGCAAGAACACCGCCCTGCACTATTTCAGGCACAAAGACCCGGGCGCTTTTGTTAGCATCTCCGGCGGCGGCGTCCTCGCCTCCAGTAAACACCAGGACCAAGCCCAGGCGTTCCTCAAGTACATTACCGGCAAGGATGGCCAGGATGTCCTGAAGAACGGCAAGTCGTTTGAATACGCCGTGGGCAAAGGCGCTGAATCCAACCCTAAACTGGTGCCTCTGAATCAACTCGATGCGCCGACTGTCGATGCCTCAAAGCTCGACAGCAAGAAAGCCGTGGAGCTGATGACACAGGCCGGACTGCTCTAATTGATACCAGAAACCCTGCCTGCGGAGGTCGCTGAGGCGACACCCGCGCATTTGCGTCGACGCTCCCGCGGAGTTTTTGCGGGGCGTGGCGGTGTATGGGTGATCGGTTTGTCGGTGCTGGTTTCATTACTGGCACTGCTACCGATCGCCTACGTTATTGGTGTGTCCCTGCAGACCGGCTGGTCAACCGTTGTGGCCCTGGTGTTCCGCCCTCGGGTCGGTGAACTGCTGGTCAACACCGTGCTGCTGGTGCTGCTGACGATTCCCTTGTGCATCGCGCTGGGGGTGACGCTGGCCTGGCTCACGGAACGCACGAATCTGCCGGGGCGGCGCTGGTGGTCGTTGCTGGCCACCGCGCCGCTGGCAGTGCCTGCGTTCGTTCACAGCTACGCCTGGGTCAGCCTGGTGCCTCCTATTCACGGTTTGTTTGCCGGTGTCCTGGTCTCGGTCATCGCCTACTTCCCGTTCCTGTATTTGCCGGTAGCGGCCACTTTGCGCCGGCTCGATCCGGCCATCGAAGACGTCGCCGAGTCCATGGGGCTCAAACCCTGGAAAGTGTTTTTCCGCGTTGTATTGCCGCAATTGCGCCTGGCGATCTGCGGCGGCGCCTTGCTGGTCGGCCTGCACCTGCTGGCCGAATATGGCCTGTACGCCATGATCCGCTTCGACACCTTTACCACCGCGATCTTCGATCAGTTCAAATCGACCTTCAACGGTGCAGCGGCGCACATGCTGGCCAGTGTGCTGGCGCTGTGTTGCCTGGTGATGTTGACGAGCGAATCCGCCGCCCGGGGTTCTGCGCGTTACGCCCGCGTCGGTTCGGGAAGCGCCCGGGAGCAACGGGTCGTACGCCTGAAACCGGTATCCAACTTGCTCTCGCTGACGCTGCAGATCATGACCTGCGCCCTGGCCCTTGGCGTGCCCTTGATCACCTTGGGCAAGTGGCTAATCGCCGGAGGCGTGGAAGTCTGGGACATGGCCGAATTGTTGCCTGCACTTGAGCAAACCCTGCTGCTGGGCATCGGGGGCGCGGCGCTGACCACCTGCGCGGCGATCCCGATTGCCTGGCTGTCGATCCGCTATCCCGGTCGACTGCAGCGGGTGCTGGAAAGCTGCAACTACATCACCAGTTCCTTGCCCGGCATTATCGTGGCGCTGGCACTGGTGACCGTCACGATCCACTTTGCCCGGCCGATATACCAGACCACCTTCAGCGTGTTGCTGGCGTACCTGTTGATGTTCCTGCCCCGTGCTCTGGTGAGCCTGCGCGCGGGCATTGCCCAGGCCCCGGTGGAACTGGAAAACATTGCCCGCAGCCTTGGCCGCTCGCCAGCCCGGGCACTGTGGCTGATCACCTTGCGCCTGGCTGCCCCGGGGGCGGCCGCCGGCGCTGCGCTGGTGTTCCTGGCGATCACCAACGAATTGACCGCCACACTGCTGCTGGCCCCGAACGGTACGCGCACCCTGGCGACCGGTTTCTGGGCCTTGACCAGCGAAATCGATTACGCAGCCGCCGCGCCCTACGCCTTATTGATGGTTGTGCTGTCGCTTCCGTTGACCGGACTTCTTTATCACCAATCGAAAAAAACGGCTGGCCGATGAACACTCTTGAATTGAATGCCCTCTACAAGTCCTATGGCGCCCATTGCGCCCTGGACAACGTCAGCCTCTCGGTGCCCAGCGGCAGTCGCACGGTCATCGTCGGCCCCTCCGGTTCGGGCAAGACCACGTTGCTGCGGATGATTGCCGGTTTCGAGTTCCCCGATTCCGGGCGCCTGTCGCTCAATGGCCAGACGCTGGTCGACGGCACCCACGAAGTGCCGGCCCATCAACGTCTGATCGGCTACGTGCCACAGGACGGCGCACTGTTCCCGCACATGACCGTGGCAGCGAACATCGGCTTCGGCCTGGCGACCAAGGGCACTGAAAAACAGCAGCGCGTTGCCGAACTGATGGACAGCGTGGCGCTGGACGCGAAGATGGCCGATCGCTGGCCCCATGAATTGTCCGGTGGCCAGCAACAGCGCGTGGCCCTGGCCCGAGCTTTGGCGCAACAGCCACGACTGATGCTGCTGGACGAGCCGTTCTCGGCGCTCGATACCGGATTGCGCGCCGCCATGCGCAAGATGGTTGCACGGCTACTGGAGGACGCGGGCGTCACCACCATTCTGGTCACCCATGACCAGAGTGAAGCACTGTCGTTCGCCGACCAGTTGGCGGTGATGCGTCATGGCCGACTGGTCCAGTCAGGGCATCCGCTGGACCTTTACCGCTATCCCGAAGACGAGCAAACCGCGCTGTTCCTGGGGGATGCCGTGGTGATGCCCGCACGCATCGAGGCCGGTTGGGCCCATTGCGACCTGGGCCGGATCCCCGTCAACAACCACCGCAACAACAGTTCGGCGCAGATCATGCTGCGCCCCGAACAACTGCAACTGGCCAGCATCCTCCCCAGCGACCCGGAAGCCAGCGGTTGCCGGGCCGTGGTCACCGATAGGGATTTCAGCGGCAACACCTGCACGCTGACGGTGGAACTGCAGCCATTGACCCGCAACGCGCAGTCGGGCCGATCACTGCTGGTGCGCAGTTCAGGCATGTATGCACCACCCGCCGGCAGCTCGGTTCAAGTCTCGACCATCGGCCATGCCCATGTACTGCGCGAGGTGTGATCGTTCACAGATCGAATCGATCCACCGCCCGACGCCGCTCGTTGTCATCGCGCACATCATAGTTGGCCGTGGTCTGGATATTGCTGTGGTGCGCCAGCTTCTGTGCAATCGACAAGTCATGCTCTTCGATCACCCGGGTGATGAATGAACGCCGGAAGTCGTGGGGCATGATTTTCACCCCGACCTGCGCGCCACGTTGCCGGGCGATGTAGTAAATCGCGTGTTTGGTGATGCGCTCCCGGGTGATGTGGCTGCCACGGCGGATACGGTTGAACAGGAACAGGTCGTCCGTCTCGCCCTCCTTGAGCATCGAACGGCGTAACTCAAGCCAGGCTTCAAGCTTGGCGAAGGCCCAGGCCGGCGCGTACTTGATCAACTGTTTGTTGCCCTTGGCCGTCACCCGCAGGCTGCGCTCGGTGAAGTCGACCTGGCTCAGTTCCAGGTTCACCGATTCGGATTTGCGCATCCCGGAACCGTACAAAATCCCGATGATCGCGGCATCCCGCAGGCCTTGCGGTCGCGGATCGGCGGCGCAGACCTCCATCAGTTCCTGGATCAGCGTACGCCTGAGATTGCGCCCCTGGGACAGCCGTGTACCGGCCAAGCCCTTCACCGTACGCATCTTCAACAGATGCTCCTGAGAGATCAGGCTCATGCGCCACGCTTCGTTCATCACCCCGCGCACTGCGTTGACATAGAGCGAAGACGTGTTCGGCGCATAACCGTCCGAACGCAAGGTGGCCACCAACGCAATGACGTCCTCTGGCTGCAGATTGTGCCAGGGAATTTCCTCGATATCGTGGTCTTCGAAGCCCAGGCGGTCGGCGGCATCCTGCAGCACATAACGCATGGTCAGTTGGCTGGACGGCGCCAGTCGCGCCAGATACAGGGTCAGTGGATTGATGAGGGGTGTGCGTGAATCAGATACAGGTAAGTCAATCAAACGAAACGGCCTTGAATTAAAACAGTTAAGTGAAACAACTAATAAGTAAAAAAACAATGATGTAAAGGCTATTTAGGTTTACAGCCCCTGGGTTGCCCAAGAGTCAGACATTGCGTCCGTTGCAGTACTGGACAGCGTCGGCATTGTCCTGACGGTTGAAACGGCCGGATGTGGCTTTTTTCAACACGATAGACAAATTGAAATATGACCTTGCCTATCCTGACTCGGTTTTGATTATTCCTCAGGCGGCACCATGAACCTGCAATTGCTGCCGGTCGCCTGTCTGCTGAGCCGCCTGGAAAAGCCTTGGCGTGGCATTGCTCATCCTCGGCGCCATAACCATCAATATCCCGACCTGCTCGTGCGCCTGAATCAAGGAGTGACCCATGAAAATCAGTGTATTTGGTAGCGGATATGTCGGCCTGGTACAGGCAGCGGTACTGGCGGAAGTCGGCCACGATGTGGTCTGCATGGACGTTGACGAAAATAAAGTCGAACTGCTCCAACAGGGCCACGTGAGTATATTCGAACCCGGGCTGGCCAGCCTGGTACGCGAAGGTCTTGACGCCAGGCGGTTGCAGTTCACCAGCGACGAAAAATTCGCCGTCCAGCACGGACAGGTGCTGTTCATCGCCGTTGGCACTCCGTCCCGGGACGACGGTTCGGCGGACTTGCGCTACGTGATGTCGGTGGGCGACGCCGTGGCCCGTCATCGCGAGCAACCGGCGATCCTGGTGGAGAAGTCCACCGTCCCGGTCGGCACCGGCGATGCCTTGCGTGCACACATCGACAAATGCCTGATCAGCGTCGGGCGCGTATTGCAGTTCGATATCGTCTCCAATCCGGAATTTCTGAAAGAAGGTTCGGCCGTGGCCGACTGCCGACGCCCCGACCGTATCGTCATCGGCTGTGAACGCGAAGAAGTGCGTGAGGTGATGCGTGATCTCTACTCGCCCTTCAACCGCAACCATGAGCGCATCATGTTCATGGACCTGCGCAGCGCCGAGCTGACCAAGTACGCCGCCAACTGCATGCTGGCGACCAAGATCAGCTTCATCAACCAGATCGCAGAACTGGCCGAACACCTGGGTGCCGACATCGAATCGATACGCCTGGGCATCGGCGCCGACTCCCGCATCGGCTACCACTTCATCTATCCCGGTTGCGGCTACGGTGGCTCATGTTTCCCCAAGGACATGCGCGCCCTGATCCACAGCGCTGAACAGGCCCATTGCTCCAGCGACCTTCTGCAAGCGGTGGAAGCCATCAACGAGCGGCAGAAATACAAGCTGTTCGAGCGCATCAACGCGTTCTACAAGGGCGACTTGCGTGGCAGGACCTTTGCTCTGTGGGGCCTGGCATTCAAGCCGAACACCGACGACATGCGCGATGCGCCGAGCCGGGTGTTGCTCGAATCCTTGTGGGCCGCCGGAGCGAATGTCCGTGCGTTCGATCCGGAAGCCATGCAGGAAACCCAGAAGCTGTATCCCGATGAATCGAAGCTGATGCTCATGGGTACACCCGAGTCGGTCTTGTCCGGTGCCGATGCACTGATCATCTGCACCGAATGGCAACAGTTCAAGGCACCGGACTTTCAACTGATCCAGCAGCGGCTCAACGCACCGCTGATCTTCGATGGCCGCAACCTTTACGACACAGACCGTCTGGCACGCATCGGTTTCACCTACTTCCCGATCGGTCGGGGCGAGTCGAGCAAATTGCCGATTCCGTACCAGCAATGGTTTGCCGAGTCAGTGGTCGCCTGAACAGCCTGTTCCCTCACATCCGCCAACAGTCTCCCGCGCTGGCTCTGCACGGCCGTCGGTGCATTGCCGCCAGTGCTGGGCGGGCGGTTCGACAAGAATGATTTTGTGCTGCGGCACCTCAAGCAAATCCCATAGCAACGACCGCGTGTCTGACTGCTAGAGTAGCGCTCACGATCGGGCTGATGCCGGCCCGATTGAATAAGGATATTCGCGCCGTGACCAGCTACTCCCCCCTCATCCGCCGCCTGTTGATCTGCTCGCTGACCATCGTCGTCAGCCGCGCCATCACCAGCCCTTTGCTCACGCTGTTCGTCAGCGACAAGCTGGGTCTCAACCAGCAGGACGTTGGCTTGCTGCTCGGCATTGCGGTGTTCGTCGCCACCCTGCTCTCCCTGTATGGCGGCTACATCATCGATCGCTTCGAAAAGCGCCGGTTGTTGATTCTCTCGATGGCGTCCAGCGCTGTCGGCCTGGTGTTGCTGACCTTTGCTGAAAACCTCTACCTGACGACCATCACCCTGATCGTCACCGAAACCGCTTCATCGCTGTTCCTCATCGGTTCGAAAGCGATCCTCAGCGACAACCTCCCGGTGGGTCAACGCGCCAAGGCGTTTTCCCTGAGCTATACGCTGACCAACATTGGCTACGCTGTCGGGCCGATGCTCGGTGTGCTGATTGCCGGGGCTTTTACCAGTGCCCCCTTCCTGATTGCTGCGGCCATCGCTTTTTTCAGTATTTTCCTGATGACCGGGATCACGAAGGACCCGGCGCGCTCGCCTGTCGGCGGCCAGGGGCAGAGTTTCCTCAAAACCCTGATCACCCTGAAAAACGACCGCACCCTGATCCTGTTCACCGCCGGCTGCCTGCTCAGCACCGTGGTGCACGGACGATTTACCTTTTACCTGTCGCAGTACCTGCTGGTGACCAGCAATCCCCAACACACCATGGAAATCATGGCCGCCCTGCTCGCCTGCAACGCCATCAGTGTGATCTTGCTGCAATACCAGATCGGGCGTTTTCTCAAGCGCGAGCAACTGCGTCAGTGGATCGTGGCCGGCACCGGCCTGTTCATCCTCGGGCTGATCGGTTTCAGCCTGGCGGACAGCCTGGTGAGCTGGTGCGTGGCGATGTTCATCTTCACCCTCGGTGAAATCATCATTTACCCGGCCGAGTTTCTCTTCGTCGACACCCTGGCACCGGAAGAACTGCGGGGCAGCTACTACGGCGCGCAAAACCTTGCTGCCCTTGGCGGTGCGTTGAGCCCGGTGATTTGCGGCTTCATGCTGATGCACACCCCGGCGCCGACGATGTTTTATGCCTTGAGCGCACTCGCGGCCCTGGGCGGTTTGCTGTGCTACACAAGCGGTCGACGGAGCAAATTACAGCAAAATTAATGCACTGAAAGCTCATTAATATGAATTTGTCAGAAGCAGGATTGGACGGCACACTGTGCGCGTTCCTCCCCCAACAGTTGGAACAACTTCAAGGGCTTTCTGGGTTCCCCAGCCAAGCCCTTTTTTTTGCCTGGATTTTCTGCCGGAGTCTTTTCGAAATGCTTGCTCGCTGGTTGCCCGCCGCCATCAACACCCGCCCCACCGAATGGAGCCGCGCCGCCATCGGCATGGCCCTGGGGACACTGATGAGCGTGTGGCTCTGTAGCCAGGTGTTCGGCATTGAGGTGGCCCAGCACCTGATCGGCCCGCTGGGGGCGTCGGCGGTGCTGTTGTTTGCCGTGTCGTCGGGCGCGCTCGCCCAGCCCTGGTCGATTCTCGGTGGTTACTTGAGCGCCGGTGTGATTGCCCTGCTGGTGGCCCATGTGTTGGGCCGGACCCTGGGTAGCGCTTGCCTGGCGGCGGGCATGGCGTTGATCCTGATGTGCTGGCTGCGGTGCCTGCATCCACCGGCCGGTGCGTTGGCCCTGACCCTGGTGCTGGCCGATCCGGCAACCATTGCCATGGACTGGCAAGCCATTGGACCGGTGATGCTCAGCGCGGCGACGATGTTGCTGTGCGCCCTGACCTACAACAACCTGACCCGCGTCCGTTACCCCAAGAGCGCAAGCGAGTCCGTCGCCAGGATTCCTGCCGATCACCCGCCAGTCGACCGTCAGGCCATCACTGCCGAAGACCTGAAACTGGCGTTGGCCGACATGGAAGCGTTCTATGACGTGACCCCCGAAGACCTCGAACAGTTGATCCAGGCCAGCGAACTGCACGCCAAACGCCGCAGCGTTGGCGAAGTGCTCGCCCCACGACTGTAAGTCGCTGTTTTGGAGGTTCTTTTGCCGTGGCCGGGCGGTTCTGGCATCCTGCGCCTCCATTTTCTGACCCGGCCCGCCTTCTGGCACGCAAACCACCATGACCGCCTCCGAAAAAGCCCCCGCTCCACGCCACAGCGACCTGATCTACGGCCTCGATGACCGCCCGCATCTGACCGCTACCGTCTTTGCCGCCCTGCAGCACGTGCTGGCAAGTTTCGTCGGCATCATCACCCCAACCCTGATCATGGGCAGCGCCCTGGGCCTGCAAAGCGAAATTCCTTACCTGATCAGCATGGCGCTGTTCGTTTCCGGCCTGGGCACCTTCGTGCAGGCGCGGCGCTTCGGCCCGGTGGGCTCTGGCCTGTTGTGCCTGCAAGGCACCAGTTTCTCGTTCATCAGTGTGATTCTCAGCGCCGGCTTCATGGTCAAGGCTCGTGGTGGCAGTACCGATGAGATTCTCTCGACCATCTTCGGTGTGTGCTTTTTTGCCGCATTCATCGAGGTGGTGTTGAGCCAGTTCATCGGCAAATTGCGCATGCTGATCACCCCGGTGGTGACAGGCACCATCATCACGCTGATGGGTTTGTCGCTGATCAAGGTGGCGATGACCGACATCGCCGGCGGCTTCGGCGCCCCGGATCTGGGCGCGGCCAGCCACCTGGCCCTGGCGGCGCTGGTGCTGGGAACCATCGTGGTGTTGAACCGGGTGGATGTGCCGTTTCTACGCCTGGGGGCGATTGTCATCGGCCTGACCCTGGGCTACGGGGTGGCATGGCTCATGGGCCAGGTGGATTTCAACAGCCTGCCCGAAGTGCCGCTGATGAGCGTACCGGTGCCGTTCAAGTACGGGTTCTCCTTCGATTGGGTGGCGTTCATTCCGGTGGCGGTGATTTTCCTCGTGTCGCCGTTGGAGGCCGCCGGTGACCTCACCGCCAACTCGATGATCTCCCGGCAACCGGTCAAAGGCCCGCTGTACATTCGCCGGATCAAGTCCGGCCTGCTCGCCGATGGCCTCAACTCGGCCATGGCCGCGGTGTTCAATAGCATGCCGATGGTGACCTTCGCCCAGAACAACGGGGTGATTCAGCTCACCGGCGTGGCCAGCCGCTACGTGGCGTTTTTCATTGCCGGATTGCTGGTGGTGCTTGGCCTGTTCCCGATGATCGGCGCGGTACTGCAACTGATGCCGAAACCCGTGCTCGGTGGCGCGGAACTGGTGATGTTCGGCACCGTCGCCGTGGCCGGGATCAAGATTCTCGCCGAAGCCGGTCTGCATCGGCGCAACATGCTGATCGTGGCGATTTCCATCGGCATGGGCCTGGGCGTGGCCGCTGTGCCGGAAGTCTTGCGTGAACTGCCCAAGGCCCTGCACAACATTTTCGAATCGCCCATCACCGTCGGCGCGCTGTGCGCTATCGTTCTTAATATCTTCCTGCCCGAGGAGTTCATCGAGCTGGAGGAGGACGAATTCGATCCGGAAGCCTCCGTGCTTCAGGTGATGCAGAACCCCGATGTGACCGCCAGGGATGAACCCGCCAAGGCTGCGGTGGTTGCACAGTCGAACCACTAGACGGGCTCAAGGGCTGAGCCGCTGGTGGTTCAGCCTTTTTTCAGATGAGAGCACGTCGATGCGCAGCCTCAACGCGGTCCTGGTTTCCCTCCTGCTCTGTCTGAGCGCCTGTTCCTCGCTGCCCAATCGAGACCCGTTGAAAATCAACGTCGTGGATGTCCTACCCCTGCAAGGCGAAGGCATGGAAGTGCGCTTTGCCGTGAGAATCCGCGTGCAGAACCCCAATGACTACACCCTCACCTACAGCGGCGTTGCCCTGGACCTGGACATCAACGGCCAGCCCTTCGCCTCTGGCGTCACCGATGAGAGGGGTACGATCGGGCGCTTTTCCGACACCATCGTCAGCGTACCGGTCAGCGTTTCGGCGTTTTCGGTGATCCGCCAGACCTATGGCATCAGCCAGATGGAAACCCTCAACAACATGCCTTATGTCCTGCGCGGCAAGCTCTCGGGTGGGGTGTTCAACACGAAGCGCTTCGTGGACAGTGGCACGCTCAATCTGCCTGAACCAACCACTGGCAGCCGTTAAACGCCTTGGATGAAATGGCTGTTGCGCTGCGAAATTCACTCGGTGTCATTGAGAATCAGGCTGCGGTAATGCCCCGGATTTGACCCCGACCATTTGCGAAACGCCTTGTAGAACGAACTGACGTCAGCGAAACCGAGCCGCGTGGCGATCTCGCTGAAGCTGATCATGGGTTCTGCGAGCCAGACAATCGCCAACTCCTTGCGCACGCCGTCCTTGAGGCCTTGATAGGTTTGCCCTTCTTCGGCCAGTCGGCGGCGCAAAGTTGAAGCCGATATGCACAGGCGTTGCGCCAGGGCTTCGGTTTCCGGCCAGTGTTCGGCCGGCAGGTGGCGCAGGTCGTGTTTGATGCGGCTGGCCAGGCTCTGCGGATCGCGGTACTTCACCAGAATGTTCGCCGGCGCACGGGCCAGGAATCGCTCGAGCTCTTCAGGGCTGCGCTTGATGGGCAGGTCCAGGCAATCGGCGGAGAAAATCATCCGGGTGCGTGGGCGGTCGAAGCGCAGGTTCTCGGAAAACATCACCTGATAGTCATCGCAGAAATCCGGCCTGGAACAGCGCAGTTCGATGGCAAGGATCGGAATCCGCCGTCCTGCCAGCCAGCAGGCAACGCCGTGCACGATCATCCAGTAAGTGAAATAAGTGAAGGCCCGGCGCGGGTCCTTGTCGTCCTCCAGCAGGACGATTTCCGCCAGGCTTTGCTGACGTACCAACTGCGCCGGCAAGTATTCGAGGATCAACGACAGAAACGCCAGGCCGCAGGCCACTCCCGCCGCCACGTTGGGCTGGAGCATGGCGCTGCGACACAGGAACGCAAAGCTGCCGGATTTGAGTTTGCGTGGGTCCATGCCAAAGAACTCATCATCCCCGCGCCGTGCCAGCAACCGCCACAGCCGCGCATAAGCCGTGGCCGGAACGCGGGCGTCGCTGCTGCCCAACAGTTGCGGGTCGATGCCGACCTTGATCAACACCTCATCCGTGGCGATTCCTGGCGCGCAGCTTTGCAACAGTGCTTCACGCACCAGTTGAATGGAGATGGTGTCTTTTTCCGACATGGGTCGCGGCAAGCCCTGTTCTTGTTTGAGTGGGGGGCATATTAGCTGAAACAGTATCCCTGTTGATTGATCCACCGCTATCGCGAGCAAGCTCGCTCCCACACTGGATCTGCGTTGTTCACAAATGCTGTGAACACCCGGATTCCTGTGGGAGCGAGCTTGCTCGCGGTAGCTTTTCTGAATTCACAGAATGCGGTAGAGCAACCGTTCGATCCGCACACGACTCACGCGCTTGAGGAACTTGGCCACGCCCGCCGGATATTCCGCCAGGGTTTCCAGGTCTTGGAAGTGCTCGATTCGCCGGGTGTGCTGGAAGATTTCCGCCAACTCTTTGCCACGCGGTTCCAGCAGTTCGCCATGGGGATCATCGAGCAACAAGGCGTTTTCCAGATCGAGTCGAAACGCCCGCGGGTTGAGGTTGTTACCGGTCAGCAAGGTATAGCGCCGGTCGATCCACATGCCCTTGAGGTGGTAGGTGTTGTCACCGTCACGCCACAGATGCAGGTTCAACTGCCCGCTGTCGATGTTGCGCTGATGACGCTTGGCAAACCGGCGCAAGCTGATTTCGTACAGGTACGGCAGCGCCGAAATGACCCGGAATGGTTCGCTCGGCGGAATGTAGAAGTCGTTGGCCGTCTTGTCGCCGACCACAATGTCGATCTTCACCCCGCGGGCCAGGGCGCGGTTGATCTCTCGGATGATCGCCAGCGGCAGGTTGAAGTACGGTGTGCAAATGGTCAGTTGCTGCTGGGCGCTGGCGATCAGCTCGCAGATCACCCGGTTCAGCGGATTGTTCTTGCCGACGCCAAGCAGCGGGCTGACGGACAAACCTGTCCTGTCAGTGGTGCCCTGCGTAGTGTCGTACGCCGCGTGCTTGAGGCGGCTGCGCAGGTCACCGATGTCATTGCGCAGGCTGCGGGTGGTCGGCAGGTTTGGCAGGTCGAGGCGGTGCACCGCTTTGGAAGCCACCAGGCCGTGCTGCACCAGGTGCTGCATCGAATCGGCCAGTTCACGATTGTGCAGCAGGTGATAGCGGTCGTAGCGGTACTTGTCGAACTTGTGCAGATAGACGTTGTTCAGGCTCGCACCGCTGTAGATCACGCAGTCATCGATCACGAAGCCTTTAAGGTGCAACACACCGAACAGTTCGCGGGTTTGTACCGGGACGCCGTAGATCGGCACTTCGCTGGCATGGGTGCGGGTCATTTCCTGATACCAGGCGGAATTGCCCGGTTGCTTGCCGGCACCGATCAGGCCGCGCTGGGCGCGCAGCCAGTCGACGACGACCACCACGTCCAGTTCCGGACGCGCCAGTTTGGCGGCGTGCAAGGCATCGAGAATTTCCTGGCCGGCTTCATCCTGTTGCAGGTACAGCGCAACGATGTAGATGCGCCGGGTCGCGCTGGCGATTTTCTCCAGCAGGCAACGACGGAATTCGGCAGCGCCGCAAAGGACGCCAACGGCATCGGCCGTCAGCGGAAAACTGCGCAACTTGGGCAGCAGGGAGCGTTTGAAAAGCGACGGCATAGGGCTCGCAATGGGTCGAATCCGAAGAACCCATGAGCTTACACCATGCAAAGGTTCGGGTCTTGTTACCGTCTGTAATGCCCCCTTCGCGAGCAAGCTCGCTCCCACTGGCTGAATGCATTCCCATGTAGGAGCGAGCCTGCTCGCGAAGACCATTTATCAGGCACTAGAAAAATATCGATTGACCATGGAGAACGATCGTTCTACTGTTTGCAGCATGAACGAAACCACTAGCAATGACACACGCGACATCATTCTGGATGTCACCGAAAAGTTGATCTACAAAAGTGGCATAGCCGCCACTGGCATGGATCTTCTGGTGAAAACCGCCGGCGTCTCCAGAAAAAGTATCTACCGCTACTTCGCCAACAAGGACGAACTGGTGGTGGCCGCCCTGCAACGCCGGGATCAGCGCTGGATGCACTGGTACAGAGGCGCAGTCGGCCAGGCAAAAACCCCGGCCGAGCGACTGCTCAACCTGTTTACCGTACTCAAATCGTGGTTCGCCTCCGAAGGTTTCCGAGGCTGCGCGTTCATCAACACCAGTGGCGAAACCGGCGACCCGCGAGACCCGGTGCGCCTGCTCGCCAAAGAGCATAAACAGAAGCTGCTCGACTACGTGTGCGAGCTGTGTACCGAACATGGCGCCGAGGATCCGCAACTGCTGGCCAAACAGCTGCTGATCCTGATCGACGGTGCCATTACCGTGGCGCTTGTCATGGGTGATCACAGTGCCGCCGATAATGCGCAATGCATGGCGCGAAAGTTATTGGACCTGTAGCAACCTGATCAAGCTCGACTGTTGTTTTAACTTTAACTTGATACGGAGACTTTAAATGTCTAATGCCGAAGTTCGTCCGCCATTACCCCCTTTCACCCGTGAATCGGCCATTGAAAAAGTTCGCCTGGCCGAAGACGGCTGGAACTCCCGGGACCCGGAGCGGGTGTCCCTGGCCTATACCCTGGACACTAAGTGGCGCAATCGCGCCGAGTTCGCCTATAACCGCGAAGAAGCCAAAGGCTTCCTGACCCGCAAATGGGCCAAGGAGCTTGATTATCGGTTGATCAAGGAGCTGTGGGCGTTCACCGACAACCGAATTGCCGTGCGTTATGCCTATGAATGGCATGACGACTCGGGCAACTGGTTCCGCTCCTACGGCAACGAAAACTGGGAGTTCAACGAGGACGGCCTGATGGCCCGCCGCTTCGCCTGCATCAACGACATGCCGATCAAGGAAAGCGAGCGCAAGTTCCACTGGCCGCTGGGTCGTCGACCTGACGATCATCCGAGTTTGTCGGATCTTGGCTTGTAACTAAACCCTGGGGGAGCGAGCTTGCTCGCGATAGCGGTTGTACATTCAACAGATCTGTTGCCTGTCACACCGCCATCGCGAGCAAGCTCGCTGTCACATTGGTTTTGTGTTGTACAGATGAGTAAGATGCTGCCCTTCCCCGCAGCCTCTTTCTGCACCCGCCGAATAAGCCGATCCCATGCCTTTCGAACTCAGCGTTGACCTCTCCACCCTGGCCATCCTGGCCTTGGTCGCTTTTGTTGCCGGTTTCATCGACGCCATCGCCGGTGGCGGTGGGCTGTTGACCACCCCGGCCTTGTTGACCGCTGGCCTGCCGCCACACCTGGTGCTGGGCACCAACAAACTCAGCTCGACCTTCGGCTCGGCCATCGCCAGCTTCACCTTCTATCGCCGCAAGCTGTTCCACCCCGCGCAATGGATTCATGCCATCGTCGGCACTCTGGTCGGTGCACTGACCGGTGCCGTGGTCGCGCATTACCTACCGGCGGAATGGCTGAACAAGATGCTGCCGGTAATCGTCTTCGCTTGCGGTGTCTATCTATTGTTTGGCGGCACGCCAAAAGCGCCACTGGACAGCGAAGCACCGATCAAGAAAAAGTGGCAGTCGACCCAAGGCTTCAGCCTCGGCTTCTATGACGGTGTGGCGGGGCCCGGCACGGGCGCGTTCTGGACGGTGAGCAGCCTGCTGCTCTACCCCATCGATCTGGTGAAAGCCAGCGGTGTGGCACGCAGCATGAACTTCGTCAGCAACGCGGCGGCGCTGTCGATCTTCATCTTTTCCGGTCAGGTGGACTGGATCATCGGCCTGTGCATGGGCTTGTCGTTGATGGTCGGCGCCTTCTTCGGCGCCCGCACCGCCATCAGCGGCGGTGCGAAATTCATTCGTCCGGTGTTCATCACCGTGGTGCTGGGCCTGACCGTGCGCCTAGCCTGGCAGCACTGGTTCAGCGTGGCCTAAACGCCGCGCCACGTAGACGTCGATCAGGTAACGGGCAATCGAGCGTGACGCTGGCAACGGCGGCAGCTCGTGCACGTTGAACCACTGGGCATCCTCGATCTCGTCTTCCTGACAGACGATCTCGCCACCGGCATATTCGGCGTGAAAGCCAAGCATCATCGAGTGCGGGAACGGCCAGCACTGGCTGCCCATGTACTGGATGTTCCTGACCTCGATGCACACCTCTTCGCGAACTTCGCGAATCAGGCAGTCCTCGGCCGATTCGCCCGGCTCGGCAAACCCGGCCAGGGTGCTGTAGACACCGCTGACAAAACGCGGTGAGCGCGCCAACAGCACTTCATCGCCTCGGGTCACCAGTACGATCATGCTCGGCGAAATCCGTGGGTAGCTGCGCAGATCGCACGGCTGACAATACATCGCCCGTTCGCGTGGCACCTGGGTCATGGCCTGACCGCAGTTACCGCAATAGCGGTGTTCACGAGCCCAGGTGCCGATCTGTGCGGCGTAACCGAGTACCTTGTAGAGCGTGTGATCGCCTTCGAGCATGAACGCCCGCAAGCCTTTCCAGTTGCAGCCCGGCACCTCGCTGTGGCTGCGCAACTCCAGCAGATAGACCGGCTCGCCATCGAGTTGACCGATGCCATGCTCGGCAAGAATCGACAGGTCCTGGCGCTTGAGCCATTCGCGAGCGAACAGTGCGCCATTGTCATCGAACAGAAAGCCTTCAGGACTGCGCGCGATGGCCCAGCCGCCAGGTTGATCGGTGTCCAGTACTGCAGTGGTCCAGCGAGGAATCATGGTTAATCAATCCAGAAATTCGGGTTTCTGTTTGCTCATATGGGCGGCCATGGCCACGCGCAGATCGGTGGATTGCAACATGGCGGCGTTCCAGGTGGCGATGTATTCGAGGCCGTCATCGATGCGATGGTCACGCATGTAGCTGATCATCTCTTTGGTGCCAGTGACGGCGATCGGCGACTTGCCGGCGATTTCGCGGGCAATGCCCATGACGCCGTCGAGCAGGCTGGCGTTGTCGCTGTAGACGCGATTGACCAGGCCCATGCCCCGCGCTTCGTCGGCGCCGAAGGTGCGACCAGTGTAAGCCAGTTCGCGCAGCATGCCGTCACCGATGATCCGCGGCAAGCGTTGCAGCGTGCCAACGTCGGCGGCCATGCCGATGTCGATTTCCTTGATCGAAAACTGTGCGTCCTCGGCGGCATAACGCATGTCGCACGCGGCGATCAGGTCGATGGCGCCCCCCAGGCAGTAACCCTGAATGGCCGCAAGCACCGGTTTGCGGCAATTATCGACTGCATTGAACGACGCTTGCAGGGTGAGGATCTTGCGCCGCAACAGGCGCGCGTTGCGCCCGACGTCCTTGCCCAGCTCATTGGCCACGCCGGCGAGCATCATCAGGTCGATCCCCGAGGAGAAATGCTTGCCTGCCCCGCTGAGGACTACCACGCGCACTTCATCGGTGTCGTCGATCCACTGGAAGATCTCGACGATCTCGCTCCAGAACGCCGCGTTCATCGAGTTGATCTTCTCCGGGCGGTTGATCTGTACGTGGGCGATTTTATCGACCAGCTCGACGTTGAACGCGCTGTATTGAGACATGCCAATGATCCTTTTGCGGGCAAAAATGAGGCCCGAACTATACCAAGGCATCAAGGTGGGCAGTAAGGCAGCGGTTCGGCCAAATGCGGGACTCACACCAACGCACCAGAACAGTGCACTACTAATGAATCGTGTCGCACATTTATATGACTGCCCAGTGACTTTTTGAGGCTAAAACGCAAAAAAACATGCACTTCGTCGGGGCGTTTGCACCTCGAACAGGCACGTCCGTACCGCTACAAACCGATTGTCGAACAATTTTGCCATCTGCCCTTTACCGCTCTAAGTTCTGGCCTAGACTCATTTTCTCGTGGCGAAACCGGTCGGTCACAAAATGGAAAAATAGTCGAAACTTTTTCCAATCCCGATCAGTCCTCTGACAAGAAGGTGCGTTGCGACTGGTGCAATCTTTGCAACGGCTGATTCAACCCTTTTGCGTCGACGCATTGGGCAGCGCTTGCTCACTGATGCGTAGCGCGTTTGCGCCGGCCACGGGAATTGGCCATGAAACACCGTTTGCCAGACCTGAGAATTAGATCAACAACACGGGAGATTCATATGATCAGTACGGCTTTGGAAATAAAGGGAGAGCGTGCTCATCAGATCGGCGAATCGAGCGCCGCAACTGCCGCAAACACCCAATCTGTCAGCGTTTCCGGCACCAGGACGCTGACCCCGGCAGCCAACCAGAATCCCAACCGTAAAAAAGTCTTGTTCGTCACCTCTGAAATTGCCGACCTGGTGAAAACCGGTGGTCTGGGCGACGTTTCCGCGGCGCTGCCAAGGGCCATGGCCCACCTGCACGATGTACGAGTGTTGATCCCCGGTTACACGCAGGTGCTGCACAGCGAGAACCCCATTCATATCATCGGCGAACTGGGCGGTCATGCTGCGTTGCCACCGTGCAAGATCGGGCGCATGGACATGCCCGACGGTCTGGTCATTTACGTACTGATCTGCCCCGAACTCTACGAGCGCGAAGGTTCGCCCTATGGCGCCAACAACGGCCGCGACTGGCCGGACAACCATATCCGTTTCGCCCGCCTGGGCCTGGCGGCGGCCGATATTGCCGCCAACCTCGCGCAAATCCACTGGTGCCCGGACCTGGTGCACGCCCACGACTGGCCCGCCGGCCTGGCCCCGGCCTACATGCACTGGCGTGGGCAGCGCACGCCGACGCTGTTCACCATTCACAACCTGGCGTATCAAGGCGTGACCAGCCTGGGCTCGTGCCCTGAACTGGGCATTCCCCATCACGCGCTGCAACAGGAAGGCATGGAGTTCTACGGCAAGATGTCGTTCCTCAAGGCCGGCATGGCCTATTCGAGCCACATCACCACCGTCAGCGCGACCTACGCCCAGGAAATCACCACCCCGGATTTCGGCTGCGGCCTGGACGGTTTCCTCGCCGCCAAGACCCAGCAAGGCCTGCTCAGCGGGATTCCCAACGGCATCGATGAAAGCTGGGATGCGGCCACCGATCCGCACCTGTTCTGCCCGTTCAGCATCGGCGACTGGGATGGCAAGGCGGTGAACGCCGCCCATGTCCGCGAGCTGTTCGGTCTGGAAGATTCCCAAGGGCCGCTGTTCGCCGTGGTTTCGCGCCTGGTCTACCAGAAAGGCCTGGACCTGACCGAAGCGGTCTCCGAATACATCGTCAAGTCCGGCGGCCAGATCGCGATCATCGGCCGTGGCGAGCCGGAAGAGGAACAGTCGATGCGCGAACTGGCCCTGCGTTTCCCCGGGCAGATCGGCGTACGCATCGGCTTCAATGAAACCGACGCCCGGCGCATGTTCGCCGGCAGCGACTTCCTGCTGATGCCTTCGCGTTACGAGCCATGCGGCCTGAGCCAGATGTACGCCCAGCGATTCGGTTCGTTGCCGGTGGCGCGCAACACCGGTGGCCTGGCCGACACCATCGAAAACGGCGTGACCGGATTCCTGTTCGATGAATCCACGGTGCAAAGCTACCAGGACGCCCTGAGCCGCGCGTTCAAGGTGTTCGCCTTTCCCGACCTGCTGCACGCCATGCGCTGCCGGGCCATGGCGGCACCGTTCAACTGGTGCAAGGCGGTTGAACCCTACGCCGAGCTCTACGAACAGCTTGTGGCGAAGGCATTGGGGAAATCGCACAAACAGTAAGAGGCTTTCAAGATGCCGTTACGGACCCTTGAGACCTGGCCCCACGGCGCAATCATGCTGGACGCAGAGCACACGCGATTCGCGTTGTGGGCGCCAGATGCGTTCTACGTCAGTGTCGAACTGGAAAATGGACAGTCCTTGCCGTTGCTGCCCCAGGCCGACGGCTGGTTCGTGAGCAACATCCGATGCGCGGCGGGCACGCATTACCGCTACAGCATCGACGGCGAACTGGAAGTGCCCGACCCGGCCTCCCGCGCTCAGGCCGGCGATATCGACCGGCACAGTGTGGTGGTCGATCCGCTGGTCTATGCCTGGCAACACAGTGCCTGGCAGGGACGGCCATGGAACGAAGCGGTGATCTACGAACTGCATGTCGGTGCGCTCGGCGGCTTCAGCGCCGTCGAGCAGCATCTGGCGCGGCTGGTCGAACTGGGTGTCACCGCGATCGAACTGATGCCCATCGCGCAGTTTCCCGGTGAGCGCAATTGGGGCTATGACGGCGTCCTGCCCTACGCGCCCCAGGCGTCATACGGCTCCCCCGAGCAACTCAAGCACTTGATCGACACCGCCCACGGCCATGGCCTGGCGGTGATTCTCGATGTGGTCTACAACCACTTCGGCCCGGATGGCAATTACCTGCATCGTTATGCCAAGGGCTTTTTTTGCGAAGACAAACACACGCCGTGGGGCGCGGCCATCGACTTTCGCCGTCGCGAAGTACGGGACTTCTTCATTGAAAACGCCTTGATGTGGCTGCTGGAATATCGTTTAGACGGTTTGCGCCTGGACGCGGTGCACGCCATCGAAGACCCGGATTTCCTCCAGGAACTGGCACGACGGGTGCGCCAGCAGACGGGGCCGGCGCGGCATGTGTGGTTGATGGTGGAGAACGAGCACAACCAGGCCAGCCTGCTCGAACAGGGATACGACGCGCAGTGGAACGATGACGGCCACAACGCTCTGCATGTGTTGCTGACCGGGGAAGCCGACGCCTATTACGCCGATTACGCGCAAAACCCCACCGAACAACTGGCGCGCTGCCTGAGCCAGGGTTTCGTGTTTCAGGGCCATCTCAACCGCCATGGTGTGGCGCGGGGTGAACCCAGCGGGCATCTGCCGCCCAGTGCATTCATCCTGTTTTTGCAGAACCATGACCAGATCGGCAACCGGGCCTTCGGCGAGCGCCTGCATCAACTCGCCCACCCGCAAGCGCTGCGGGCCGCCACGGTGCTGCTGCTGTTATCGCCGATGATTCCGTTGCTGTTCATGGGCGACGAATTTGCGGTCGAGCAGCCCTTCCTGTTTTTCACCAGCCATCATGGTGAATTGGCCAAGCAGGTTCGCGACGGCCGGCGCAGCGAGTTCGCGGCGTTCAGCGCCTTTGCCGACCCGATCCTGCGCGAACACATTCCGGACCCGAATGATCCGCAGACGTTTGCAGCGTCCCGCCCGGTCCTGCCATCGACCGGCCATTGCGAGATGCACGACCTGTATTGCCGCCTGTTGCAGATCCGTCACCGGCACATCATCCCGCGCCTGCCAGGCGTCCAGGCACTGGGAACCGATGTGCTGGGCGAAGGCGCGGTCAGTGCATCCTGGCGCTTGGGCGATGGCAGCCAGCTGCGCATTGACCTGAACCTCAGCGCCAGGCCTGTAGCCCATACCTCACAGACCGATGCCATGCGCTTGTTCGAATACCCGCCACAGAACCCCGTCCTGCCGGCTGCAAACACTCTTGCCCCGTATTGCGCGCTCGTCAGCCTCGCCGCCGCAGTCCCCTTTGCTACCTCGTTTGGAGAGCGTCCATGAGTGATGCGCAACTGGAAATCCTGGCCAGCCGTGCCGGCCTCGCCGTCGACTGGATCGACGCCAACGGCCGCCCGCAAAAAGTCGCGCCGTCCGTGTTGCGCAACGTGCTGGCCGGCCTGGGCCACCCGGCCGGCAGTGCCCAGGAAATCGACGCCAGCCTGCTGGAACTGCAAGAGGCGCAACAGACCCATCACTTGCCGCCATTGATCACCGCCGATGCGGGGATGGGCCTGGACCTGGCGCGCTTTTTCGAGCCCGGGACCCCTTGCGAAATCCACCTGGAGGACGGTTCGCGGCTCAACCTGAAACTGGACGCCAACGCGGTGCTGCCGGGGCTGGTGCCGGTCGGCTATCAACAGATCAGCATGGACGGACAAAGCTTCACTCTCGCCGTGGCCCCCGCCCGTTGCTACAGCGTGGCCGATGCCGTGGACAACCCGATCCCCCGAGCCTGGGGCCTGAGCGTGCAGTTGTATGGACTGCGCCGCCCCGGCGACGGCGGGCTTGGTGACACCCAGGCGCTGGAGGACCTCGCCCGGGTAGCCGGCGAGCGTGGTGCCGAGGCGCTGGCGATCAGCCCGCTGCATGCGATGTTTTCCAGTGACACCCAACGCTACAGCCCGTATTCGCCGTCCAGCCGTTTGTTTCTCAACAGCCTTTACTGCGCCCCCGGCACCATTCTCGGCGAACGCGCACTGCGTACCGCCATCGATGCAACCGGGCTGGCCATTGAACTCAAGGCGCTGGAAGAGCGTCCGCTGATTGACTGGCCGGCCGCGGCCGAAGCCAAGCATCGGCTGTTGCAGTCGCTGTACGAAGGTTTCGTCCAGGGTGAACACCCCTTGCACGAGGACTTCAGCAGCTTTCGTCATGCCGCTGGCGAAGCGTTGGAAAACCACTGCCGCTTCGAAGCCATCCAGGAGGCACGCGCCGCCCGGGGTGAACACCTCGACTGGCGGCAGTGGCCCGAACCCTGGCGCAACCCGCGCAGCGCCGAACTGGCGGCATTCGCCGAAGAGAATGCCGGGCGCATCGGCTTCTTCGCCTTCTGTCAGTGGCTGATCACTCGCTGCCTGGAGCGCGCGCAAACCGCCGCCCGCGCCAGCGGCATGAGTATCGGCCTGATCGCCGACCTGGCCGTTGGCGCCGATGGCGGCGGCAGCCAGGCCTGGAGCCGTCAGGACGAACTGCTCGCGTCCCTCACCGTCGGCGCGCCACCGGATATTCTCAACCGCACCGGCCAGGGCTGGGGGATTTCCGCGTTCTCCCCTGAAGGACTGGTGCGCAATGGTTTCCGGGCCTTCATCGAAATGTTGCGGGCCAACTTCGCCCACTGCGGCGGCTTGCGCATCGATCACGTCATGGGCTTGCAGCGTCTGTGGGTAATCCCCAACGGTTCGCCGCCAGCCGACGGCGCTTACCTGTACTACCCGGTGGACGATCTGCTGCGTTTGCTGACCCTGGAATCCCATCGTCACCAGGCCATCGTCCTCGGCGAAGACCTCGGCACCGTGCCGGACGGCCTGCGAGAAAAACTCATCGCCCGTTCGATGCTGGGCATGCGGGTACTACTGTTCGAACAGGACAACACGCACTTCAAGCCGATCCTCGACTGGCCCGACAACGCGCTGGCCACCACCAGCACCCATGACCTGCCGACCCTCAACGGCTGGTGGCACGGTCGCGATATCGACTGGAATGCCCGGCTCGGCATGGTCGATGCCAGCGGTGAAATCGAATGGCGCCAGCACCGCGAACGCGAGCGCGAAGGCCTGCGCCGGGCGTTGAGCCAGGACCCGCAGAACTTTCGCGAAGAGTCCCACGAAACCGACCAGGTGCTCGATGCCAGCGTGCGCTTCCTCGGTCATACCCGGGCACCCTTGGTGCTGCTGCCCCTGGAAGATGCCCTTGGCGTCGAACAGCAAGCCAACCTGCCCGGCACCACCGCCACCCACCCCAACTGGTCGCGGCGCTTGCCCGGTTACAGCGAAGCCCTGCTCGACGGAGCCGATGCCGCACGACGCCTGGAACTGCTCGCCTGCGCGCGGCTCCAGGCGGCCGAGCGTGATCGATGACCCAAGTGCCGACCCGACCACTGCGCGCCACCTTGCGCCTGCAATTTCACAAAGGCTTCACGCTCGAAGATGCGGTGCCTCTGGTGCCGTATTTCGCCCGCCTCGGCATCAGCCATGTCTATGCCTCCCCGCTGTTGCGCGCCCGTGCCGGGTCGATGCATGGCTACGACGTGGTAGATCCGACCAGGGTCAATCCGGAACTGGGTGGTGAAGCGGCGCTGAACAGCCTGGTCAGCGCCCTGCATGGGCACAACATGGGGCTGATCCTCGACGTTGTCTCCAACCACATGGCGGTCGGCGGCAACGACAATCCCTGGTGGCTGGATTTGCTGGAGTGGGGACGCCTGAGTCCTTACGGAGAATTTTTCGACATCCAGTGGCACTCATCCGACCCGTTGATGGAAGGCCAGTTGCTCCTGCCGTTTCTGGGCAGCGACTACGGCGTCGCGTTGCAGGACGGCACCCTGCCCCTGCGATTCGATGCCTGGCATGGCACTTTCCATGTCGAGCACTACGAACACCGCTTTCCCATTTGCCCCTGCGATTACGGGGAACTGCTCAGGACCGATGCACCGCTCGATACGCAACAGGCCGAACAATTAAAAAACCTGGCCGATCGCTTCAGCACTCTGAGCTACCAGACCGACGCCCACAGCCTGGCCCAGCCATTGAAAGCAGAACTTCGCGATCTGGTCAGCGATCCGGCCCTTGCCCAAGCCATTGAGCAGCACCTGAACAACTACGTCTCACTGACCGCCGAAGGCTTCCAGCGTCTGCACAACCTGCTGGAACGCCAGAGCTATCGCCTTGCCAGTTGGCGCACCGCCGCCGATGACATCAACTGGCGGCGCTTCTTCGATATCAATGAGTTGGGCGGACTGCGCGTCGAGCGTCCCGCCGTGTTCGAAGCCACCCACGCGAAGATCTTCCAATTGGTGGCTCAAGGGCTGATCGACGGGTTGCGCATCGACCACATCGACGGCCTCGCCGACCCCCGGGGTTACTGCCGAAAACTGCGCCGCCGGGTCGACAGGCTGTCAGCGGGCCGCCACCTGCCCATCTATGTGGAAAAGATCCTCGGCGAAGGGGAAACCCTGCATCGTGACTGGTCGGTGGACGGCACCACCGGCTACGAATTCATGAACCAGTTGTCACTGTTGCAACAGGATCCACGGGGCGCACAGGCACTGGCCGAACTCTGGCATCGTCACAGCGAACGGCCCGCCGACTTTCGCCAGGAAGCTCAACTGGCCCGTCAACAAATCCTCGGTGGTTCCCTGGCCGGAGATTTCGAAAGCGTCGCCCAGGCTCTGCTGCAAGTGGCCCGCGACAACCTCATGACCCGCGACCTGACCCTCGGCGCCATTCGCCGGGCCTTGCAGGCGCTGATCGTGCATTTTCCGGTGTACCGCACCTACATAGGCCCCCTTGGCCGTTCAGCCCGGGACGACGCGTTTTTCCGCCAGGCCATGGACGGTGCCCGCCAAACCCTGGGCGAAGCGGACTGGCCGGTGCTCGACTGCCTGGCCGGCTGGCTCGGCGGTGAACCCTGGCGCTCGCGACCGGCCGGGCGCGAACGCAAGCGTCTGAAGCACGCCTGCGTACGTTTCCAGCAACTGACCTCGCCGGCGGCGGCGAAATCGGTGGAAGACACCGCGCTCTATCGATCGGCCGTCCTGCTCTCGCGCAATGACGTTGGCTTCAACACCGAACAGTTCAGCGCACCAGCCGCGGACTTTCATCAGGCCTGCATCGAGCGCCTCGACACCTTCCCGGACAATCTGCTGGCCAGCGCCACCCACGACCACAAGCGCGGCGAAGATTCACGAGCGCGGCTGGCGGTATTGAGCGAGCGCAGCGGCTGGTACGTCGACCAGATCGGCCTGTGGCGCGCCCTTGCCCGGCCCTTGCGCAACGACGATCAAATGCCATCGTCGGGCGATGAAATGATTCTGTACCAGACGATTCTCGGCAGTTGGCCGCTGGAGTTGGGGATCGATCATCCGCCGTCCCTCGAGGACTACGCAAAACGTATCTGGCAGTGGCAACGCAAGGCCCTGCGCGAGGCCAAACTGCAAAGCAGCTGGAGCGCGCCCAATGACCCTTACGAGCAAGCGACAGAGGACTTCATCCAGCGCCTGTTGCTCAGCCCCGAAGGTGAGCTGTTGCGTACGGCCCTGGCCAAGGCTGCCCGTTCGATTGCCGCCCCCGGCGCACTCAATGGTTTGGCGCAAACCTTGCTGCGCATGACCGTGCCCGGCGTGCCTGATTTGTATCAGGGCAACGATTTCTGGGACTTCAGCCTGGTCGACCCGGACAACCGTCGCCCCGTGGATTACGCCAGCCGCCAGCAAGCGTTGCAGCAAGCGGTGGACCTGCCGGACTTGTTGCAGAACTGGCGTGACGGACGCATCAAGCAAACCTTGATTGCGCGCACCTTGAGCCTGCGCGCCGAGCATGCCGAGCTGTTTCGGCGTGGCACCTACCAGGCCCTGGAAGTGGTGGGCAGCGAGGCCCACCGAGTGCTGGGATTTGTCCGTGAACGGGAGGGGAAACGCGCCATTGTGATTGTGCCGATACGTTGTGCCGATCTGCTGGAAAACGGTGCCGAACCACAGGTTCACGCGCCGCGGTGGGGCGAAACCCGGGTCAAACTGCCGTTCGCCGTCCCTGACGAACATCTGCAGGGACTTTTTTCCGGCATCACAGTCACAAAACACAGGGAGCTGTTGATCAGCGCCGCGCTGGGGGATTTCCCGGTCAATCTCATTATTCAAACTACCCACACTTGAGTTCAGTTCAGGAGCATTGCAATGAGTACCGACGAAAAACGCATCCGCGAATTTGCCTATCAGATCTGGGAATCCGAAGGAAAACCCGAAGGCCAGGAAGCCCGCCACTGGGAGATGGCGTGCAAACTGGCGGAAGCCGAAGCCCTGGCCCCGAAAAAACCGACCAAGGCTGCCCCGAAAACCCCGGTCAGCAAAACGGCCAATGGCAAGGCTGGTGATGCCAAGGTCGCCGCGCCAAAAACCAAGGCCAAACCGGCGGCGGCTTCGAAGGTAATCCCGCCGGGGGAAAAAGCCGTCGCGAAAAAGCCCCGGGCTGCGCGAAAACCGCCAACGGTTTGAATATGTCTTGAGGCCCCTTCGCGGGCAAGCCTGCGAAGAGGCCATCACTTCCAGCATTGATGTTGCCTGACACACCGTTTTCGTCGGAGCGCCGCCCGGAGCAAGCTCGCTCCTACAGGTAACCCCCGTTTACAGGAGTACCTATGACCAGTCCGAAGAAAGCCGCCGCGCCAGCCCCTCGTGCCGAAGCCACAAGAATCCGCGAAGGCCTGCCCTTTCCGCTGGGTGCTACCTGGGATGGACTGGGAGTCAACTTCGCCCTGTTTTCCGCCCACGCCACCAAGGTTGAACTGTGCCTGTTCGACGACGCCGGCGAAGTGGAACTCGAACGCATCGAACTGCCCGAATACACCGACGAGATTTACCACGGCTACCTGCCCGACGCCCATCCGGGGTTGGTTTATGGCTATCGCGTCTACGGTCCGTACGACCCGGCAAACGGCCATCGCTTCAACCCCAACAAACTGCTGATCGACCCCTACGCCAAACAACTGGTGGGCAAGTTGAAATGGTCCGAAGCGCTGTTCGGCTACACCATCGGCCACCCTGACGCCGACCTCAGCTTCGATGAGCGGGACAGCGCGCCCTTCGTGCCCAAATGCAAGGTCATCGACCCGGCGCACACCTGGGGTCACGATCATCGTGTCAGCGTGCCGTGGGACAGGACGATCATCTATGAAACCCATGTGCGCGGCTTCAGCATGCGTCACCCTGCTGTCCCCGAAAATTTACGCGGCACCTTTGCCGGGTTGATGGTCGATGAAGTGGTCGAGCATATCCGCAAACTTGGTGTGTCGACCGTGGAGCTGTTGCCTATCCATGCGTTCGTCAACGACCAGCATTTGCTGCACAAGGGCATGACCAACTATTGGGGCTACAACAGCATTGCGTTCTTCGCCCCCGACCCGCGGTACCTGGCCAGTGGCAAGATTGCCGAATTCAAGGAAATGGTCGCGCACCTGCACGAAGCCAACCTGGAGGTGATCCTCGACGTAGTTTACAACCACACCGCCGAGGGCAACGAACAAGGCCCGACACTGTCCATGCGCGGCATCGACAATGCCTCCTACTACCGCCTGATGCCCGATGAAAAACGCTTCTATATCAACGATTCCGGCACCGGCAACACCTTGGACCTGAGCCACCCGTGCGTGCTGCAAATGGTCACCGACTCTTTGCGCTACTGGGCCACGGAAATGCACGTGGACGGCTTTCGCTTCGACCTCGCAACCATCCTTGGGCGCTATCACGACGGTTTCGACGAACGCCACAGTTTCCTGGTGGCCTGCCGCCAGGACCCGGTGCTGCGCCAGGTCAAACTGATCGCCGAGTCGTGGGACTGCGGCCCCGGCGGTTATCAGGTCGGCAATTTTCCGCCGGGCTGGGTCGAGTGGAACGACAAGTTCCGCGACACCGTGCGCGCCTTCTGGAAAGGCGACGACGGGCAACTGGCGGACTTTGCCAACCGCCTGACCGCTTCCGGCGAAATGTTCAACCAACGTGGTCGACGGCCTTACTCTTCGGTCAATTTCGTCACCGCCCACGACGGTTTCACCCTCAACGACCTGGTGTCGTACAACGACAAGCACAACGAAGCCAACGACGAAAACAATCAAGACGGCAGCAACAACAATCTGTCCTGGAACCACGGCGTCGAAGGCCCCACCGACGATCCCGACATCAACGTGCTGCGCCATCGGCAGATGCGCAATTTCTTTGCCACCCTGCTGCTGGCCCAAGGCACGCCGATGCTGGTGGCCGGCGACGAGTTCGCCCGCACCCAGGACGGCAACAACAATGCGTACTGCCAGGACAGCGAGATCGGCTGGGTCAACTGGGACCTCAGCGACGACGGCAAGACCCTGCTCAAGTTCGTCAAACGCCTGATCAAGTTGCGCCTGACCTACCCGGTCCTGCGCCGCGGGCGTTTCCTGGTGGGTAATTACAACGAGGACATCGGCGTCAAGGATGTGACCTGGCTGGCGCCGGACGGTACGGAAATGACCACCGAGCATTGGCACGATGCGCACAATCGATGCCTGGGTATGCTGCTCGATGGCCGCGCCCAGGAAACCGGCATTCGCCGCAAAGGCGTCGACGCGACATTGATGCTGGTGGTCAACGCACATCACGACATCGTCAATTTCCGGCTGCCTGAAGTGCCTGACGGCGGTTTCTGGACATGCATGATCGACACCAACCAACTGTCGATCCGCGGCCAGGAGCGCTTTGAGTTTGGCCACGAGTACTCGGTCACTGGCCGTTCGTTGCTGCTGTTCGAATTACAGCATGAGGATGAAGAGTAAAAGAGACGCCAGGTATTCATGGCCGTAAGGCCACAGGGCGGAAATATCACTCCAGATAACGTCGCGACGCGACGAATAGCGTTACATGAGCAATACTCGATTCGCGGCAATCCAGGGTTTGGCTTGTCGCGCCGCTATCCACCAGCCCTCACGGGTCTGCCGGGCTTGTCCCATGCACGACTGAAGGCGACGCAGAACAAGGACGTATCCACCATGAAACCCGTTTCCCTGAGCGAAGTCAGCCTGCCCTCACAGATCTGGAACAGCGCCCCGCAACTGGACAGCATTCCGGTCATCAACACCCAATCCCTGGTACCCACCGGCGCCCGCGCGGTGCTCATTGCCCCGCACCCCGGCGATGAAGTCGTGACCTGCGGCGGCCTGCTGCAATTGCTCAGTAGCCTGGGCCACCCGCTGCAATTGATCTCGATCACCGACGGCAGCGCCAGCCATCCGGGGTCACAGCAGTGGTCGGAAAAACGCCTCAGCGTATTTCGTCCCCAGGAAAGCGTGGAAGCCATACGCCGACTCGGGTTGCCGATGCACAGCCTCAAGTGGATTCGTGGCGGGTTTACCGATAACGCGCTGGCGGAGCAGGAAGATCAGATCGCCCGATTCATCACGCGCTACCTGCGCCCAGGTGATGTGGTGTTCAGCACCTGGCGCCAGGACGGCAATGTCGACCACGACACGGTTGGCCGCGCGAGCGCCAGGGCGGCGGCCAATATCGGGGCCACCTACAACGACGTACCGTTCTGGGCCTGGCACTGGCCGGCACGGGACCGGGAGCTGATTCCCTGGCACCGTGCCCGCAAGGTGCGCCTCGATACCTGGACCGTCGCCCGCAAGAGTCACGCCACCCATGCCTACGCCAGCCAACTGGACGGCGAACCGGCCATCGGCCTCGCGCCGTTGCTGCCCCGGCCGCTGCTGGAGCGTATCCGTTTGCCTTATGAAATTGTATTGGTATGAAATCATCGATTATCGGTTCGGCGCAGCCCATCGGACTGAACTGCCTGTCGTCGCATCAGTCGCATACATAAGCAACCCCGAGTCAGAGGAGTGTAAGTGGCCAGTCATTCAAAACAGCAAGCAGCCGAATCGACCTCCTTGAACAGGCCACAGGCGATTCATCGGCTTCGCGTGCTGACGGTCAACACCCATAAGGGTTTTACCGCGCTCAACCGGCGCTTCATCCTTCCTGAATTGCGTGAAGCGGTGCGCAGCACGTCGGCAGACCTGGTGTTTCTGCAAGAAGTCGTCGGTGAGCACGACCGCCACTCCTCCCGCTACAACGATTGGCCACAAACCTCGCAGTATGAATTCCTCGCCGACAGCATGTGGAGCGACTTCGCCTATGGGCGCAATGCCGTCTATCCCGACGGTCACCATGGCAATGCCCTGCTGTCGAAATATCCGATCCGCGAGTATCGAAACCTGGATGTTTCCATTACCGGGCCGGAACGCCGTGGCTTGCTGCACTGTGTGCTGGACGTGCCAGGTCATCGCGAAGTGCATGCGATCTGCGTTCACCTCAGCCTGCTGGAAAGCCATCGTCAGCTGCAATTGCAGTTGCTCTGTCAGCTCCTCGAGTCCCTGCCGGATGATGCGCCGGTGATCATTGCCGGCGACTTCAATGACTGGCAGATGCAGGGCAATGCCACCCTTGTCCGCCGCGATTACTTGCACGAAGCCTTCGAACGCCACCTGGGTCGTCCTGCCAAAACCTACCCCGCGCGGTTTCCCTTGCTGCGCCTGGACCGTGTCTACCTGCGCAACGCCAGCAGCCATGAGCCACAAATACTGGGAAACAAGCCGTGGACGCACCTGTCCGACCATTTGCCTCTGGCGGTGGAAGTGCATCTCTGAATCACGGCCATCAGGCGTCTGCTCCTTTGAAACTGCCCCCCACCTGTTATTTCTGACAGTAGCCACATTCAAGCGGTGCCTGCTACGTTGGTGATGCCCTGCCGATGCCGTCAGGGGCAATCGGTCCTGGCCATTGCTGGCGACCAAAGGAACGGACGTTGACCCCATCGCGGAGGCAACCATGGAGTTTTCGACAGATCTGCCCAAATACCGTTTCAGCGCCTGCCTGTTCTCGATCTGGTTATGCGCTTACTGGCCCCAGGCTGCCGACGCCGCCTGCACACTAACCCCCACCACCGGTAACGACAACTTCGTCTGCGACAGCGCCACCAGTGGGCCGTTGGCCGACTTGTCCGGTAATAACACCCTGACCTTCCCTGCCAACAGCACCGGCAGGATCAACGGCAATGTGACCTTCGGCGCTGGCGCCGATACTGTGAACATGGCTTCCGGCATCGTGGCCGGCGTCGTGGATCTGGGCGACGGGGCGGACAGTTTCACGATCAGCGCCGGGCAAGTCACCGGGGCGGTCAGCCAGGGCAATGGCATCGATCACTTCGTCATGTCGGGCGGCTCTATTCAGTCTCTGGCCCAAGGGGACGGCCGCGACACCTTCCTGATGACCGGTGGCACTATCGTCGGTGCCTTCGAGGATGGCGACGTCGCCAGAATGACCGGCGGCATCATTGAACGCGTCGACATGAAACTCGATAACAATATTTTCGATATGTCCGGTGGGCAGATCCAACGCAATCTGGTGACTGGGTTAGGCACCGACACCATCATCGTTTCCGGTGGCCGAATCGGCGGCAATATCAGTGTCAGCAACGGCAACGACAGCATCACGATCACGGGCGGGGAAATCGTTGGCGAGATCCGCACCGGCAACGGCGATGACACCTTGGTCTGGGACGGCGGCGGGATCATCCGCTCGCCAGTCCTCCTGCAGGCGGGCGACGACCGCGCCGCCTTGCGCAATCTGACCGAAAGCAACCTCGCGACGACCCCGAGCATCGATGGCGGTATCGGCAATGACCTGCTGACCTTCGATCACACCACCTCATCGGGCGCGGCCCGGTACGTCAACTGGGAAACCGTCCGACTGGACAGCCGCTCGCGCTTTGATCTGGATGGCAACTTTCAACTGGGAGACAGCACCAGCGGCACGGGCGTATTCAATATCGACGGCAGCAGTACGCTGACGTCGGTGCAGGGCAGCATTACGCCATTGACCGCGGGCCGGCTCGCGACCTTGAACAACAGCGGGGTCATCGACCTCACTGGTGGCAACGCGCGCACCAATGACAGCCTGACGGTTGAAGGCAATTACGTGGGTAACGGCGGCCAGTTGCTGCTGCAAAGTGCCGTGGGCGATGACAGTTCTCCCAGCGACAAGCTGGTGGTCAACAACGGCACATTGACCGGCAGCACCCTGATCAGCGTCACCAATGTTGGCGGCGCGGGTGCCCTGACCCGGCAAAACGGTATCCAGTTGGTACAGGCCCAAGGCACGGCAGTCAGCGACAACACCGCGTTCGCCCTCAAAACCCCGGTGTCGGTTGGCGCCTTCGATTACCGCCTGTTCAAAGGCGGTATCACACCAGGTAGCGAAAACAGCTGGTATTTGCGTTCCTCTGTAGTGGCACCGCCAGTGGTTGCCGTCGCCAGCCCTGATCCCGCCTTGCCGCCGACGCTGGTGCCGATCGTGGCAGTGCCGGTGGCTGCACCAGTGGTTGTGGCCACAACGGCTGAAGGGGTAGCAACGGTCGAAGTCCCGGTGTTGCCGACTGCCGTACCCGGCGCCGCACCAATCCCTCTGTATCGCGAGGCGGTGCCAACCTGGTCGGTGGTGCCGCCGGCAGCAGCACAGTTGGGCCTTACCGCTTTGGGCACCTTCCATGACCGTCAGGGCGATCAGCGCCTGCTAACGCAAACCGGTGCGCTGAGTGCGGGTTGGGGCCGGGTCTACGGCAAGAACCTTGAGCAGACCTGGGCCGGCACCGTCACGCCAAGACTGGACGGCTCGCTCAATGGCTTTCAGGTCGGCAATGATCTGTTCGGCTCAGAGTTGGCAGGCGGGCAAACCCAGCGCAGCGGCTTCTTCATCGGCCACAGCCGCCTGCAAGGCGATGTCGACGGTTTCAATCAGGGTTTCGAAGGCAAGCGCTCCGGCAACGTCGAGTTGAAAGGCGACAGCCTTGGCGTTTACTGGACCCTGACCAACCCCGCCGGCGCGTATCTCGATACCGTGGCCATGTACACCTGGCTCAATGGCGACAATCGTTCCGAACGTGGACTGAAGATCGACAATAACGGGAGAATAACGACGTTATCGGCAGAAGTCGGATACCCGATCCCGGTGACCGGTAACTGGGTGGTCGAACCCCAGGCCCAGGCGATTTATCAGAAAGTCAAACTCGACAGCCAGGACGACGGTATTTCCCATGTCTCGTTCGATTCCGACAGTGTGTGGACCGGCCGCGTCGGCGCACGCCTGAAGGGTCGCTACGAGGTCGGCGGGCGGCCGGTGGAACCCTATCTGCGGGCCAACATCTGGCACACCTTCACGGGTACCGATACGGTCACCTTTGACCATCTCGATCAAGTCGAAACCCAACAACGCACCTCGTCCGCCGACCTCGGTATCGGTATGGTGCTGAGCGTTGCGACCTGGGTCAGCATGTACGCCGGAGTCGACTACACCAGCAATATCGACAGCAACCAACAACGGAAAACAGTCGGTAACCTGGGGGTTCGGGTGGAGTGGTGATGAAAGGCAGCAACGCGGCTGTGGATCAGCCCTGCGGCCTTAACATCAACACCGCCAATGGCGGCAAATTCAGCACCAGCGACAACGCCTGGCCATGGCTCGGCGTTTCCTCGGCAACCGCCCCGCCACTGTTGCCGTAGTTGGAACCGGCATAGATGGACGAGTCGCTGTTGAGCACCTCGTTCCACTGCCCGGCAAACGGCACCCCGACGCGATAAGCCTCGCGTGGCACCGGCGTAAAGTTGGCCACCACCAGCACCGGTTTGCCGTCCTTGCTCCAGCGCAACCACGCATAAACGCTGTTGATCGCGTCATCGCCGATCAGCCATTGGAAACCCTGCGGCACGTCGTCCTGCTCATGCAGCGCCGGCTCTTCGCGGTACAAGCGGTTGAGGTCGGCCACCAGTTTCTGCACCCCTTGGTGCTCGGGGTATTGCAACAGGTACCAGTCCAATTGCTGGTCATGGTTCCACTCGCGCCACTGGCCGAACTCGCAGCCCATGAACAGCAGTTTCTTGCCCGGATGCGCCCACATGAAACTCAGGTAGGCCCGCAGGTTGGCGAATTTCTGCCAGCGGTCGCCGGGCATCTTGTCGATCAGCGAGTGTTTGCCGTGCACCACTTCATCGTGGGAGATCGGCAGGATGAAGCGCTCGGACCATGCATACACCAAGCCGAAACTCAGTTCGTTGTGGTGATGGGCTCGGTACACCGGGTCCTGCTGAATGTAATGCAGTGAGTCGTGCATCCAGCCCATGTTCCATTTGTAGGCGAAGCCCAAGCCACCCTGCTGCGTGCCCTGGCTAACACCGGGCCATGCGGTGGATTCCTCGGCGATCACCAGCGCACCGGGCGCTTCGAGGGCTACCACGTCATTGAGGTGACGCAGGAAGTCGATGGCTTCCAGGTTCTCCCGCCCGCCATGGCGGTTGGGCACCCACTCGCCGGCCTTGCGCGAGTAGTCGCGGTAGAGCATCGAGGCCACCGCATCGACCCGCAGGCCGTCGACATGGAAATGCTTGAGCCAGTGCAGCGCCGACGCCAGCATGTAACCATGCACTTCGGTGCGACCCAGGTTGTAGATCAGCGTGTCCCAGTCCTGATGGAACCCTTCCTGCGGGTTGCCGTACTCGTACAGCGCCGTGCCGTCGAACTGGGCCAGGCCGTGGGTATCGGTGGGGAAATGCGCCGGCACCCAATCGAGAATCACCCCCAGTTCGGCCTGGTGGCAGGCGTTGATGAACGCTGCGAACTGGTCCGGCGTGCCATAGCGCGCACTCGGCGCGAATTGCGACAGCAACTGATAACCCCACGAGCCGCCGAACGGGTGCTCCATGATCGGCATCAGTTCAATGTGGGTGAAACCGAGGTCTTTGACATAGGGAATCAGCCGCTCGGTCAACTCGGGCCAGGTGTACTGGCGGGCCACTTCGCCCAGATCGTCCAGCTCGCATTGCCACGACCCGGCGTGCAATTCGTAGATCGACAACGGCGCCGTCACCCGCTGGCGGTCACCCCGGGACATCATCCAGTCCTGATCCTGCCAGTCGATGTTCAACGGTGAAGCGACTTTCGAGGCGGTGTCCGGTGGCAGGCTGGTGGCCAACGCCACGGGGTCGGCCTTCAACGGCAGGATGCCGTGGGCGCCGAGAATCTCGTATTTGTAGGTGTCCCCGGCTTGCAGGCGCGGGATGAACAATTCCCAGACGCCTGTGGGGTGACGCAGGCGCATCGGGTGCCGGCGCCCGTCCCAGACGTTGAAATCACCGACCACCGACACCCGCCGGGCATTTGGCGCCCACACGGCGAAACGCACGCCGTCGATGCCGTCCACGGTTGTCAGTTGCGCGCCCAGGCACCCGCTGAGGTCGCGGTGATTGCCTTCGGCAAACAGATACAAATCCATTTCGCCCAACAACGGACCGAAGCTGTAAGGATCTTCTGCCGTTTGCTCGCCGCCGGCCCAACGGGTACGCAGCAGATACGCTTGCGCACGTTCGAAATGCCCGACAAACAATCCCGGCGTCTCTGTGGCTTCAAGTTGGCCGAGCTCTTGTCCGCAATCCCTGGCCAACACCTGCACACTCAAGGCACCCGGCAGATACGCGCGAATGAATTGCCCGCCAGCACCATCAGCGTGAGGGCCAAGAATCGCAAAAGGATCGATATGCTCGGCGCGCACCAAAGCGTCGATATCCCGCGCCTTGGGCAGCAGCACTTCTTTGTGATGACCCTGTTCCTTGTTCGAGACACTCATGACTACTCTCCACCAAGATCGGAAAAGGGTTTAAGCCCACTCAATAATCCATATAAACCGTGCAACGGCACGGGCAACCAAGCGGGGCGATTTTCCGCCTCATAAGCCACTTCATACGCCGCCTTCTCCAGACCGAACAACGCCAGCGCGGCATCCTCGCCTTCGGGATCTTGCCATGCATGGGCAAGACTAGCTGCCGCCAGCCGATAAGCGTCGACAAATGCTTGCCGCGCTTCGCCCAAGTAGCGATCGGTGACCCGCAAGCGCGCGGCATCGGCCGCTGCGGTGTTATCGACGCTCTGCACGTTGATCGCCATCGCCGCCGCATAGTCGAAGGACCGCAGCACGCCGCTGACATCCTTGTACGGGCTGTGTTTGCCTCGTCGTTCATGCAATGGCCGGGCCGGTTCGCCTTCGAAGTCGATCAGGTAGGCATCGCCCTTGATCACCAGCACCTGCCCCAGGTGCAGGTCGCCGTGCACACGAATGCGCAAGCCGCCCGCGGTCTTTTTGCCCAACGCTTGTACATGGCCAAGGATGGTTTTCTTGTTGTCCAGTAGACGGCCGACCAGGGTCTGGTCCGCCGGGCCAAGTTGATTTTTATGCTGCTTGAGCAAGTTCAGCGCGTGCTCGATTTGCGCCGCGACATCCTTGGCCGAGGCCTGCGCCTCCTTCTGCGTAGTGACCTGGGGCGAGAAGTCCGGGTTGGCACTCGGCGCCGCCAGCACCTGGTGCATTTCCCCCAGACGCTGACCAAGCATAGCGGCGAAATCTTTCAGTTCGCCGAGCGCGTTGTAATGCTGTTGCTGCTCGGACACGGCGTCGGCCAGTTCATCACGAAGCGCCCGTTCGAGGTTGTTCTGGGTCCATTCCCAGGCGTCGCCCTGATTGCTCAGGTAGCCTTGGGCGATCATCAGCAAATTATCTTCACCCGCCCCGTCCCGGCGCACCACGGCCCCCAGCAATGGTGAAATATTGCTGAACCCGGCATGCGTCAGGTACGCGCTCATTTCCAGCTCAGGGTGCACGCCGCAGGCGACCTTGCGGATCAGCTTCAGCACCAGGCTGTTGCCGATCACCACCGAGCTGTTGGACTGTTCGGCCGACAGGTAACGCACCGGCGACTCGGCATTGAGGCCGAGTTTTTCCAGTTCGGCGGTGGACTCGAAGCGAATGTCGCCATCGCTGGAGGCCAATACGGTGCCGGCCTGAATGCCCTGCAATATGGCATGCACAAAGGTGTCCAGACTGAAGGCATCGGTGATCAGGCCGACCTGGCGCCCACGCCGTACCCGCGATAATGCCAATTGCTGCGGCAAGGGAGTACCGACCTGATCTTCCGAGATAAAACCGAACGGCAACTGGTAGCGGCTGCTCTGGCCACCGCTGGTGACATTGATCTCGCTGAACAGCACCGGGTGCTGCGGATCGCCGAATCGCACGCCATAGGCCAGTTCGACCTGTTCGATGGCGGCGTCCTTACCCGCGAACCAGCGGCGGTTCTGCAACCAGTTGGGCAGGATGCTTTGCTCCAGCGTGGTGCGTGACGGTGCTTCGAGCAGTTCCTCCATGCGTTTTTTCAGCACCAGCGTGGTGAAGTCCGGCAGGCTCTGTGCGGGCTCCACGTGCCAGCTCGGCATCTGGTTTTCCGCGGCGAGGCCGAACCAGTAGAAGCCGTAAGGCGCCAGCGTCAGGAGGAAGTTCAGCTGGCCGATGGGGGGGAATGCGTTACCCCCGAGCATCTCCACCGGCACCATGCCGACGTAGGCCGACAAATCAAGCTCGGCGGCCTGGGCGCTGCGCGACACGTTGGCCACGCACAGAATGACTTCGTGCTTGCCGTCCGCCCCGGTGTATTCACGGGTGTAGGCCAGAATCCGCCGGTTGCTCGGCGACAGCATCTTCAACGTACCACGCCCGAAGGCCTTGGATTGCTTGCGCACGGCGAGCATGCGCCGGGTCCAGTTCAATAGCGAATGCGGGTCGCCAGCCTGGGTTTCGACGTTGACCGACAGATAGCCATATTGCGGATCCATGATCGGCGGCAGCACCAGGCTTGCCGGGTCGGCGCGGGAGAAACCGCCGTTGCGGTCGATGGACCATTGCATGGGCGTGCGCACACCGTCGCGGTCGCCGAGGTAGATGTTGTCGCCCATGCCGATCTCATCGCCGTAATACAGGGTCGGCGTGCCAGGCATGGACAGCAGCAGGCTGTTGAGCAGCTCGACCCGACGGCGGTCGCGTTCCATCAGCGGCGCCAGGCGGCGGCGAATCCCCAGGTTGATCCGGGCGCGACGGTCGGCGGCGTAATAATTCCACAGGTAGTCGCGTTCCTTGTCGGTGACCATCTCCAGGGTCAGCTCATCGTGGTTGCGCAGGAAGATCGCCCATTGGCAGTTGGCGGGTATATCCGGGGTCTGGCGCAGAATGTCGGTAATCGGGAAACGATCTTCCTGGGCCAGCGCCATATACATGCGCGGCATCAACGGGAAGTGGAAAGCCATGTGGCATTCATCGCCGTTCAGGCCTTTCTTGTCGGTGTCGCCGAAGTACAACTGAGTATCCTCCGGCCACTGATTGGCCTCGGCCAGCAACATGCGGTCGGGGTAGTTGGCGTCGATTTCCGCACGGATCTTTTTCAGGACGTCGTGGGTTTCCGGCAAGTTCTCATTGTTGGTGCCGTCGCGCTCGATCAGGTAGGGAATCGCGTCCAGGCGCAAGCCATCGATGCCCATGTCAAGCCAGTAACGCATCACCGACAGCACCGCTTTCATGACTTGCGGGTTATCGAAGTTCAGGTCCGGTTGGTGGGAATAGAAACGGTGCCAGAAGTATTGGCCGGCGACCGGGTCCCAGGTCCAGTTGGACTTCTCTGTATCGAGAAAGATGATGCGGGTGCCATCGTATTTTTGATCGTCATCGGACCACACGTAGAAGTCCCGCGCCGCCGATCCGGGTTTGGCCTTGCGCGCCCGCTGGAACCACGGGTGCTGGTCGGAGGTGTGGTTGATGACCAGTTCGGTGATCACCCGCAGGCCGCGTTTGTGCGCTTCGGCAATGAAACGCCTGGCATCGGCCATGGTGCCGTAGTCGCTGTGTACGCCACGGTATTCGGCGATGTCGTAGCCGTCATCGCGCCGTGGCGAGGGATAGAACGGCAACAGCCAAATGGTGTTGACGCCCAGGTCGGCGATGTAATCGAGCTTGGCGATGAGGCCGGGAAAGTCGCCAATCCCGTCGTTGTTGGAGTCGAAATACGATTTGACGTGGACTTGATAGATCACCGCGTCCTTGTACCAGAGCGGGTCCTTGATGAACGTGGCTGCCTTGGGTTTCTTCGCCATTTGAAACTCCTGGTGAGTTCGAAAGTTCCGCCGGGCTGATCACACGAGTCAAACGTAATGAGATTTCTGTGGGAGCGAGCTTGCTCGCGATGACAATTGAACATTCAACAAAGAGGCTGCCCACGAAATTGATATCGCGAGCAAGCTCGCTCCTACAGGTTCAGCGTCTAGGCAGTAATGCGCCAGATCCCGAACGGCTGGTACGCCGGGTCGATCCGCATGAACTGCTGCTTGCCATGCCAGGTCCAGCGATGACCATTCATCAAATCTTCGCCCTGGGTGCTGGCGTAGTCAGGCAAGCCCATGTCCCACAACGGCAACTCGAAGTTCGCTTCCTGCACGTTGTGCGGATCGAGACTGACCGCCACCAGAATGAAATTGCCTCCATCGGCGCTGCGCTTGCCGAAATACAGGATGTTGTCGTTCCAGGCGTTGTAGATCTTCAGGCCCAGATGCGTGTGCAACGCCGGGTTCTGCCGTCGGATGCGGTTGAGCTGGGCGATCTCGGCAATGATGTTGCCCGGCGCGTTGAAGTCCCGCGGGCGGATCTCATACTTCTCGGAATCGAGGTATTCCTCCTTACCCGGTACCGGTGCCGACTCGCACAACTCGAAACCCGAATACATGCCCCACAGGCCCGAGCCCATGGTCGCCAGCACGGCGCGAATGAGAAACCCGGGACGCCCGGATTCGTGGAGGAACGCCGGGTTTATGTCCGGTGTATTGACGAAGAAATTCGGCCGGTAGCATTCTCGCCACGGCGACTCGTTGAGTTCGGTGAAGTAGGTCGCCAGTTCGGCCTTGGTGTTGCGCCAGGTGAAATAGGTGTAGCTCTGGGAGTAACCGACCTTGCCCAGGCGCGCCATCATTGCCGGGGTGGTAAAGGCTTCGGCGAGGAAGATCACCTCGGGGTACAGCGCCCGTACATCGGCGATCAGCCATTGCCAGAACGGCAACGGTTTGGTGTGCGGATTATCGACGCGAAAGATCTTCACACCCTCCTCGACCCAGCCCACCACAATGTCGCGCAGTTCCAACCACAGACTCGGAATCGCCTCGGGGGCATAGAAGTCGACGTTGACGATGTCCTGGTATTTCTTCGGTGGGTTCTCGGCATATTTGATCGTGCCGTCCGGCCGCCAATTGAACCAACCGGGGTGTTGCTTGAGCCATGGATGGTCCTGGGAGCACTGGATGGCAAAATCCAGGGCGATTTCCAGACCATGGGCCGCAGCAGCCGCGACCAGTCGGCGAAAGTCTTCGCGGGTACCCAATTGCGAGTGAATCGCCTCGTGCCCGCCTTCCTCGCTACCAATCGCATAGGGGCTGCCCGGATCATCGGGACCCGCCGTCAGCGAGTTGTTCGGGCCTTTGCGGTAGCTGCGACCGATCGGGTGAATCGGCGGGAAATACAGTACATCGAAACCCATGTCCTGGATCATCGCCAGCCGCGTATGCACGTCATTGAAGGTGCCATGGCGCGTCGGGCTGTCGGTGATCGAGCGCGGGAACAATTCATACCAACTGGCGAACTGCGCCAGTTCGCGTTCGACATCCACCGGGTACTCCGGGCTCAGGCTCAGATAGGCGCGATGATTGACGCGGGCCATGAGGTCGGCGCTACGCGGGTGCAAAAACAGTGCGACCTGCTCGGTTTCGAGCAGTCCTGACAGTTCATGGTGCAAGGCCGCCAGTTGCTCGCTGAGTAGCCCTTCGCTACGTTCGGCGGCCTGCTGGACATGAATCCGTCCTTCCTGCAATTCCAGACTGACGGGCACTGCCGCCGCATGCTTCTTTTCCAGCTCATGGCAAAAACTGGCGAACTGATCGATCCAGGCTTCGATACAGAACAGATAACGGCCTTGGCTGTCGACCCGGAACTGCCCTTGCCAGCCGTTATTGCCCAAGTCGTTCATGGCCGCGCTTTGCCAGGCATCCTCGTCCTCGGCCCGCCAGCGCAGGCGCACCGCCAGCTTGTCATGCCCGTCGGCGAAGACCTTGGCCGTCACCACCACGTCCTGCCCCACCACGGCCTTGACGGCGAATTGTCCACCTTCAAGGATCGGCATGATGTTTTCAATGACGATACGCGGCAGCAACAACGCCTGCGACAGCGGCATGTGCGGGTTGTAGCTCAACTCAGTCGGTTTTTCAGCCGTCATTGAGCCTCTCTCCTTACGCCCCATGGACGCGCTTGTGTCTGGTCGCCACCCCACCGGGCAATCCGCCCCGGGATGCACTCACTTAGATTCCGAGCGACAGTCGCCGGGAAAGTTTCATCGGCGATTCCCGGAATCAAGTCCTTCGCGCTGCGGTCAACCAATCAGTCCACCTACTTAAGCACGACTCACGCCATGTGCCACTGGAGGTTTGAACAATGAACAATCCATTCCCGGCTGAAACCCCCGATCCAAACATAGACAACCCGGTGATCCCACCCAGCGATCCGCAACCGGTGCCCGAACAGGACCCGCCCGGCACGAACCCGCCACCAAGGGAAGAACCGCCAACGACGATGCCGCCGGTGATTGTGCCCCCTGAATGACGACAGTTGATCGCTCCCGCATCGTAACCAGGGACGATCATAAAAATGAATGACATTTCCCAAGAACGCGTAGTACCGGTCCTGAAGCGCTAATTCTGCCCATCCGATACTTTACGAATCTGACATCCCACGCCTTATATGGCCATCACTCCATCAGCCTTGAGTGTGGCCAGCCATGAATACTTTTTTCCCCAGCGTCTACGAACTCACAAACAGAGCGAGCGCACGGTACCAGGCGCTCACCCGTGAACGACCAATCGACGGCTGGCCTTCCTTTGAAAATATTCAACTACGAATTTCTTTACTTCGAAGCCGGGCGCAACACTGCAGAACAGCGCACCAAAAGTTCAATAATCAAGGATCTGGAGAATCATTTGCTGCAGGGTGATATTGACTACAGCCAACACGAACTCTCAGAAACGAAGATCAACGAGCAGGAATCAGGTCGTGAAACAACTAACGCGGACAAGGTAGAGCCTTGATCAGCAGGAGTTGCCGAAGGTTGCGCCTACGGAACGTGATCCTTGTCGATCAGTTTCACAATCCCCGGCATCACACTGAACACTCCCAGCGCCAGCAACGTACTGAACACCGCCGTCGCCTCCCGGCCCAGCCCGGCCGCGACGCCGATGGCGGCCGTCATCCACAGGCCGGCGGCGGTGGTCAGGCCCTTGACGTGCCCCTCATCGCCGTCGCGATTTTTCAGGATAGTGCCAGCCCCCAGGAAGCCGATCCCGGCAATCACGCCCTGCACCACCCGGCTCATGGCATCGGCCTGTGAGCCGGACATCTGCGGCACCAACACGAACAGCGCCGCCCCCATTGCCACCAGCATGTGGGTGCGCACGCCGGCGGCCTTGCCCTGGTGTTCACGCTCGAACCCGAGAATCCCGCCCAGCACCGCGGCCATCAACAGGCGCACGGTTACCCGCGTCAGTTGCGAGGCATCGGTGATGTCAGCGAACTCGCCTTGCAGGGTCACCCAGACTTCGTGCCACCAAGTGTTCATGGGATTGTCCTTGTGAGGGGCCATGGACGGTGGACCGCAGCGACCATTAATCGGTTGCACAGAACGATGACCGGCGGTTGCGGCCTGAAACTTTAGTTTCCACTGGAAAAAGGATCCTGCCATGACCGTACGCATCGAGAACCAGACCTGCTTTTTCCCCACTGAAAATGGCGAACTCATTCGTCTGTGCCCCGACGTGACCATCATCACCGACGGTGCCAAGGCCATGTCGGCAGTGGACATCGAAGGCGAACGCATCTACATCACGGAAGCCGAGGCCGACGCCTTGACTGTCGCAGGCGCTGTGGATGGACGCCGCCACCTGAAAGCTAGCGACAGTGGTTCGGTGATTTGACCGGGATTGATCCGCACTTGCCGCCGCTGTTTTGCAAAGCCCCATGAACCCTGCGGCGGCTGCTTCAAGTTGTCGCAGTCCGTGCAAACAGGCTCATCTGATCCGCTTTTTTACGTAATACCTGAGTCTGTTATGCAAACAGATCGCCGCTCATAGTGCTCATGCCTGATGGAGGCTGATGAGCGAAAGACCATGAGCGAAAGAATCCCCGTCCGAACCGTAGAAACATTCGAGCCTTCGCCCCCCAAGATGAAGGCCAAATCCAGCGATAACCTGATTCACACCCGCAGCTTCACCGGGCTGTTCCGCAACCTGCGCATCAGCGGCGCGGGTTTTCTGTTTCTGCTGTTCTTCGGCACCGTGTGGTTGAACTGGGGCGGTCGCCAGGCGGTGCTCTGGGATCTTTCCGAAAGCAAGTTCCATATCTTCGGTGCGACCTTCTGGCCACAGGATTTCATCCTGCTGTCGGCGTTGTTGATCATTGCCGCGTTCGGCCTGTTTGCGATCACCGTGTTCGCAGGCCGGGTCTGGTGCGGCTACACCTGCCCACAAAGTTCATGGACCTGGATCTTCATGTGGTGCGAGAAGATCACCGAAGGCGAACGCAACCAGCGGATCAAATTGCAAGCCGCGCCGTGGGGCCCGAACAAGCTGATGCGTCGCGCGGCCAAGCACACCTTGTGGCTGGCCATCAGCCTGCTGACCGGCCTGACCTTCGTCGGCTACTTCACGCCGATCCGGCCGCTGACCGAAGAGCTGCTGACCTTCCAGATGAGTGGCGTCAGCCTGTTCTGGGTGCTGTTTTTTACCGGCGCCACGTACATTAATGCCGGGTGGCTGCGTGAAGCGGTGTGCATGCACATGTGTCCCTACGCGCGGTTCCAGAGCGTGATGTTCGACAAGGACACTCTGACCATTTCCTACGACGTGGCCCGTGGTGAGAATCGTGGCCCACGCAAGCGCGAAGTCAAACCGGCCGAGGTCGGACTGGGTGATTGCATCGACTGCCAGCTGTGCGTACAGGTCTGCCCCACCGGCATCGATATCCGCGACGGCTTGCAGATGGAATGTATCGGTTGTGCGGCGTGCATCGACGCCTGTGACTCGATCATGGACAAAATGGGCTACGCCCCAGGGTTGATCAGCTACACCTCCGAGCATCAGTTGCAGGGTGGCAAGACACACCTGCTGCGCCCACGTCTTATCGGCTACACCGCCGTGCTGCTGGTGATGATCGCAGCCCTGGTGATGGCGCTGGTGGAACGACCGATGGTGTCCCTTGATGTCAGCAAAGACCGGGGCCTGTTCCGCGAGAACAGCCAGGGGCAGATCGAAAACATCTACAGTCTGAAGGTGATCAACAAAACCCAGCAGCGTCAGAACTATCAATTGAGTCTGGTGGATGCCGAGGATTTCCAGTTGCAGGGCAAGACCGGATTCAGCCTGGCGCCGGGCGAGATTGTCGATGTGCCGGTGTCAGTGGCGATGCTCACGGAACGTCCGGCCAGCAGTTCACAGAGCATCGGCTTCAAGGTGGTCGACAGCGATGAGCCTGGTGTCTACAGCGTGGCGAAGAGCCGGTTTGTGGCGCCAATGAATCGCTGAGCCTTTAAGATGCTGACCTTTGTGAGTTGTGGTCCCCCTCGCCACAATTAATCGAACCGACTCCATTGCGGGACACCGATGAAACGCTACGAAAAATTCGCCGACGACATCGCAGAACTGATCCGCTCCGGCGTCCTGGGTCCCGGTCAGCGGGTGCCGTCGGTGCGCTACGCCAGCCAGACCTACGGGGTCAGCCCGTCGACGGTGTTCCAGGCCTATTACCTGCTGGAGCGTCGCGGCCTGATCCGCGCTCGGCCGCGCTCCGGCTATTTCGTCAACGCCCACGCACCCCGGCCGTTTTCCGAGCCGGTGATCAGCAATGAGGTCAACGAGTCGACGGAAGTCGACGTCAGCGAACTGGTGTTTTCGGTGCTCGACTCGATCAAGGACCCGAACACCGTGCCCTTCGGCTCGGCGTTCCCCAGCCCGACGCTGTTTCCCCTGCAACGTTTGTCCCGCTCCCTGGCCAGCGCCAGCCGCGACATGGATCCGCGCATGGTGGTTACCGACATGTCGCCGGGCAACCCGCAACTGCGCCGGCAAATCGCCCTGCGCTATATGGTCGGCGGGCTGATGTTGCCCATGGAGGAACTGCTGATCACCAACGGCGCGCTCGAAGCCCTGAACCTTTGCCTGCAAGCAGTGACCGAACCTGGCGATCTGGTAGCCATCGAAGCCCCGGCGTTCTACGCCTGTCTGCAGGTGCTGGAACGACTGAAACTCAAGGCCGTGGAAATCCCCGTGCACCCGCGCGATGGCATCGACCTCGGTGTGCTCGAGCAAACCCTGGAGCGGCATCCGATCAAGGCCTGCTGGTGTATGACCAGTTTCCAGAACCCCATGGGCGCGACCCTGCCCGAGGCCAAGAAACAGCAGCTTGTGGAGTTGTTGCGCCACCACCAGGTGCCGCTGATCGAAGACGATGTCTACGCCGAACTCTATTACGGCCAGCAAGCACCGAAACCGGCCAAGGCCTTTGATACCGAAGGCCTGGTGATGCACTGTGGTTCATTCGCCAAGAGCCTGGCCCCTGGCTATCGCATCGGCTGGGTGGCTGCCGGGCGTTACGCACAGAAAATCGAACGGCTGAAACTCATGACCTCGCTGTGCGCCTCGATGCCGGCCCAGGCGGCAATCGCCGATTACCTGCAACACGGTGGCTACGACCGGCACCTGCGTAAATTACGCCACGCCCTGGAAGACCAGCAAAGTGCCATGCTCGCCGCCATCGCCCGCTATTTCCCGGCGCAGACGCGGGTCAGCCAACCGGCCGGCGGGTACTTTCTGTGGCTGGAGTTGCCGCAACAGATGGATTCGTTGAAGTTGTTCCAGATGGCATTGGCGCAAGGCATCAGCATTGCACCGGGGCCGATCTTTTCACCAACCCAGCGCTTCAGGAATTGTATTCGGTTGAATTACGGCAGCCCGTGGACCGAGGACTCGGAGAAGGCGATGGAGACGTTGGGGCGGATTGTGCGGTCGTTCTGACAGCGCCATGTCGTTTTATAAATTGCTATCGCGAGCAAGCTCGCTCCCACAGGTTTCTCTGTACACACAAGATTTGTGAGCACTTGAGATCCACTGTGGGAGCGAGCTTGCTCGCGATGAGGCCAGCGCAGACAACGCTTGTCTCAGGAACTAACGCCCACCACCCAGATCAACAAAAGTCCCCGTCGCATAAGAAGCCTTGTCCGACAACAACCAGACAATCGCCTCCGCCACTTCATCCGGACGGCCGCCCCGCGCCATCGGGATCGCCGATTCCAGCTTGCTGACCCGATCCGGATCGCCGCTCAAGGCATGGAAATCGGTGTAGATGTAACCCGGACGCACGGCGTTGACCCGAATCCCCTCACCCGCCACTTCCTTGGACAGGCCGATGGTGAAGGTGTCCAGCGCGCCTTTGGACGCTGCGTAATCCACGTACTCGTTGGGCGATCCCAAACGCGAGGCGACCGACGATACGTTGACGATGCTGCCGCCCTGCCCGCCGTGCCTGGGCGACATGCGCAGGATCGCGTGCTTGGCACAGAGCATCGGCGCCAGGACGTTGGTTTTCATGATTTTGAGAATGCGGAACTCGGACATTTCGTCGACCCGGGACTTCTGCCCGACGGTGCCGGCGTTGTTCACCAGCGCAGTGACCCGCCCCAGTTCACTGTCCACCCGATTGAACAGCGCGATCACTTCGTCTTCGATGCTGACGTCGGCCCGTACCGCAATGGCTTGCGCACCGAGGGCGCGGACTTGCTCCAGCACGCCGAATGCAGACTGTTCGTCCGCCTGATAATTGATGCAGATCCGATAGCCCTGCGCGGCGGCCAACAGAGCGGTGGCGGCACCGATGCCGCGGCTACCGCCAGTGATGACGATGACTTTGTCCATGCGAGCTTTCCCCCAATCAAAGCTTAAGCGGTAGGGGGCAAGAATAACCGCCATTGGCGGTTTTTGCATGGCTTCACATCAGCTGTCATGTCATCGACATCTCGCGCCTGGCACTGGCTTTCAACTGCTCGACCAACTGCTCCCCGCGATGGATTTCCACCATGAAACCTGCGGCCGGCAGCGGATGCCCCAACAGGTAACCCTGTAACGAATCGCAGCCGAGCTGAGTCAGGAAGTCTTGCTGCACGCCGGTTTCCACGCCTTCGGCGACGATGCGCAACCCCAGCGCCTGCCCGAGGGCGACGATGGCCGAAACAATGGCGGCATCATCGCTGTCGCGCTCCAGGTCCCGGACAAAACCGCGGTCGATCTTCAGCTCGTTGGCCGGCAGGCGCTTGAGGTACATCAAGCTCGAATAGCCGGTACCAAAATCGTCAATGGACAGGTCAACACCCATTTCCGACAGTTCCTGCAGCACCGTCATGCTCGCATCGGCATCGCTCATGGCGGTGGTTTCGGTGATTTCCAGGGTCAGGCTATTGGGTGGCAGATGGTGCGTCGCCAGCGCCTTGGCGACGCTCTGGACCAACCCGGCATGGCAAAACTGAATGGCCGAAAGGTTCACCGCGATGCGCCAGTCGGTGTAGCCCAGCACATACCACTCGCGCATCTGACGGCAGGCTTCGTTGAGCACCCACTCGCCGAGCGGAATGATCAACCCGGTTTTTTCCGCCAGCTCGATGAATTTGTCCGGCAACAGCATTCCTTGAGTCGGGTGTTCCCAGCGCAACAAGGCCTCGGCGCCCACCGGCCGGCCATTGGCGGCGTCGAACTTGGGCTGGTAATGCAGGCTGAACTCCTGCTGCTCCACGGCATTGCGCAGATCCTGCAGCAATTGCAGCTGTTTGCGGGCGTTGTTGTTCATCGAGACATCGAAAAAGCTGTAGCCGTTTTTACCCGCGCCCTTGGCGTGGTACATCGCTGCGTCGGCGTTCATCAGCAATTCGTGAGCGGACTGCCCGTTACCCGGGTAGAGCGCGATGCCGACGCTGGCGGAAATATGCAAATCATGTTCGGCAACCCGGAACGCGCGCGCGATCAACCCAACCTGACGGGCCGCCAGGTTCAGGGCGTCGTTCTGTTCACTCAATTGCACCAGCAACACGAATTCATCGCCACCGATCCGTGCCAGGGTGTCCTGGCTACGCAAGTCTTCGCGCAGGCGCAGGGCTACTTCGCGCAACAACAGATCACCCATATGGTGGCCGAAGGCATCGTTGACCGGTTTGAAGCCGTCCAGATCGATGAACATCAGGGCAAAGCACCCCCCCTCTTCCCGGACCCGTGACATGGCCTGATCGATTCGATCGGCGAGCAACGTCCGGTTCGGCAACCCGGTGAGGGTGTCATGCAGGGCCAATTGGGTCAGTTCACGGTTGGCCTCGGTCAACGACTGGGCCAGGCTCGCGGTGCGCGCCTCCAGGCGTGCATCGAGGATCGAGGTCAGCAAGGCAATGCTCAGCACCGCCAACGTGGTGACCAGCACCAGGTTGTCCAGGCCATTGCCGCTCAATCCACTGACCGCCGCGCCACAAAAACTGCCGTCGGCAAAGCGTGCGGCGGCCATCCCGGTGTAGTGCATGCCGACAATGGCGATGCCCATGATCACGGCGGCGCCACCACGGATCAGATGGACATAGGGCGTGTTCTGGCGCAGATGGAAAGCGATCCACAATGCTGCGCCCGAAGCACCGACAGCGATCAGCAGCGAGGCGCCGAACAGCGTCGGGTCATAGTCGATGCCCGGTTGCATGCGCATGGCGGCCATGCCGGTGTAATGCATCGCGCTGATGCCGGCGCCCATGACCAACGCGCCAAAGGCCAGTTGCCAGGCCGGCAATTGCGGCTGGCTGACCAGCCACAGCGCAAAACCGCTGGACAGCACGCCGATCAGCAACGACAACAGGGTGATGGTGCCGTCGTACCCCAGCTCGATCGGCAACTTAAACGCGAGCATGCCGATAAAGTGCATCGACCAGATGCCGATGCCCATGGCAACGGCCCCGCCCGCAGTCCACAAATGCACGGCGCTGCCTTTCGCGGTGGCAATGCGTCCGGTCATGTCCAGTGCGGTGTATGAGGCGAGAATCGCTACACAGAGCGAAATGATGACCAGGGTGGGGGAATAGCTGCCGATGAGCATGGAGACTTCTCGCGAATGCCCCCTTGTTAATGGCTTTCATTCTCGGGTGGGGCAAATGCGGCGATTGTACTGATTCCAAATGAGAACGCACTCACAAAATGAGCAAATGGCCATCAGTCCGATGAAACGCTTGTTTTAAGGTTTTACATTAACTCGTTTCAAGCTGCTGGCACCTGACAAAACCTGTGGGATTACGCTATCGGTTTTCGCTCACCTCAAGCTGCCCGTCCCAGCCACCCCCCAACGCGGCAATCAACTGCACACTGGCTATCAGGCGGCTTTGCAACAGGTCCAGGTTGCTGCGTTCATTGCTCAGCGCCGCCGCCTGGGTCACCACCACATCGATGTACGCGATCAAACCGGCCTTGTACTGGTTCTGAGTCAGGCGCAACGATTCACGGGCGGCATCCAGTGCCTGTTCGCGCACGACGGCTTCATCCTCAAGCACCTTGAGCTGCACCAGGTAGTTTTCCACTTCGCGGAACCCATCCAGTACGGTCTGGCGGTACTTGGCCACCGTTTCGTCATAGGCCGCTTCACTGCGATCGACTTCCGCCGAGCGCTGGCCACCGTCGAACAGGGTCATGGCCAATTGCGGTCCGACCGACCAGAAGCGGTTCGGCAGGCTGAACAAGTCTTTGGAGGTACTGCTGCTGTAACCACCGTTCAAGCTCAGGGTCAGGTCCGGGTAATAGGCAGCCTTGGCCACACCAATGTTGGCGTTGGCGGCCATCACCGAGCGCTCGGCCGAAGCGATGTCCGGACGACGCTCCAGCAACTGCGAAGGCAGCGCCAGCGGTACTTGCGGCAATTGCGGGATGTCCTGGCTTTCCGCCAGGCTGAACTCGGACGGCGGCAGGCCGATCAGCACAGCGATGGCGTTCTCGAACTGGGCGCGTTGCCAGATCAGGTCGACCATATCGGCTTCGGTGCTTTTGAGCTGTGTCTGGGCCTGGGCCACCGCGTCCTTGCCCGATACGCCTGCGCGGTACTGGTTTTCGGTCATCTTCAACGAACGCTGATATGCCTCGACCGTGTCCTGGAGCAAGCGTTTCTGGCCATCGATCACGCGCAGTTGCAGGTAATTCTGCACCAGCTCGGACTGTTGACTCAGGCGCATGGCCGCCAGATCGGCAAAGCTTGCCTGGGCATTGGCGGTGTCGGCTTCGAGGCCTCGGCGCAGCTTGCCCCATACGTCCGCTTCCCAACTGACGCCAGCCTGGGCCGAGTACGTGTCGCGAATACCGCTGGACGAACTGCTCAGGCTGGAGCTACTGCTGCCGGTGCCCTGGCTTGAACGGTTCTTGCTGACGTTCAGGTCCACCGTCGGGAAAAACGCCCCGCGTGCACTGCGCACCAAGGCCTGGGCCTGACGATACTGCGCTTCGGACTGGGCGACGGTCTGGTTGGCGTTGTTGAGTTTTCCGATCAGGTCGTTGAGCTGCCGGTCGCCATACAACTCCCACCACGCTCCACGCGCCAGGGCATCGCTCGGGTTGGCCTGACGCCAGCCCTCCGCTGCCTTGTACTGCGCAGGCTCCGCGGTTTGCGGGCGCTCGTAATCCGGGCCGACGGCGCAGGCACTGAGCATCGCCACGCACAGTGACAGGCTCAACAGGCGCGAGCCTCGAGCCGTGATCAGCGGTGCAGCCAGGTTGAAAAGCGAACGGTCAGTCATAGCGGAGTTTCCAGAGCAACATCAGTACGCACCCCACGCCATTTATTGAAGCGATGGCGCAGGTTGTCGAGATAGAGGTAAACCACCGGGGTGGTGTAAAGCGTCAGTACCTGGCTGAAGATCAGCCCGCCGATGATGGTCAGGCCCAGCGGCTGGCGCATTTCCGCCCCTTCGGCGCGGCTCAGCAGCAACGGCAAGGCACCGAGGATCGCCGCCAGGGTGGTCATCAGGATAGGTCGCAAACGTTGCAGGCAGGCGCTGCGGATCGATTCCAGCGGTGCCATGCCCTGGTTTCGTTCCAGTTGCAACGCCAGGTCGATCATCAGGATCGCGTTTTTCTTCACCACGCCGATCAGCAGAAACAGCCCCAGCAACGAAATCAGGCTGAACTCGCCGCCCAACGCATAGATCGACAGCAACGCGCCGACCCCGGCCGACGGCAGGGTTGAGAGAATCGTCAGCGGGTGAATGTAGCTTTCGTACAGCACACCCAAGACCAGATACACCGCCACCAGTGCCCCCAGAATCATCCACGGCTGACTTTTTTGGGTCGCCGCGAAAGCGTTGGCGGTGCCGGCCATTTTCGCGATCACGTCTTCCGGCAGGCCGACCTTGGCAATCGCCCGCTCGATGGCGGCACCGCCCTGCTCCACGGTCACGCCTTCGGCCATGTCGAAGGCAATGCTCTCCGAAGCAAACTGGCCTTCGTGGCTGACCCGGTCGTTTTCCAGGCTGTTTTCGTAATGGGCGATGGTCGACAGCGGGATTCGCGCGCCGTCAGCGGTGATCACCTGGACTTGCTTGAGGGTGATCGGGTCCTGGGCGTATTTCGGATTGACCTCCATCACCACCTGGTACTGGTTAAGACTGTCGTAGATGGTCGAAATCTGCCGCTGACTGTAGGCGTTGTTCAGCACCGCCGTGACCATGTCCATGTCGACACCCAGGCGCTTGGCCTGGTCACGATCGACGATCAGGGTCACTTGGCGGGCACCCCGGCCTTCCCGCGCATCGATCGCCGTCAGCTCCGGCAAGGCCCTGAGCGCGGTGACGACTTTCGGATACCACTCACGCAATGCCCCCAGATCCCCGCTCTGCAGGATGTACGAGTATTGCGAGGTGGTCTGTTCACGGCCGCCACCGAATTGCAGGTCCTGGTCCGCCATGAGCATCAGTTGTGCCCCGGGAACCTTGGGCATTTCCTTGCGCAGGCGTTCAATGACTTTCTGCGCGGAAATGCTGCGCTCCTTGATCGGCTTGAGGCGCACCAGCATGAAGGCGTTGTTGGTGCCGTTATTGCCGCCAATGAACCCGGCGACGCTTTCTACCGCCTCATCCTTCAACACCGCCCGGCGGAAAATCTCCATCTTCGGCTGCATCACGCTGAACGACAGGCCGTCGTCGCCGCGCACGAAACCGATCAGCTGACCAGTATCCTGCTGAGGTAAAAACGTTTTAGGAACAACCACATACAACGCAATATTCACACCAATTGTCACGAACAGACTGAGCAAGGTCAGGCGCTTGTGGCGCAGTACCCAGTCGAGGCTGGTGGCGTATTTGCCGACCATCCAGTCGTTGGTCCGCCGACTCCAGCGTTGCAGGCGGTTCTCCTGCCCCGGCGTGTGCGGCTTGAGCCAGCGAGCGCAGAGCATTGGGGTCAGGGTCAACGACACCACCAGCGAGACCACGATGGCCGCCGCCAGGGTGATGGAGAATTCGCGGAACAGACTTTCGATGATCCCGCCCATGAACAGGATCGACAGGAACACCGCCACCAGCGACACGTTCATCGACAGCAAGGTAAAACCGACTTCCTGGGCGCCAAGGTACGCTGCCCTCATCGGCCGCACGCCTTCGTCGATGTGCCGGGAAATGTTCTCCAGCACCACGATGGCATCGTCCACCACCAGCCCGGTGGCCAGGATCAGCGCCATCAGCGACAGGTTGTTCAGCGAAAAACCGTAGAGGTACATCACGGCAAAGGTGCCGACCAGCGACACCGGCACCGCCAGGGTCGGGATCAGCGAGGCACGGAAGTTACCGAGGAACAGGAACACCACCAGTATCACCAGCGCCACGGCGATCAGCAGGGTCATTTCCGCCTCGTGGAGCGTGGCCTTGATCACCGGCGAGCGGTCCATCGCCAGGTTCAGCTTGACGCTGGCCGGCAGCACCGCCTGCAACGCCGGCAGCTGGGCCTTGATCTCGTTGACCGTCTCGATGATGTTCGCACCGGCCTGACGGTTGATCACCAGCAGCACCGCCGCGTCGTCGTTGAAGAAACCGCTGTTGTAACGGTCCTCGACGCCATCGCTGACCTTGGCCACATCCTTCAGGCGCAGGGCCGCGCCACCGTTGTAGTGGATGATCAGCGACTCGTAGTCCTTGGCTTTTTCCAGCTGATCGTTGGCCTGGACCTGCCACAGTCGTTGATCGTCTTCTACCGAGCCCTTGGGCCGGCGCACGTTGGCATTGGCGATGGTGTTGCGCACATCGTCCAGGGCCACGCCGTACTGGTTCAATGACTGCGGTTCAAGCTCGATACGTACCGCCGGCAACGAACTGCCGCCGATCTGCACCTCGCCGACGCCCTGCACCTGGGACAGGCTCTGGGACAGGATGGTCGATGCCAGGTCATAGAGCTGGCCTTTTTCCAGCACATCCGAGGTCAGCGACAGCACCATGATCGGCGCCTGGGACGGGTTGACCTTCTTGTAGGTCGGCATGCTGCGCATCCCGCTCGGCAGCAGGGTGCGCGAGGCATTGATCGCTGCTTGCACTTCCCGCGCCGCGCCGTTGATGTCGCGGTCCAGGTCGAATTGCAGAATCACCCGGGTCGAACCCTGGCTGGATCGGCTGCTCATGGTGTTGACCCCGGCAATGCTACCGAAGGAGCGCTCCAAAGGCGTGGCCACGGTCGACGCCATCACCTCGGGGCTGGCCCCGGGCAGGCTGGCCTGGACCACGATCACCGGAAAGTCCATTTGCGGCAGCGGCGACACGGGCAGCAAACCGAAGCTCACGCCGCCCAGCAGCATGATCGCCAGGCTCAGCAGCATGGTCGCGACCGGGCGCTTGATGAAAGGTCCCGAAAGGTTCATGGCTGCTCTACCACTTCCACAGACTCAGGCTTGCGACCCCAGCGCCGACCGAGGCGGTCGAAGTACAGGTAGATCACAGGCGTAGTGAACAGCGTCAGAATCTGGCTCAGCAACAGGCCGCCGACCATCACCAGACCCAGGGGTTGGCGCAGTTCCGCGCCGGAACCGGTGGCCAGCATCAACGGCACGGCACCGAACAAAGCCGCCAGGGTGGTCATCAGGATCGGCCGGAAACGCAGCAATGCCGCCTGATAGATCGCCGTTTGCGGGTCCATGCCCTGGTTGCGCTCGGCGTCGAGGGCGAAGTCGATCATCATGATCGCGTTCTTCTTCACGATGCCGATCAACAGGATGATGCCGATGATCGCGATCATGCCCAGGTCGTTGCCGCTGAGGATCAACGCCAGCAAAGCGCCCACCGCCGCCGAAGGCAAGGTCGAAAGAATGGTGATCGGGTGGATGTAGCTCTCGTAGAGCACACCCAGCACGATGTACATGGTCACCACCGCCGCCAGAATCAGCAGCAAGGTGCTCGACAACGAAGCCTGGAACGCCTGCGCCGCGCCCTGGAACTGGGTCTGCACGCCAATCGGCATGCCGATGTCCTTCTGCACCTGCTCGATGAGCTCGACCGCATGCCCCAGCGCCACGCCGGGCGCGAGGTTGAAGGACATCATCACCGCCGGGAACTGGCCGATGTGGGTGATCGCCAGTTGCGCCTGGCGCTCCTCGACATGCGCCAGGCTGGACAGGCGCACCTGACCGCCATCGGTGGTCTTGACGTGAATCTGATCCAGCGCCTGCGGGCCAATCTTCTCGCCTGACTGCGATTGCAGCACCACGCGGTACTGACTGGCCTGGGTGTAGATCGTGGAAATCTGCCGCTGACCAAAGGCGTCGTAAAGTGCGTCGGTGATGTTCGACACCGACACACCGACCCGCGACGCCGCATCGCGGTCAATCACCAGATACACCTGCAAGCCCTTGTCCTGCAAATCGCTGGCGACGTCGGTCAATTCCGGCCGGTCGGCCAAAGCCTCGACCAGACGCCCGCTCCACAGGCTCAGCAGCTCCGAATCCGGCGACGACATGCTGAACTGATACTGCGTGCGGCTGACCCGGTCTTCGATCGTCAGGTCCTGTACCGGCTGCATGAACAGGCGGATGCCAACCAGTTTGTCCAGTTCCGGTTGCAGGCGGGCAATCACTTGCGTGGCGCTCAGGTCACGGTCGTTGTGCGACTTGAGGTTGATCAGCAACCGGCCACTGTTGAGGGTCGAGTTGTCGCCATCCACGCCAATGTAGGAGGACAGGCTCTCGACCGCCGGGTCGGCCAGGATGACCTTGGCCAGTTCCTGCTGACGCGAGCTCATGGCGGCGAAGGAAATCGATTGCGGCGCTTCGGAAATGCCCTGGATGACGCCGGTGTCCTGCACCGGGAAGAAGCCCTTGGGCACCACCATGTACAGCAATACCGTTAGCGCCAAGGTGCCAATGGCCACCATCAAGGTCAGCGGCTGGTGCTTGAGCACCCACTGCAACTTGCGCCCGTAGGCGGCGATCATCCAGTCGATGAACGCACCGCTGGCACGGTAGAAGCGGCCCTGCTCTGCTTCCTTGGGTTCACGCTTGAGCAACCGCGCGCACATCATCGGCGTCAGGGTCAGGGAAACGACCAGGGAAATCAGGATCGCTACCGCCAGCGTAATGGCAAATTCGCGGAACAACCGCCCGACCACGTCCGCCATGAACAGCAGCGGAATCAGCACGGCGATCAGCGACAACGTCAGGGAGATCAGGGTGAAACCGATCTGCTTGGCGCCTTTGAGCGCCGCGTTCAGCGGGCTGTCGCCCTCCTCGATAAAACGCGAAATGTTCTCCAGCATGACGATCGCATCGTCCACCACGAATCCGGTGGCGATGGTCAGGGCCATCAGGGTCAGGTTATTGACCGAGAACCCAGCCAGGTACATCACGCCGAACGTACCGATCAGCGACAGCGGCACGGCCACCGACGGAATGATCGTGGCGCTGGCGCGACGCAGGAACAGGAAGGTGACCATGACCACCAGGGCGATGGCGATCAGCAATTCGTGCTGCACGTCCTTGACCGAGGCGCGGATGGTCTGGGTGCGGTCGGTCAGCACGACCACGTCGAGGCCGGCCGGCAGATTGTCAGTGATGCTCGGCAGCAGGGCCTTGATCCGGTCCACCACCTCGATCACGTTGGCGCCGGGCTGACGCTGGATGTTCAGCAGCACGGCCTGGTTCTCGTTGGCCCACGCAGCGAGCCGCTCGTTCTCGGCACCGTCGACGATCTCTGCCACGTCCTTGAGCCGCAATGGCGCGCCGTTGGCGTAGGCCAGGATCAGGTTGGCGTAATCCTTGGGCGACGTCAGTTGATCGTTGGCATCGAGCATCGAGACCCGGGTCGGGCCGTCGAAGTTGCCTTTGGGCTGGTTGACGTTGGAGGCGCCGATCAGCGTGCGCACATCCGACAGGTTCAGGCCGTTGGCCGCCAAAGCCTCGGGATTGACCTTGATCCGCACGGCCTGGCGTTGACCACCGGCAATGCTGACCATGCCGACACCGCTGATCTGGGCAATCTTCTGCGCCATGCGCGTATCGACCAGATCGTTGAGCTTGGGCAACAACATAGTCTTGGAAGTGATGGCCAGGGTCAGCACCGGCGTATCGGCCGGGTTGACCTTGTTGTACACCGGCGGAGCCGGCAGGTCCTTGGGCAACAGGTTGGTCGCGGCGTTGATCGCCGCCTGCACTTGCTGCTCGGCTACGTCCATGTTGATGTCGAGGCTGAACCGCAGGGTCAGCACCGACGCGCCGCCGGAACTGGTGGACGCCATTTGCGTCAGGCCAGGCATCTGCCCGAACTGCCGCTCAAGTGGCGCGGTCACCGCACTGGTCATGACATCCGGACTGGCGCCGGGGTACAAGGTCATGACGCGAATGGTCGGGTAATCGACCTGGGGTAACGCCGACACTGGCAGCAACCGGTAGGCGATGACACCGGCCAGGATAATCGCCAGCATGCTCAGGGTGGTGGCTACCGGGCGAAGGATGAACAGCCGCGAGAGATTCATGCGCCGCCCTTTTTCGCCTTTTCGGTGGTCGCAGGCTCAGCCGCGTTGACCGCCGATTTGCCTTGCAGGTGTTCGGTCGGCGTGGTCGGCACGTCCTGGCTGTCGTTGACCACCTCCACATCGCTGCCGTCTTTCAGGCGGTCAGTGCCTTCCAGTACGACCCGATCGCCCGCCGACAGTCCTTCGGTGACCACAGTGTTCAGGCCGTCGCTGGCGCCGACTTTCAACTGACGGATCCTGACCTTCTTGTCACCGTCCAGGACATACGCGAACGTGCCATTGGTGCCGAACTGGATCGCCGCGGAAGGCGCCAAAACGACGCTTTTGAGCGTGTCGGCCAACAGGCGCACATTGACGAACTGATTGGGGAACAGCGACTGATCGCGGTTCTCGTAACGGGCCTTGAATTTCAGGGTGCCGGTGGTGACGTCGATCTGGTTGTCCAGGCTCTGCAGCACGCCCGTGGCTTGCAGTTTGGTATCACCGCGGTCCCAGGCTTCAGCCGGCAGTTTGGCGCCGCTGCGATAACGGGCCAGCACGGTGTCGAGGCTGTTTTCCGGGAGGGTGAAGGCCACGCTGATCGGCTGGGTCTGGGTGATGATCGCCAATGCGGTGGTGTCATTGGCGGCTACCAGGTTGCCGACGTCCAGTTGACGCAGGCCAACGCGACCGGTGATGGGGGCGCGGATCCTGGTGAATTCGAGGTTGAGCCGGGCGTCGTTGACCGCCGCCTGATTGGTCTTGACCGTGCCCTGGAACTGACCGACCAGCGCTTCGGCGGTGTCCAAGGTCTGTTTGGCAATGCTGTCCTCGCGGTACAGGCCGCGATAGCGCTCGACGTCGACCTGGGCGTTTTTCAGCTGCGCCTGATTCTGCAACAAGGTGCCTTCAGCCTGAAGCAAGGCGTTCTGGTAAGGACGCGGGTCGATTTCGGCCAACAGGTCGCCCGCCTTGACCATCTGCCCTTCTTCGAAATAGATCTTGACCAGCTCACCGCCGACGCGGCTGCGGACATTGATGGTGTTGAGCGCCGTGACCGTGCCCAGCGCCTTGAAATACAGCGGGAAGTCACCGGTGACTGCCGGAGCCACTCGCACCGGCACCGGCCCGGAAGCCCCGCCGAAACCCGGACGCATCCCCCCTGATCGGCCGGTATGCCCGGCGACGGCTTTCTGCCCCGCTGCCTCTTTGGGTGCAGCGCTGCCGGGCCAGAACTTCCAGCACAGGCCAGCGATGACCAACAGGACAAGCAGGCCGAACAGCCAGCGACGAGGACTACGGGGAGCGGAGGATTGCATTGAGTGATCAACCATTGGGCGCGTGGGCTTTTTTACATGAGGCTGAACGATAAGCACTGGCGTGTCTTAAGCAAAGCGCCTTTACCGGCAATTTACCTTTGGCTTACGTAACAGGTGTTTTATCCAAGACACTGAAACACAAATGAAAACGGCCTGGACAGAGGGTAATGCTGCTGTAGGAGCGAGCTTGCTCGCGATGGACGTCAACGAAAACGCGAGTTCTTTGGATAAACGCGTCGCCTGTAACTCCATCGCGAGCTAGCTCGCTCCTACAAGTCTTCAAATGAACAGCATTTTTGACAGCGGGGGTGTTAACAATTGTAAAGGTGCTTACTTACTTCAGAACGGCAAGTGCCGCTTCGTAGTTCGGCTCGTCAGCGATTTCGCCAACCAGTTCGCTGTGCAGCACGTTGTCGTTTTCGTCCAGCACCACCACGGCACGGGCGGTCAGGCCCTTCAGTGGACCGTCTGCGATGGCCACGCCGTAGTTCTGGATGAACTCGGCACCGCGCAGGGTCGACAGGTTCTGTACGTTTTCCAGGCCTTCGGCACCGCAGAAACGCGCCTGGGCGAATGGCAGGTCAGCGGAAATGCACAGTACAACGGTATTGGCGACGTCATTGGCCTTGGCGTTGAACTGGCGCACGGAGGTGGCGCAGGTCGGGGTGTCAACGCTTGGGAAGATGTTCAGCACTTTGCGCTTGCCAGCAAAGTCTTTCAGGGTGACGTCGGACAGATTGCCGGCAACCAGGGAAAAGGCTGGCGCCTTGGAACCGGCTTGTGGCAGTTGGCCGTTGACTTGAACCGGGTTGCCTTTGAGAGTGACTTGAGCCATGAACGGAGTCCTTCTGAACGTTGTGGTGGAGAATTTTGACGAGGCCGAAGTTAACCACGAAATTGTCCGACGACCTATGGCCAAACATAAATTGTCATTGATCGGGGCACAAAACTGAATACAACCCACAGGGTTCCTGTGTTAGCCGAACAAGTCGGCAAAAGTACAGAGTACGCCCTCACTCGCCGCTTCCCGATGTACATGACGAAAGGTACGCAACACGTCATCGATGAAAACTTTTTTTACACTCTGTCGAATTGCTCCACCGTCGTTCGACTATCAATCGAGCCACTTAACTGCAAAGGAGACGAGACCATGCGATTCATGATCATCATCAAGGCCAGCCAGGATTCCGAAGCCGGCGTGATGCCCAGCCAGGAACTGCTGACCGCCATGGGTAACTACAACGAAGAACTGGTCAAGGCCGGCATCATGCTCGCGGGCGAAGGCCTGCACCCGAGCAGCAAAGGCGCTCGTATAAAGTTTTCAGGTGACAAACGCACGGTGATCGACGGCCCCTTCATCGAAACCAAGGAACTGATTGCCGGTTTCTGGTTATGGAAAGTGAAGTCCAAAGAAGAAGCCATCGAGTGGGTCAAGCGCTGCCCCAACCCGATGCCGGGCACCGAGGCCGAGATCGAGATTCGCCAGGTGTTTGAAGCCGAAGACTTTGGTGCAGAGTTCACACCGGAACTGCGTGAGCAGGAACAGCGGGTTTGGGAACAGGCGAAGAAGAACTGAGGTTGACTCAACCGGCTGTTGCTTCAGTTTCCTGTGGGAGCGCGCCTGCTCGCGAAGAGGTCGTCATATCCAACGCTTATATTGACTGACAGGCCGCCTTCGCGAGCAGGCCCGCTCCTGCATCGGCTAGATAGCCACTTAACTTGTTTGGCCAAACGCTTGATCCGTATTAACTTTTTAGTACACGGAATTAACGAGAAACCGCCCACAAAACGAAAGAATTAGTCCTTCCTACTGGTTAACCCGCAGTTAACTGCTAAGTTCATCTGACAAGTCCTACAGGCTTGATCAGAAAGGGATTACGCAGTTGCGGCCAGACTCAGGGGCTGTCTGCCCAATCAGCCACCAGGGAACCGGGGGATTAATGTCTAAGAATTTGCGGCCGTACGCCTTTGTATGGGTGACTTCACTCGCACCTGCTTTTTGTGCTTACGCGGATAACGCCGAGACCGCCAACAAAAGCAACTACCTGCTGAACCTGGTCCGCACTACGGCTACAGCACCGGCATCGGCGGCCTGAACGTGTTCTATATTTTCCTGCTCAACGTCTGTGTCGAGCCTATCTGTACGGCGTTCCGGTGGTAGAGATGTACAAGACGCCCTATTCCTTCGTCTGGATGGATTTGCGCGCCCAGCCGGTGGTACTGACCCTGCCGACCATCGAAGAGCGCCGCTACTACTCGGTGCAGCTGATTGATGCCTACAAGCAGAACTTTGCGTACCTGGGCACCCGCAGTACCGGCAATAACGGTGGCCACTTCATGGTCGCCGGGCCCAACTGGCAGGGCCAACAACCACTGAACATCGACTGGCCAAAACCCACGCCGACCATGAGCGAAACCCCGGCCCTGTTCCGTTACCTGAACTTCATGCTGTCGTTCGCTCCGGCCCAGGACGTCGAGAAGGACCTGCTTGCGCGCTCCGCCAAAATAGGTGTCGAAGCCGGCAAGCCGTTTAAGCTGAAAACCGGAAGTCACCAACGGCCAATGGCACATGCCGTTGCTGACTCCCGTCACCCCAAAACAATAAACGGAGTCAGGCATGTTCAGGCCTCTCGTAGTGCGCCCCTTGTTGGCGCTGTGCATGGTCAGCGGTAGTCCATTGGTACTGGCGGCCGAGGGCGGCGTTGGTCGCCCCATCACCGGGCAGCAAGTGTTTTCCAACGCCGGGATCGTGCCCCCGGAGCCGGGTTGGGTCATGTCCCTGACCAGCATCTGGTACGACGGCGAACTCAAGGGCAACGCTCAAGTGCCGATCGTGGGTGCCATCAGTACCGGGCTGGACATGAAGGTTTCCTACACCATGGCCAACTTCACCCATGTCTGGGACACCGGCAAGGGTCCCTGGAACTATGCCTCGGCCATAGGCGTGCCAGTGCAGTACACCGACATTACCGCCAACGTGACCGGCCCCCGGGGCCGTACCCTGGGTACCTCGGACACCGGCACCCAGTTCGCCGACATGCTGGTGACCCCGATTGCGGCCGGCTACCACTTCGACGAACTCAACCACATCTCGTTCTCGCTACCGATCTACGTGCCGACAGGCGCCTACAACGTCGATCGCCTGGCCAACCCCGGGCAGAACAATTACACCTTCATGCCTACCGTGGCGTTCACCCACCTGGATGGCAAAGGCGGCGAATTCACCCTGTCGAGCGGCCTGGAGTTCTACACCGAGAACGACGCCACGGATTATCGCAACGGCAACATTTTCACCCTCGATGCACTGTGGACTCATGGATTCGGCAACGGCTGGAACGCCGGCATGGTGGCAGGCTATATCCAGCAGCTCACCGATGACTCCGGATCCGGCGCAACCAGTGGCTTTCGCGGGCGCTCCGTGGGCGCCGGCCCAACAGTGGGCTGAACCGGCAAGTTCGCCGACGCCCAGGCCAATATCAGTGCTCGCTGGGTCCCGGAGTTCGATACCAAGAACCGGCCTGAAGGCAATGGTTTCAGCGTCAACATGACCCTGGCGTTTTTCTAGGAGACCCCATGACCGCACTCAACAACCTCAATGCCCTGCAAGCCAGCATCGCCGAAGCCGTGCTCGGCCAGGATCAGGTCATTCGACAAATCCTTGTGGGCCTGCTGGCCAACGGTCATCTGCTGCTGGAAAGCCTGCCCGGCCTGGCCAAGACCCGCACGGTGAAAGCGTTGGCCAAACACCTGGACGCGAAGATGAGCCGCATCCAGTTCACCCCGGATTTGCTGCCGTCGGACATCACCGGCGCCGAGGTGCTGCATCAGGTCGAAGGCAAGAACGAAATCCGCTTCCAGCCCGGCCCGCTGTTCGGCAACCTGATTCTCGCCGACGAAATCAACCGTGCGCCGGCCAAGGTCCAGGCGGCGTTGCTCGAAGCCATGGAAGAACGCCAGATCACCGTGGCCGGCAACAGCCATGCGCTGCCGGAACTGTTCATTGTGGTAGCAACTCAGAACCCGATCGAACAGGAAGGCACGTACCCGCTGCCGGAAGCGCAGATGGACCGCTTCCTGATGAAAGTGTTGCTCGATTACCCGAGCGCGGAAAACGAAAGCCAGGTGCTGCGTCTGCTGCGCGAAGAAGAACAGGCCCTCGGCGCCAGGACCGCTGCGGTGCAGGGATTCTCGTTGTCTCAGGACGTGGTGTTCGCCGCGCGCCGAGAAGTCAGTGCCGTGCACGTCTCCCCGGCCATCGACCGTTACCTGATCGACCTGATCAACGCCACTCGCCACCCTGTCGATTACGACGCCGACCTCGGGCGCTGGATCAGCATCGGCGCCAGCCCTCGCGGCGGCATCGGTCTGGACCGCTGCGCCCGGGCGGACGCCTGGTTGCAGGGCCAGGATTTCGTTTCTCCGGACAACGTCCGCGCCGTGGTGCACCCGGTGCTGCGCCATCGTCTGCAACTGAGCTACGACGCGGTGGCCGATGGCGTGAGCGCCGATCAGGTGCTCGACCGTCTGCTCGATAAAGTGGCGATTCCTGCGTGAACATTGATGGCCTGGTGTATGTCTCTCTGGCGCAGTTGATGGCCCTGGAGTTCAAGGCCCGTGACCTGAGCTTTCTGGCGCGTCAGCCCCAGGGCAGCATCCTGGCCGGCAACCACGCTTCGCGTTTGCGTGGCCGGGGCCTGAACTTCGATGAACTGCGGCGCTATCAGCCGGGGGACGATTTGCGTCACCTCGACTGGCGCGCATCCCTGCGCACCGGAAAACCGGTGGTACGGACATTCACCGAAGAGCGCGACCGCCCGGCGCTGATCCTCGTCGACCAGCGCATGTCGATGTTCTTTGGTTCGCAACGCAGCTTCAAATCCGCGGTCGCCGCCGAGCTCGGCGCCCTGGCGGCGTGGATGGTGTTCAACGCCGGCGACCGCGTCGGTGGACTGGTCTTCAACGATCAACACATCGACAGCATCGCCCCGCTGCGCAGCCGCAAACGGATCGAAGCGCTGTGCAGCCGCATCGCCCAGCAGAACCAGGCGCTCAATGCCACCAACCCGGACGCCGAGGGCGAAGACCAGCTCGACAAGGTCCTGCAGCATTGCCTGGCCGTGGCCGGTCACGATCACCTGATCTGCATCGTCAGCGACTTCGCCGGGGCCGGCGAACGCACCTTGCAACTGATGCGGCAACTGGCGGCGCACAACGATGTAATTGCCATGCAGGTGTATGACCCGCTGGCGCTTAACCTGCCGGAAAACGGCCGTGTGCTGGTCACCCAGGGGCAATTGCAGGTGGAGCTGGCGGTGGATCGGCAACAGGTGCACCAGCCGCTTGGGGATTTTCTCAGCGGGCGGCTCAAGGATGTCGCGACTTTGCTGCGCCGCAGCCAGGTGCCACTGATGATGTTCAGCACCGCAACAGAAGCCCACGAACAACTGCGCGCCGAACTGGGCAAGCTTACCGGAGGGCGCCGATGAACCCCGCTATCCCGAGCATCGACCAGCTCAAGGAAATGGCGCTGCCGGCGCCGGTCAGTTATGCACCGCAAACCTGGGGTTGGTGGGCGTTACTGGCGTTGTTGATCGTTACGCTGGTGGTGACCGGCGCGCGCCGCTACCGGCAATGGCGGCGCGATCGCTATCGGCGCGAGGCGTTGGTGCGGCTGGAGGAATTACAGCAGCGCAGCAATGACCTGAGCGCGTTGCGTGAGCTTCCTGAGTTGCTCAAGCGCGTGGCCCTCTCGATGCCCTGCGCAAAACCTGTGGGAGCGAGCTTGCTCGCGATGGCGTCCGGTCAGTCACCACCACCTTTGAATGTAACGGTCTCATCGCGAGCAAGCTCGCTCCCACAGGACTCTCCTGCGGCGTTTGGGAAAGAGGACTGGCAGGCATTTTTGCAGCGGCACAGTAAACAGCCGCTACCCGTCGACTTCAGCCAACAACTGTCGCTGCTGGCCTACGCCCCCGAGGCAACATTGCGGGCCATGCCCAATGAACAGCGCCAACAGCTGTTCAGCACCTGCAAAAACTGGGTGGAGCGTCATCATGTGGCAGCTTGATTATCCCTGGCTGCTGATCCTGCTGCCGCTGCCGTGGTTCGGCTATCGCTACCTGTCCGACTACCGCGAAGCACGCAGCGCCGTGCGTGTACCGTTTTTCGGGGCGATGAGCCGCGCCGTCGGCCAGGTACCGAGCCAGGCCGGCACTCGCAGCAACCACTGGCAATTGCTCCTGAATCTGCTGGTCTGGACACTGCTGCTGGTGGCGGCGAGTCGGCCGGTGTTGGTGGAAAAGCCCATCGAGCGCCAGCAGCCGGTGCGGGACCTGATGCTGGCCATCGATATTTCCCAGTCAATGGAAACCACCGATTTCACCGACGCCAACGGCCAGAAAATCAATCGCCTGGCCGCAGTCAAGGAAGTGGTGCACGGGTTCATCGACAAACGTAAAGACGATCGAATCGGACTGATCGTGTTCGGCACAGGCGCCTATCCGCAAGCACCGCTTACCCTCGACCACGCCAGCCTGTCGCTACTTCTGGACGACACCGGCATCGGCATGGCCGGCCCCAACACCGCCATCGGCGACGCCATCGGCCTGAGCCTGAAACTGCTGGCTCAGGCCCACGAGCAGGAAAAAGTGCTGATCCTGCTCACTGACGGCAATGACACCAGCAGCGCCATCACCCCGGATCACGCAGCCGCCATGGCCGCGGCCAAAGGCGTGGTGATTCACACCATCGGCATCGGCGACCCGACTGCCGAGGGCGAAGCCAGGGTCAACCTGCAAGGTTTGCAGGACATTGCCCAAACCACGGGCGGGCGTTTCTTCCGCGCCGAAGACCGCAATGCTCTGGATCAGGTCTACAGCACCCTGGACAAACTCACCCCGCATCAGGTGAAAACCCTCAGCCACCAACCCAAACACGATCTGTTCTGGTGGCCTCTGGGTGCTGCCATTGCCCTGCTGGCGTGTTATCACCTGGGCGCCCTGCTGCGTCCACGGTTGATGCTCGCCCGTCAACGCCAGGAAGCCTGACATGGACATCAACCTCAGCGACTTCCATTTCCTGCGCCCGCTGTGGCTGTTGCTCGCGGTGTTCGGCGCATTGCTGCCATTGCTGTGGCGGCGCAACCAGGACCTGCAACGGCGCTTGCGCAGCAACATTGCCGCGCACCTGCTGCCGCATCTGCTGATCACCCCGCAGGACCGGCAACGTCTGCGTCCCGTGCATCTGGTGTGTGCGCTGCTGATACTGGGCGCCATCGCCGCCGCCGGGCCGACCTGGGAGCAGGATCGGCCGGACTTTCTGGAAAACCGTGCGCCGCTGATCATTGCCGTCGACCTGTCGCCCTCCATGGACGCCAGCGACGTTCCACCCAGTCGCCTGGAAGCGGTCAAGCACAAGCTCCACGACTTGACCCAACGCCGCGCCGGTTCACGCAATGCCTTGATTGCCTACGCTGGCAGCGCGCATCTGGTGTTGCCCGCCACCGACGATCCGGCGCTGCTTGATACGTTCATTCAGGCCCTGAGCACCGATTTGATCAACAAACCGGGGAAAAATGTCAGCGCGGTCATCGATCAGGCCAAGCGCCTGCTCGCCGCCGAGAAAACGCCCGGCACCCTGCTGTTGATCACCGATGGCGCCGACATCTCGGCACTGGCCGGGCTGGACAAGCAACTGGCAGACAGTGCGCTGCAAGTGCTGATATTGGCGGCCGGCATCAGCGACGGCGGGATCATCCGCGATGCCAGCGGCCAGCCACGCACCGACAGCGACGGTCGCCCGCAACTCGGCAGCTTCGATCAGGACGCCCTCAAGCAGCTTGCCTCGACGATGGATGCCCCTCTGGGCAGCCTGACCCTCAACAATGACGATCTGGACTGGATCGAACTGCACGCCGAGCAGCACTTCCAGTCAGCCAGTGACGAACAGCGCGAATTGCACTGGAAAGACGCCGGTTACTGGCTGTGCTGGCCGCTGTTGTTGCTCGCTTTCTTCAGCGTACGCCGGGGCTGGAGCCTGAACTGGATGGTTGCACTGCTGCTGACGGTGGGCTTGGGCCTGCAACCGGCGCCGGCACAGGCCAACGCGCTGACCGATGCCTTTTTCACCCGCGACCAGCAAGGTCGCTGGGCCTTCGAACATGAGCACTACCCTCAGGCGGCGGCGCTGTTTGTCGATCCGTACTGGAAAGGCGTGGCCGCCTACAACGCCGCCGATTTCGACCTGGCACTGGCCAGCTTCGCTCGGCTCGATACACCGCAGGCGTATTTCTACCTGGGCAACATTTACGTGCGCCGCTTCAAGTTCGATCAGGCCATCGCGTCCTATCAACAGGCGCTGAAGCTGCAATCGCAGTTCCCGGAAGCCACGGCCAACCTGGCCTTGGCCATTGCCTTGCAAAAAGACACCGAAAGCGCCGAGAAAAACACGCCAGAGGTCAAACCCGACGAAATCAAGATGGACAAGGCGCCGGGTAAAGGCCAAAGCAAAAAGATGGAAACCCAGCAAGCGGCCTCGGATGAGCAATGGCTGCAGAACCTCACCACATCGCCGGCGAAATTCCTCAAGCAGAAATTCAGCTTGCAGGATCAGGAGGGGGTCAAGCCATGACCTACCTTCATGACTGCGATGGCGTCAGATCAATCACCGCAGCGATTGGCACCATGCTTCTATGCCTGACTAGCCTCGGAGCTTGGGGCAATGAACCGGAACTGAGAGTCAGTGCCAGCCTGCAACCCGCCGACCCCGTCATGGTCGGCAGCCTGGTCAAGTTGCAACTCGATGTATTCACCGACTCCTGGTTCACCAGCGCCCCCAACCTGCCCGACCTGAAACTGCCCGGTGCATTGGTGATGCCACCGGACGGCCATGCCCAGCACATCAACCAGACCTTCGACGGCCACTCCTTCAGCGGCATGCGCTACAGCTACCTGATCACCCCGAACCTGGCCCAGGGCTACGAAATTCCGGCACTGACGGTACAAGCCACACCGGGTCAGGCCAGCCACGAACTCAGCGCCCGGAGCCAGCCTTTGCATTTCAACGCCGCGCAACCACCCGGGTTCCAGCCCGGTGAGGCGGTGTTGGTGGCTCGAGGGCTGCGGTTTACCCAGAAGACCACCAATTCGGCCACGCCGCTGAAGGTCGGCGACAGTATCACCCGGGAACTGACCTTGCAGGCCGACGGTGCCCTGGCCATGTCACTGCCGACACCAACGCAGGATGTCATCAAGGGCCTGAGCCGTTACCCGAAAGCACCGCAAATCCGCAATCTGGATGACGGTCGCGGCAACTTCAATGGCGGCCAGCGCATCGACAGCGTGACTTATCGAATCGACACCGAAGGCCACTACAGCCTGCCATCCGTCGAAATCAAATGGTGGGATGCCAGCAGCCAGCAAACCCGAATGGCCACGGTGCCTGCCGTGACCTTCGATGCGGTGGCCAACAGCACCTACAAGCCGGTGTTTTCCATCACCGAAGACCTGAAGAAACTCGGCCAGCAGAATCGCCTGCACCTTTCCGGGCACTGGTTCGGACTATTGACACTGGTGCTGGCGGTGGTGGCACTCGGCTGGTTCGGTCGCCCGTTCGTACACCGCACGCACCTCAAGTGGCAAGCCCGACGCCGCGCCCGACATGCCGCCTGGCTGGAGTCCGCCGACTACGCATGGCGGCAGATCCCGCCGCAGATCGAAGGCAAACCGGCGCTACTCAGCGCCCTGTATCTGTGGACCCGACGCAGCCGCCGGGGCCTGAAACTGACCGGCCTCGGCCCACGCCTGCAAACCTTCCTGCGCGCCTGTTATGGCCGCGAACCGGACAAAGACCAGGCGCTGCGCCAAATCGGGGAGTCCTTGTCTACGCTGCATAGTCAGTCCGGACGCAACAGAGAAACAGTCATCTCTGCTCTTCATCCGCTCAACCCCGTTCACGAGAAGGACTTGCCATGACGAACTCGACATCGCTACGCCATCATCGCGCATTCAGTTTCCTGCTGACCCTGGCCTTGAGCCTGCCGCTGCTGGTGCAGGCAGCCGAGCCGCTTCCCTCGTGGAACGACGGTCCGTCGAAAAAGCAGATCATCGAGTTCGTGCAGACGGTCACCGATCAAAACAGCAAGGACTTCGTCAAACCCGAGGACCGCATTGCCGTGTTCGACAACGACGGCACCTTGTGGAGCGAGCAACCGATGTACTTCGAGTTGTTGTTTGCCCTGGAAGAAGTCAAACGCACCGCGCCGCAGCACCCGGAATGGAAAACCACCCAGCCGTTCCAGGCCGTGCTGGAGAACGATCACAAGGCACTGGCCGCCACCGGCATGGAGGGCTTGCTGAAGATCTTTGGTGCGACCCACACCGGCATGACCACCGAAGCGTTCGATGACTATGCCAAGACCTGGCTGAGTCAGGCCAGACATCCGAAAACCGGCAAGCCGTACACCGAAATGATCTTCCAGCCGATGCTGGAGATGCTCGACTACCTGCGCGGCAAAGACTTCAAGACCTACATCGTCTCCGGTGGCGACACCGGGTTCATGAGAGCCTTCGCCGAGAAGGTCTATGGGGTACCGCCCGAGCAGGTTATCGGCACGACCTTCGTTACCAGCTTTGAATACAAGGATGGCAAGGCGTCGATCCTGCGCACGCCAAAACTGGCCCACAACGACGATGGCCCGGGAAAGCCGGAAAGCATCGACGCGGTGATCGGTCGTCGGCCAATCCTTGCCTTCGGCAACTCCGACGGCGACCTGCAAATGCTCCAGTGGACCGCCGCCGGTCCCGGCAAACGTTTCATGGGCCTGGTGCATCACACCGACGCCAAACGCGAATGGGCATACGACCGGCAGTCGCAGATCGGTCGTCTGGACAAGGCCCTGGACGAAGCAAACAGGCGTGGCTGGACGGTCGTCGACATGGCGTCCGAATGGCGTCGTATCTACCCGTTCGATGCCGCCACTTCCGAGCAAGTGCAATAAAAAGACGTTACGCAGGACCGCAATAAACGTTTGTCGCAGCACGCGACGCAAGTGAGCATAAGGAGCCAGTCAGATGACTCGCATACGTAAGTGGATACCGAAACTCGCCCTGGTGGCGACTACGGTCATGGCGTTTTCGGCAAGCGCCGGGGCCGCTGAGAAACCCAACATTCTCGTGATCTTCGGCGACGATATTGGCCAGACCAACATCAGCGCCTACTCCATGGGCGTGGTCGGCTACAAGACTCCGAACATCGACCGGATTGCCAAAGAAGGCATGATGTTCACCGACTACTATGCGGAGAACAGTTGCACCGCCGGCCGGTCGACATTCATCACCGGACAGTCGGCGCTACGTACCGGGCTGTCGAAAGTCGGGATGCCGGGTGCCCCGGTCGGTCTGCAAAAACGCGACATCACCATCGCCCAGGCTCTCAAGTCCCAAGGCTACGCCACCGGTCAGTTTGGCAAGAACCACCTGGGCGACAAAGATGAATACCTGCCGACCAACCACGGATTCGACGAATTCTTCGGCAACCTGTATCACCTCAACGCCGAAGAAGAACCCGAGCGTCCGTACTGGCCCAAGGACGACCCGGCGTTTGTCAAGGCCTACTCGCCGCGTGGCGTGATCCACAGCTTCGCCGATGGCAAGATCGAAGACACCGGCCCGCTGAACACCAAGCGGATGGAAACCATCGACGACGAAACCACCGCCGCCGCACAGGCGTTCATCGAGAAACAGGCCAAGGCGGACAAGCCGTTCTTCGTCTGGATGAACACCACTCGCATGCACTTGTTCACTCACGTGCGTGAATCGATGAAGGGCCAGAGCGGCATGCCCGGCAACGATTATGCCGATGGCATGATCGAGCACGACGGCGACGTCGGCAAACTGCTGAAAACCCTCGATGACCTGAAAATCACCGACAACACCATCGTCGTCTACACCACCGACAACGGCCCGAACCAGTTCTCCTGGCCGGACGCGGCGACCACGCCGTTCCGCAACGAGAAGAACTCTAACTGGGAAGGTGCCTATCGCGTACCGGCAATCGTTCGCTGGCCGGGCAAGATCAAGGCCGGTGAGGTGTCCAACGAGATGTTCTCGGGCATGGACTGGTTCCCGACCTTGCTGGCCGCCGCTGGCGATGCCGACGTGAAAACCAAGCTGCTCAAGGGGTGGGCACCGACTTCCGGCGGCACCAACTTCAAGGTGCATCTGGACGGTTACAACCAACTGCCCTACCTGACCGGCCAGGCGCCCAAGGGTGAGCGCAAGGAGTTTTACTACTTCAACGATGACGGCGTGCTGGTGTCGATGCGCTTCGACAACTGGAAAGCCGTGTTCTGCGAACAGCGCGCACCGGGCGGCTTCAAGGTCTGGAGCGAACCGTTCGTATGCTTGCGCGTACCGAAGATCTTCAACCTGCGCATGGACCCGTATGAACGTGCCGACGTGGTTTCCGACCAGTATTACGACTGGCAAACCAAGAACGTCTACCTGGCGGCTGTAGCCGTCGAAAAATCGGCAACGTTCCTGCAGACCTTCATCGAGTATCCACCCAGCCAGAAACCGGCCAGCTTCAGCATCGACCAGATCCGTGCTGCGGTAGATGCCAAAATCGCGGAAAAAATGAAAGCCGCACAGTAAGACCGCTGGACCACCGCTCGCCCTAATCGGCGAGCGGACTTTTTTTGACTTGGGACCGTATTGGCCACAATCGCGGGCGAGCCCGCTACCACAGGGATTTTGTCGGACCGAAGATCCAGTGTGGGAGCGGCGGTGCGGCGATCCGACTTGCCCGAGATGAGGCCCGTACAGTCGCAGTTTTCTTGAATTGCAAAGGCAATCCGCAATGACCTCACGTGTCGCCAGCAAATCGCCGGCCATAGCTGCCCCTCAAGTCACCGCCCCGGCGCTGTTGATCCCCGCCCTGCTGCTGTTTGTCTCCGGCGCCGCGGCGCTGGTGTATCAGGTGCTGTGGATCAAGCAGTTGTCGTTGGTCGTAGGCGTCGAGGTCTATGCCATCACCACCGGGATTAGCGCGTTCTTTGCTGGGCTGGCCCTGGGTGGCTTGCTATTCGGGCGCTGGGCGGACCGGATGCAGCAACCGGTTGTGCTGTACGCCGGGTTGGAAGTGCTGGTGGCCGTGCTCGGTGTCGCTGCGACCTTTGCCATGAGCCTGGCGGCCAGCCTCTTTGCCTGGCTGGAAGCACACGTGGGCTTGCTGGCCTGGGCACTGCCGTTCGCGCTGGTGGGTATTCCCGCCTTGTTGATGGGTGGCACCCTGCCAGTGCTGGTTCGCTCCCTGGCCACTGCCCCGCAACACCTGGGCAAGGCCGGTGGGCAGCTGTATGCGGCGAACACCGCCGGGGCCATCGCCGGCACTCTGCTCGCCGCGTTCGTACTGATTGCCACCCTCGGTGTACGCGGCAGCGCGTTGGCCGCCGCCATGTTGAACCTGCTGGCCGCCGCTGGGGCCTTGTGGTTCCAGCGCCAGCGCGTGGCCCCCGTCGATGCCCCGGTGAAACATCACACTGAAAAAGCCCCCGACCGCCTGGCCCTGTGGCTGTATTCCATTGCCGGTGGCGTAGCCCTGGGCTACGAAGTGGTGTGGTCGCAATCGATCGTGCAATTCATGAGCACCCGCACCTACGCCTTTGCCGTGGTGTTGGCGACTTACCTGACCGGCTTGTTCCTGGGCAGCATGCTGCTGGCCCGTCGGGTCGATCGCCTGCGCGATCCCTGGGGAGTGTTCGGTGTGCTGATTGCCGCAGCCGGCGCGATTGCCTTGCTGGAAGTGGCGTTGCTCGGACGCTGGCTGGTGCTCGCCCAGACCCTGGCCGAATCCTGGGTATTGTCTTTGGGCGGCAGTGAACTGGCTGGCATGAGCACGCGGTTTGCGGTGGCTGCCTTGAGCATCGTGTTTGTGCCGACCCTGTTGTTGGGGGCTGCGTTCCCCTTGGCCCTGCGCTTGAGCGTCGGCGGCGAACAGGTGGGGCGCCATGTCGGCGAAGTCGTCGCGTTCAATACCCTTGGCGGGATTGTCGGCGTGATGCTCTGCGGCTTTGTCCTGATCCCGATGCTGGGTCTGGTACGGACCCTGGGCCTGCTGGCGCTGATTGCCGCCGGTATCGCGTACCTCGCCGTGCGCAAGGGCCATGGTGTGAAGAAAGGCCGGCGTCAGGCGGTGGTTGCCATTGGCCTGGTGTCCCTGGCGCTTGCCGTGTTCACGCCGGTCAACAAGCTCGCCAGCCTGCTGCCGGGCGCGCGCAATGGCACGCTGACGTTCTACGAAGAAGGCCGTGGCGGCACCGTCGCCGTGGTCACCCAGGGCAAGGGAGAAAGAGCATTCCAGCGTTTGTACATTCAGGGCGTATCCAATACCGGTGACGCCATGCCGTCCCTGCGCTACATGCGGATCCAGGCGCTGCTGCCCCTGCTGATCCACAACGGTGAGCCGCGCTCGGCATTGGTGATCGGGTTCGGTACCGGCATCACCGCGGGCGCCCTGACCCGCTATCCCGGCCTGGAACATCGCGTGGTTGCCGAACTGCTGCCTTCGGTGGTCAAGGCAGCCCCCTTGTTCAAGGGTAATTTCAACGCCGCGGCCGATCCGGGGGTCGATGTGCGCTTGCGTGACGGTCGCCAGGAACTGCTGCGCAATCCGCAGCGCCACGACCTGATCACGCTCGAGCCACCACCGCCCTCCGCTGCCGGCGTGGTCAACCTGTACTCCCGGGACTTCTATCAACTGGCCGCCAGCCGTTTGCACAAACAAGGTCTGGTCGCGCAATGGCTGCCGCTGCCGACGCAGAACATCGACGACTCACGCTCACTGGTGCGCAGCTTCCTCGACGTGTTCCCGTACGCGACCCTGTGGACTAGCGAGTTCCACGAGATGCTGCTGGTGGGTTCGATGGAGCCGATTGAACTGGATGCGGCGAAAATCAACGCGCACTTCCAGCAGGACAGCGTTCGCAGCACCTTGCAGGATGTAGGCGTCGGCTCGGCCGCAGCGTTGCTCGCAACATGGGTGACTGATCGTGAGGGGCTTGAACGCTTCGCTGGCGATGCACAACCGGTGACGGACGATCAGCCCAGAATCGAATACGCGCCCTGGGTTCGCTCGAAAGAGATCAGCCGCGTGTTGCCAGCCCTGCTCGCCCTGCACCAGTCGCCAGCCGTGTTGAACGCCGACGCCGGGTTTATCGAGCGCATGAACACCCAGCAACAACGCCTGATGCAGTTCTATCGGGCGAGCCTGCATGCGTACGACGGAAACCGTGATGCCTGGGCCAGGGATATGCGCGAGGTGATGCGTGGGGATTCCGGGAATCCGTATTACCGGTGGTTTGTCGGGGAGTGACGTGGCGCCTGACAGATCGCCATCGCGGGCAAGCCCGCGATGGGGGGCATCAGCTTCACGACATCCGCCATTTGACACACGCCGACCATCCGGCAAAGCTGCATCGAGTTTCATCGCGCGCCGCAAGGCAATCGCACCTGGACCATGGAAGTCGTAATGCCGAAACATAAAAATAAAGCTGCAACCCCAAACCCTGATTCGCAACCGACCCTGATCAACCGTTACCTGTTCCCTGTCACCATCGGCATCCTGCTGCTGGCTGTGGCGGGTATTGGCTGGTTTTTGCTGGGCAGTACACCGACGCCGCTCAAGCCAGTCCCCGTCAGCACGCCTGCCGTGCAATCGGCCAAACCGCAACCGGTCGCTGTCGAGCCTGCGAAAATGGTCGATGAGCAACATTGCCAGGGCTGCCACGGCGAGCAGATCAAGGATTGGCAAGGCTCCCATCACCAACTGGCGATGCAGCAAGCCAACGCGGACACCCTGCTCGGCGACTTCAACAACGTCACCTTCAAGGCCGAAAAAGAGACCACGGTGTTCTCGCGCAAAGGTGAAGAATTCTGGGTCAACACGCCGGGTATCGATGGCAAGAATGCCGACTTCAAGGTCGCCTACACCTTTGGCATCGCCCCCTTGCAGCAATACCTGATCGAGGTCGGCGAAGGCCGGCTCCAGGCCCTCGGCGTGGCCTGGGATACCGAGAAGCAGCGCTGGTTTCACCTCTATCCGGGTCAGGGCGTGACCTTCAAGAACCCGTTGCACTGGAGCAAGCCGAGCCAGAACGCCAACTTCATGTGCGTCGAGTGCCACACCACCGGTTACAAGCGCAATTTCGATGCGGCGAAAAACACCTTCGACAGTCACTGGAACAGCCTCGGTGTCGGCTGCCAGGCCTGCCATGGCCCGGCGTCCAATCACCTGGAATGGACCGCGAAGAAAACCGACCTGATCCACGCAGGCTTTGCCGTCGACCTCAAGGACAAGAGCGCCACCGTCGAAATCGAAACCTGTGCCCGCTGCCACTCTCGCCGCGCGCCCCTGGACGATGGCTACACGGTCGGCAAGCGGCTGATGGATGACTACCTGCCGAGCGTCCTGACCCGTGAGTTGTACGCACTGGACGGCAAGATCAAGGACGAGGTGTTCGAGCACGGTTCCTTCGCCCAGAGCAAAATGTTCGACAAGGGCGTGCGTTGCAGCAACTGCCACAACCCCCACAGTACACAGTTGAAGGCACCCGGCAACGGTGTTTGCCTGCAATGCCACAACACCGCTGGCAAAACCACCGTGGAAGGCGTCGACGGCAAGGGCCTGCAAGCGAAAAACTACGATTCCATCGAACACACTCGCCACACCATGGGCCAGCCGGGTTCGCAGTGCGTGGATTGCCACATGCCCGGCAAGTTCTACATGGGCAACGACTTGCGGCATGACCACAGCTTCAGCATTCCCAACCCCGATCGGGCAAAGAAACTCGGTACACCTGACGCCTGCCTGACCTGCCACAAAGGCAAGGCCGGCGACAAGGTCACCGAGCAGTTCAAGCTGTGGAACACCGTCAACGCCAGCGCGGTGCAAGCCCCTCGCTACGACGAAAGCCTGTGGTTGATTCGCAACGGCCAACCGGGTGCGGCGCAGGCGCTGTTCGAACAACTGCAACGCAGCAACCTGCCGGCGATCCAGCGCGCGACGCTGCTGGCCGAACTGCCAGCGTACCCGAGCGAACAGGCATTGAAACTGGCTACCAGGGATCTGGGCAACCCGGCGCCACAAGTCCGCGAGAGCGCAGTGAGGGCGGTCAGCGCCTTCCTGCCGCCGGCTGAGCGCGCACCATTGTTGACGCCGTTGCTGAGCGACCCGGTGCGCGCTGTACGCATCGCCGTCGCCCGGGACCTGCTCAGCGTTGCACGCAATGGCTTGGGCAGCGCCCAGAACGCCTGGAATGCCGCCATTGCCGAGCACGAAGCGGTGCAAAAAAGTCTGACCGAGCGCGCCGAGGCCAACCTGAACCTGGCCATGCTCTATCAGGCCGATGGCCGCAGCGCAGAAGTCGAAGCTTTGCTGCGTACCGCCCTGCAGCGTGATCCCGACTTCTACCCGGCGCTGGTTACCCTGGTGCAATGGCTGGAGGCCAACGGTCGCAGTCAGGAGGCTCGTGCCCTTCTGGCGCAAAGCCTCAAGGATCACCCCGACTCTGGCTTGCTGCAACACACCCAGGGCCTGGCGCTGATTCGTGCGGGTCAGGCCGCTCAAGCCATGCCGTACCTGCGCAAGGCCGCACAACTGGAACCCCAGAGCGGGCAGTTCGGCTATGTGCTGGCAGTGGCCCTGCATGACAGCGGCAAGATTGACCAGGCGTGCGCCGAACTGGAACGGCTGTTGAAGGTGCAGCCGGCCAATCGCAATGCCCGGTTGTCGTTGATCCAGTATTACCTGGACAACGGCCAGGAGCCCAAGGCACAAGTGCTGTTGCAGGGCTGGAAGAAAATGAACATGGGAGATCCGGCGTTGAAGTGACGGGAGATTCTTGTAGGAGCGAGTTTGCTCTCGATGGCGTTACAGGCGACGCGTTTATTCAAAAAAATCGCGTTTTCGTTGACGTTCATCGCGAGCAAGCTCGCTCCTGCAAGGACCGAATTCAGCGCCGCCTGAACAACGGCCGCGGCTCAATCACCGAACGCCCGTACAACACGCTCATCCCCGCCAATCCCTTCAATGCATCTTCTGCGGATTTGTCTTCACGCACGGCAAAGCTGTCGAAACCGCATTGGCGCATGTGGCTGAGTTGATCGCGCAACACATCGCCGATGGCGCGCAACTCGCCGGCCCAACCCAATCGCGCACGCAGCAGATACGCCTGGCTGTACCCGCGGCCATCGCGAAAGCACGGAAAATCCAGGGCGATCAAGGGCAGTTGGGTAAACCACGGTTGGAGGCTTTCCACTTCATCGTCCGGCCCCAGCCACACGCCATTTTGCGACGGGTTTTCCAGCCAACGGCTCAGCGGCAGAATCGTCGCACCCACGGGCAGCGGTGCTTGCGGGTCGCGCACGAGCTTCCACGGATCATCCGCGACAATCCGCGCCACGCCTTCTTCCAGCCGCAACAGATTGTTCATGCCGACACCTCCAGCACTTTCGCATAGACCGCCTCCTTGAACGGCTCTAGCCCGATTCGCTGGAAGGCGTCGACGAACAGTTCTTCGCTCTCGCGATAACGCACAAAGGTGTCGATGATGCGCTCGATCACCTCGGGCACCTCGGTGGAGCTGAAGGACGGGCCAATGACCTTGCCCAACGCGCTGTTCTTGCCCTGGGCGCCGCCGAGGGTGATCTGGTACCACTCGGTGCCGTTCTTATCGACCCCCAGAATGCCGATGTTGCCGATGTGATGGTGACCGCAGGCATTCATGCAGCCGGAAATATTGAGGCTGATATCACCCAGGTCGTGCAGGTAGTCGAGGTCTTCGAAGCGTGCGGCAATAGCCTTGGCGATGGGGATCGACTTGGCGTTGGCCAGTGCGCAGAAGTCGCCACCGGGGCAGGCGATGATGTCGGTGAGCAATCCAGCGTTGGCGCTGCCCAGATTGTGTTCGCAGGCCAGGCGCCACAGGGTGAACAGATCGGCCTTGGGCACGTCCGGAAGGACGATATTCTGCTCATGGGCAATGCGGATTTCACCGAAGCCAAAGCGCTCGGTCCACTCGGCCACCGCCTCCATCTGCTCGGTGGTGACATCGCCCGGTGGCGCAGCGCTGCCGGGCTTGGTCGACAACACCACGCTGGCATAGCCCGATATTTTGTGCGGCTGCACGTTACGCTGCACCCAACGAGCGAACGCCGGGTTTTCGGCCAGGTGCGTGCCGAAATCGAGATTGGTGTCGGATAGATCACGATATGACGGAGCGACGAACGCACTGGCCACCCGCTCGAACTCGTCAAGGGTCAGTTGCGCCGGGCCGTCCTTGAGGAACTGCCACTCTTCTTCCACTTCCCGGGCGAAGGCCTCGATGCCCAGGGCTTTGACCAGAATCTTGATTCGCGCCTTGTACTTGTTGTCCCGCCGGCCATGGCGGTTGTACACCCGCAGCACCGCCTCTACGTAAGACAGCAGGTGCTGCCACGGCAAGCCTTCTCGGATCTGCACGCCGAGGATCGGCGTGCGCCCCAGACCGCCGCCCACCATGACTCGCAGGAGCATGTGTCCTTCGGGGCCTGGGTAAAGATAAAGGCCGATGTCATGCATCATGATCGCCGCGCGGTCCTGCTCGGCCGAGCAGATGGCGATCTTGAACTTGCGTGGCAGGAACAGGAATTCCGGGTTGATGGTCGACCACTGCCGCAGAATTTCCGCCAACGGTCGCGGGTCAATCATTTCGTCGGCCGCAACCCCGGCAAAGGCTTCGGTGGTGATGTTGCGCACACAGTTGCCGGAGGTCTGGATCGCATGCATTTCCACCTCGGCCAAGCGTTCGAGGATCGAAGGTACCTGGGCCAGTTCGATCCAGTTGAACTGCATGTTCTGCCGGGTGGTGAAATGACCGTAACCGCGATCGTAATCCCTGGCGATGCTCGCCAGCGTGCGCATCTGCCGGGCACTCAGCGTGCCGTAGGGAATCGCCACCCGCAGCATGTAGGCGTGTTTCTGCATGTACAGACCGTTTTGCAGGCGCAACGGCAGGAATTCTTCCTCGCTCAGCTCACCGGCCATGAAACGTTCGACCTGATCGCGAAACTGCGCAACTCGTTCGAGCACCAGTGCCCGGTCATAGTCGTCGTACTGATACATCTGGCTACCTCATCAGAATTAGGCACAGCCCCCTGTAGGGGCGCAAGTCGGGCTCTGCGGCTCGTTTCGAGGTAACGACTATGAGCTTGCGGCGCAGTACGTTACAGATTCACTTGAACTCTAAAAAACCGTATCAGAACACGACTGAAAGCCGCAGGAGTGGCGAAAAATCTGATCCGCACAAATGAATTTTTCCTGAGCCTGTTTTGTTTTTACCGGTGTTTTTACAGTGCACGGCATTGCAACCGAGGAAGCATTGACCATGAGCACAACAACCATCGGACAGGCCTATAACTACAAGGTCGTCCGCCAATTCATCGTGGCGACCGTAATCTGGGGCATCGTGGGGATGGCGATGGGCGTGTGGGTCGCCTCGCAACTGGTGTGGCCGCAGATGAACCTGGACCTGCCGTGGACGACCTTCGGCCGCTTGCGCCCGCTGCACACCAGCCTGGTGATTTTCGGTTTCGCCGGCAGCGCGCAATTCGCCGCCAGCTATTACGCGGTGCAACGTACCTGCCAGGTACGGCTGTTCTCGGACACACTCGCTGCCTTCACGTTCTGGGGCTGGCAGTCGGTGATTGTGGTGATGCTGATCACCCTGCCGCTGGGCTACACCACCACCAAGGAATACGCCGAAATCGAATTCACCGGCGCGGTGTGGATGACCGTGGTCTGGGTTGCATACGCCGTGGTGTTCTTCACTACCGTAGTGCAACGCAAGACCAGACAAATCTACGTCGGCAACTGGTTTTTTGGTGCATTCATCGTGGTCATCGCCATGCTGCACGTGGTCAATCACCTGTCGATTCCAGTCGACTGGTTCAAGTCCTATCCGGTGTATTCCGGGGCCACCGACGCCATGGTGCAATGGTGGTACGGGCACAACGCCGTGGGCTTTTTCCTGACCACCGGTTTCCTGGGGATGATGTATTACTTCGTGCCGAAACAGGCGGGCCGGCCGGTGTATTCCTATCGCCTGTCGATTGTGCACTTCTGGGCGCTGATCACCCTGTACATCTGGGCCGGCCCGCACCACTTGCACTACACCGCGCTGCCGGACTGGGCGCAGTCGCTGGGCATGGCCATGTCGCTGATCCTGCTGGCGCCGAGTTGGGGTGGAATGATCAACGGCATGATGACCCTGTCCGGTGCCTGGCATAAGTTGCGCACCGACCCGATCCTGCGTTTCCTGGTGCTGTCCCTGGCGTTCTACGGCATGTCGACCTTCGAGGGTCCGATGATGGCGATCAAGACGGTCAACGCCCTCTCCCACTATACGGACTGGACCATCGGCCACGTACACGCCGGGGCGCTGGGCTGGGTGGCGATGATTACCTTCGGTGCGACCTATCACATGGTGCCGAAGGTATTCGGGCGCGATCAGATGCACAGTACGCCGCTGATCAACCTGCACTTTTGGCTGGCGACCATCGGCACAGTGCTGTACATCGCCTCGATGTGGGTCAATGGCATCACCCAAGGCCTGATGTGGCGCGCGATCAACGATGACGGCACGCTGACCTACTCCTTCGTCGAAGCCTTGCAGGCCAGCCATCCTGGATTCGTCGTGCGCTTTGCCGGCGGAGTGTTCTTCCTCAGCGGCATGCTGCTGATGGCTTACAACGTGTGGCGCACGGTGCGGGTAGCGGACGTGGCGATCGCCGAACGCGAGGCGCGGTTTGCCTGATGATTGAAGTCATATTGAACATTCTGGGTGTGGCATTTTTGTGGTTCGCCGTCGAGTATTGTCTGCACAACCAGACCGCCGAGAGCCTGGACGATGCAAGCCTGATCCCGTTTGCAGATGACCCGGAAGTGGCGCGGCGGGTGGAATTGGCGACCGGAAAAACCGTTAGAACACTGCCGCCGCAAGAGACGAACCCGGATTGGGATACCCTCGATATCTGATGTAGCACCGATTACTGTGGGAGCAAGCTCGCTCCCACAGGGTTGTATGTCGAGATTTCAGGCACGCTCTCGGGGAATCAGGCTTTGCAGTTGTTGCGCCAGGAAGTTTGCATCGAACTCAAAAGTGTCCGGGTCTTTCAAGCCATTGGTCTTGCGCCACTGCCAGCCAGCGGATGGCGGCAGGCACACCAGTGACACGCTGCCATAACGTGCTGCTGTAAAGCCCATCACCGCCACGGAAATCTGCCCGCCGACACCCATCACCTCCGGCACGAATTCCACCGGTTTGCCAGCGATCAGGATGCTCAGCTTTTCGGTCTTGAACGGCGAGGTCTCCACCGGAACACTCGGCCCCGACGCGACGTATACTTCGCGGTTCACTTCGAGCAGGTCAGGTGCCTTGACCGGTTCCAGCCACTGCTGGATCTGATCGAACAGCGCACCAATGCGCTTCGCCCACTCGGCCGATTGCGACTCGAACACTTGCTTTTTGTGCGCTTCGCTTTCGGCGTAGTGGCGAAGCATTTCGCCCAGTTGCTGTACATCGTCCATAGCGGTGTTCCTTTGGTTGAAGCGGTGTTGCGGATATCAAGCATGGCAGATGCGCGTGGCGGGCGTACGAGTAAAAGCGTAAGCGGTACTGCCACCGCCGGACTGAATGCGCAGGAGGCGGTGGCGTTCGCCCTGGGTGGCTGACTCAACCAGCCTTGGGCGTGCGGCGCAGGCGCGCCATGCTCAAGGTGTCCACCAGCACGCCGTCACGCACGGCATATTCACGGAACAGGCCCTCGGTTTCGAAGCCAAACTTGCGGTACAGGGAAATGGCCGCTTCGTTGTCGGCATACACCGAAAGCTCGATGCGCTGCAGATTCATCCACTTGTCGGCGATATCCAGCGCCGTCGCGAGCAGATTCGAGCCCACCCCCTTGCCCTGCCATGCCACCGCAACGCCCATGCCGAAACTGCCGGCATGGCTGCGACGAATGCGTGAGAACTGCTCCAGGCCAATGTTGCCGATAACCGTGCCTTGATGCAGGGCCACCACTTGCACCAAGCGTTCGTTATCCAGCGCCAGGCGACCGCGCCAGAGCTCGGTGGACTGAAACGGCATTTGCAGGGTTTGACGGGCGATGGCCGGGTCGTTGTACAGCGCCGCAACGCCTTCGATATGGGATTCGTTGAAGCGTTCGAGGGTAATGACGGGTTCGGTGGTTGGCATGGGTGAATCATCCTTGAAGCAGACATGGCCGTTCACTCTACAACGCGACGTTCGCGTGTGGCGCGAAACAATGTGGGAGCGGGCTCAGCTTTCGAACCACTCCCGGCGCTCGCTGAAAGTGTTTTCGATCAATTCGACGATCATCCGTACCTGCTCGTCGTCCCCGGAATCAGCATTGATCGCCATCCACACCTGACGCCGCATAGGCTGGTCAAACAGGCCCGGCAAGCCAATCAGCCCGCGGTCGAAGTGGCTCATGTAGTGCGGCAGCAGGCCGATGCCAGCACTGCAACGGATCATCTCCAGCATCAGCTCCCGGGATTGCAGTTGCACCACCCCGGCCGGGCGCTGATCCAACAGCGTATTCCATGGCCGGAAGCTTTCAACCTGGCCGTCCTGCCGCCATTGCACCAGGAGAAAATCGGCCAGGTCATCGAGGCATTCCGGCCTGGAGGCAACCCGCGAGTAGCGCTTGGCAATGTGCGGCAGGTAATCGAGTTGCGCCAGGCGCCGGGGTTCGGTGGTGGCAAAACTCGGTCCCGGTAACGGCGATCCGGTCTCGCCCAGCCACACCACCACGTCGGCGCTGACCGCCTGCAAAGCCAGCTCGCTGTCGAGCGTCATGATCTCCAGCCGAACGCTGGCGTTGCGCCGCAGCAGTGCAACCAGGTCACGTCCGAGAATGTCATGCAGGATCGAATCCGCCACGGCCAGGCGAATCAACGGCTGCTCGACCACCGGCAAACCGCGCTCATGGGCCAGGGCGATCAATTGTGCGTGCAAGCGCAAGCCATCGCGGCTGAGGCTCAAACCATTGTCGCAATGGTTGAACAGCGAACATTGGAGCTGCGTTTCCAGCAGCACCAGTTGCCTGCGCAGGCGCGTGGTCTTGATGTTGAGACTGCGGGCGGCCTGCATGAAGCAACCGCAACGGGCGCTGACGGTGAAACACAGCGCCAGTTCGGGGTCGATAGCTGCCGCCAACTGGCGCCATGACGCGTTTTTATCGATAGCTACACGATACTCCGCAGCCCCCAGGTGGGCGCTGGCTTGCATGAATGACATCGAGGACTCCCTGTCGATCTGACACTGACAGGTGCATCCTGCGGATCGTTCATGAACCTGCTGTGACAATGACTCAGGCGCTGGGTGTCTGCCGAAAGCTCACGGCCAGGCGATTCCAGCTGTTGATGGTGGTAACGGCAATGGTCAGGTCGACCATTTCGCTTTCACTGAACTGCTCTCTGGCTTGCGCGTAGACATCGTCCGGCACATGGCTTTCGGAGAGCAAGGTGACCGCCTCGGTCCAGGCCAGCGCGGCTCTTTCCCGAGGATTGAAAAAGTTGCTGTCGCACCAGACCACAATGGAATACAGACGCCGGTCGCTTTCGCCCAGGCGCCGTGCATCCACTGAGTGCATATCGGTGCAAAAGGCACAGCCATTGAGCTGCGAAGCACGAATCTTGATCAGGTGCAGCAGGCCCTGCTCGATACTCAGGCTGCTGGCCAGGGCCTCCATGGCGATCATGGCTTTCATCGCTTTGGGGGACGCGCTGTAGTAATCCAGACGGGGGTTCATGGGGCGATCTCGTGCAGGCGTGATGTGATCTTCACGGTAGTCGCTGGCGCAGGGGCATGACAGATCCAATCAGGCGATTTCCCCGGGGGCCACCGCCGCCAGACCAATTGACGGTTTTTCCACTGCACAACTTCTGTACAACAAGCGGATAAGAGTAATCTTGCGCGACGCACACGCGCCCAACAGCCCCGGAGCCTCGCCGGTATGGAACTACATGTTGTCATCAACGGTCGCAAGGACCTGGCCGGCCAGCTGTACAACCAACTGCGCAGCGCTATCGAGTCCGGTCGCCTGACCGCCGGGACACAACTGCCCCCCAGCCGCTTGCTGGCCGAACAACTGGGTATTTCGCGCAAGACCATTTCCGACACCTACGCCCAACTGACTTACGAAAACTTCCTCACCGGGGTGGTCGGCAAAGGTACCTATGTCAACGCGCGCTCGTCGAAGGTGCATCGTAAACAGAACCACACCGAACTCGGCGGCTTCGAGGTGATCGAGTACTGGCGCAACCTGCCGGTGTTTTTGCGTCATCCGACCCTGGAAGGCTCGCTGCGCTACGACTTCATTGGTGGTGCTACCAGCAAGGGCCAGTTTCCCCAGGATGACTGGCGGCGCTGCACCTCCCATGCACTGCGCCAGATTGCCGGTTCCAAGGGCTTATACAGCCAGCCCGAGGGCTTGCCGGCGCTACGTAACGCCATTGCGCAGCACATCGCGTTCTCCCGCGGGGTCAATTGTCAGGATGAGGATGTGGTGGTGTGCAACGGCGCGCAGCAGGCGCTGGACCTGATTGCCCGGGTGCTGATCAGTCCGGGCAGCCTGGTCGCCATGGAGGACCCCGGGTACCCGCCGGCGCGCCTGCTGTTCGGCACCCATGGCGCCACGGTCATTGGCGTACCGGTGGACGCCGAAGGCATTGTGGTGGACCAGATTCCTCGCGGCACGCGCCTGATCTACGTCACCCCTTCGCACCAGTTTCCGCTGGGCATGCCAATGAGTCAGGCGCGCCGGGAAGCACTGCTGGCCAAGGCCCATGAGTTGGGTGCGATTATCATCGAGGACGACTACGACAGCGAGTTCCGTTATGAAGGCCGCCCCACCGATTCCCTGCAAAGCATGGATGAACGGGGAATCGTCGCGTACGTCGGGACGTTCTCCAAAACCCTGTTACCGGAACTGCGGCTCGGCTATGGGATCCTGCCGCCAGCGATCCTCGAGGCCGTGATGCGCGCCAAGCAGCTCACCGACCTGCACACTTCGACCCTGCCCCAATGGGCGCTGGCCAAGTTCATCGCCGAAGGTTGCCTGCTCAAGCACATCCGGCGCTGCCATACGATCTATGCCGGACGCCGCGAGCGGATCCTGACGCGCATGGCAGGCGATCTTTCGCCCTGGCTGGAGGCGGTACCGTCCACTGCCGGCTTCCACATGGTGGTGATGTGCAAAGTGCCGATGGATATTCCATTGGTGATCGAACTGGCGAAAAAAGTCGAAGTCGGGCTATATGCCATCGATAGCTTTTTCTATCAGGAAACGCCCAAGGCCGGGCTTTTTTTCGGTTTTGGCGCCATCGAAACCCTCGACATCGACATCGCCCTGGACCGTTTGCGCGACATCCTGCAGCAAGTGGCCTGACGGATTGGCCTGCGGTTTTATCCGGGGATTGGCTATTGGCGGTCCCGGGGGTGGGGCCTATCCTGCATAGGCGTTATCCCTCAATGAGCAGGATTCGTCCGGCCTGATTCAGGAGTGTGAGCAATGTCCCATGAAGTGATCAATACCGTACAGGTACAAGCCGCCGCCGGGCGCTCGGATGAACTGGGTCAGCAACTGCAAAAGATTGTCGAAACCCTGCGTGAACTTCCCGGGTGCGAATCCTATATGGTCGACCGCTGCCCCGAGGACAGCAATCGCTGGACCGTCAGCGCCCACTGGCAATCGGAAGAGGCCATGCGATCGCATTTCAACTGCCCGCAAGTCCAGGGTTTCATCGACCTGATCGATTGCCAACTGGCCAACTCCGTCGACTTCAACAGCTTTCCAATCCGCTAGGCCCCCCCTTGTAGGAGCGAGCTCGCTCGCGATGGTCGTCAACGATAACGCGTGCTTCCTGGTTAAACGCGGTGAATCTGAATCCATCGCGAGCAAGCTCGCTCCTACAGAATTACCCCCCCGCTGGAGCGAGCTGCCCAGACATTGGTCCCCTGGCCTTCCCGAATATTGGCTGTTTGATTGCCCCTCGCGGCGGACTAGATTGGTTCCTGACCACTTATCCAACGCAGGTAATGATCCATGAACGTTTTGCGCTTCTGTGCCGCTCCCCTTGTTGCCCTGACCCTGACCGTCGGTGCCCCGGTATTCGCCCATGAAGCCGGCGCCCCCTCGGAAAAAGTCACGGTATTGCAGGATCACATGCTGAAAAACGTGCCGGGCAAAAAAGCACTGATGATCGAAGTCGACTACAAGCCCGGCCAATCGTCCATCGCCCACAAGCACGACGGTACCGCCATGGCCTACGTCCTGTCGGGGTCTGTCACCTCTCAGGTGAAAGGCGAGAAAGCAGTGACGTACAAGGCGGGCGAATACTGGTATGAAGCAGCAGGATCCGAGCATCTGGTATCGAAAAACGCCAGCGCTACCGAGCCTGCCAAGTTGCTGGTGTTCATGGTGTTGTCGCCGGACGAACAGGTGCTGGTCCCCCTGAAAAACTGATCGCTGAACGAACAGCCATAAATAAAAACGCCCAAATTTTCTATTCGGGCGTTTTTACTTCCCGGGGCAATTAACCCAACTTGTTTAAATCAAACAAAACTATAGGCCGGCTGATATCCACGCAATCGGCTGTTTCATTCTGCACTTCCCGCTTTAGTCTGGAACAACTGCCGATCAATTCCGGCAACTTCAATTTCCTTACTAATGTTGTTTCACTGGAGTAACACAATGAAACTTGCACTTGTCAGTACGCTTACCCTATCAGCTGCACTTTTGGCTGGCTGCTCGGTTCCCACCGCACCCTCCGCGGGGCCTTCGCTGGAAAGTGTGTTCACCGAACCGGTCGGCCGCAGCAACGCGACTCGTATTCCCAACGGCAGCAATGTGGCCCTGGGCGTGGTGTACAGCCAAAACACCCAGGCTAACCGTGCCTATCTACAGAATTACCAGGCCAATGCCGGCACGGGTTTCGGACAGAGCCTGCTGGTACGGGAGATCCACGACGCCTATGTCGCCACCTCCAGACCCGACCTCGCAGTAGATTGGGTCAAGGCCTCGCTTCATCGGCAATTCGGATCGGTCACCGTGTACCCGGACATGCAGAGCCTCAAGGCCGCGAAACCGGATGTGGTAGCCATTGTCGACAGCCGCAGCCAATTGATCACCTCGCGTAGTTCGGACGTCGAGTCCAAAGTCAGTGCCGATTTCTATGACAGCCAATTCAACTACATCGGCACGGCACAAGGTTATGACGCCAGAGCGCTCAGCCCGGTATGGGCGGACTATAAACGCAGTGAAGAGATTGTTGCCGATATTAACGAGCAACAAAACGTGCAAGTAAGGGCGCTGCAGAAGTTTGACCGGTCGCTCAGCAATTTATTGACCAGCCCGACAAGTAATGTCTCGATGATCGACACAGCGTCAGAGCTGAAACTGTATTAAGGCTGCGACAAATATTGTGAGTAAACCCCGACCGGGACAGGAAGGGTTTGCTCACAATCAATCAAGACCGCGACTTTTAAATAGCGGTATCTTCAGATCCGCGCTACAGCGCCAACCACCATTTTCTACAGACAAGGAAGTCCTCATGACTAAAGACCAGGAAAGATCCTTCATTGCCCGCATCACGTGCAATGGAATGAACATGACATTTTTTGACCAGATATTGAGCGCGAGTCATTTTGAACCTCAGAGACTCAAATCGCCGATCCCGCCCAATATAGTGTCTACCTTTGAAGCCTATGATCCTGCAAGCCGAACAATGCGCCCTGTAGGAGGCAGAAAACGGACGGCCATGGTCATCCACTTCAGGTGTTATGACGACTACTACAACATGCAGATTCTGAGTGAAGCGTACTATCAGAAATATTTCAGCCAGGGCGACCAAGGGGTGCTTGGCGCCTATCCGGCGGCCGGCGGTGATACCACCTCCTTCAATTTGCTGGATGGTTATCATCAGATCATTACACTGGATGATTTGAACGCCTCTAAAGCCAGCGTTTATTTGAAAGCACGTAACGCCGGAATTATCAGACAAGAAATCTGGCGTGATCCAGCGTACAGCAGGTGCTTTACCGATAAGACTGGCGACGCTGTCACGTTCGAGCTGGAAATTCTGGAAAGGCAGGTCTCTTCGCCTGCAAGCTCTACACCCTACAGCTGAGTTCCAAACATGGGCCGGCGTATTGTCTTGCCCCTTGAATGAAAAAAGCCCCGCATCTCTCGATGCGGGGCTTTTTCATTCAACGCCTGATCAGGCAGCCGGTTCCAGCTCGGCGGCGGCGACGGCGGCAGGCACCACCGCTTGACCGCTCAACGCCAGGTCCAGCAGTTCGCGGTTGGCCACCGCGTACATGGCGTAGTCGGTACCGCTTGCGGCACGGATTTCCACCAGCATGGCACGCCAGCGCTCGATCATGCCTTCATGCTGCTGCATCCACAGGTCCAGGCGTGTTTCCACCTCCTGGGAACCGTCGCCCTGTTGCAGGACCGAGATGGTGATCGCACGTTGCTGCCAGTCGACGTCATCACGGAACGCTTCACGGGCCAGCGCCTGCCAGTTGTTTTCAACCGGCAGAGCGCTGATCTGTTGCAGGTACCAGGTGATGTCCAGTGCACTGCCCACGGCGAAGTAGGCCTTGGCCACGTCGGCAGGGTCCTGGCCGGTCACGTCGGAAGCCTCGATGATCGGCAGCAGCGTATACAGGTGCGTGGTGCCAGCCACCATGCGCGCCAGCAACTCCGGCACACCGGCTTCGACGTACGCCTGATAACGGGTCTGCCAGGTTTCGCGGATCTCGCCACTGAGCAATTCGTCGAGTTTGAGGCCCAACGCCGCCAGATGTGGACCGAAGTGCGCGACGTCACGCGCAGCGTTCTGCTCGTTGCGACGGGCACGCAGGAACCAGCGCGTGGCGCGACGGCCCAGGCGCATCAGCTCGTCCATCAGTTCCAGTTGTACGTCGGCGGAAACCTTGTAGTCCAGGTTTTCAATCTGACGGAACCAGTGCGGGAGATGGAAAATGTCACGCACGATCACATAAGCACCGGCCACGTTCGCCGGGCTCATGCCGGTCGACTCTTTGAGTCGTTGAACGAAGGTGATACCCATGTGGTTGACCAGATCGTTGGCAATCTGGGTGCTGACGATTTCACGCTTCAGACGGTGACGACGCATCGCCGCGGAGAACTTGCTTACCAGTGTTGGCGGGAAAGCGGTTTCCATGTCACGGGTCAGGTAATCGTCGTCCGGCACCAGGGAGCCCAGCAACTGCTCCTTGAGGTCGATCTTGCTGTACGAGATCAACACCGACAGCTCGGCACGGGTCAGGCCATGGCCTTCGGCGATGCGCTCGTTGATCGCTTCTTCGGCCGGCAGGAACTCGATGGCGCGATCCAGCTTGCCGCGACCTTCCAGGTCATTCATCAGGCGCTTGTATTCGGCAATCCGCGGCAAGGCGCGACGGGCTGCCAGGGACAGGGCCTGAGTCTGCTTGTAGTTGTTGCCCAGCACCAGGCCACCGACTTCGTCGGTCATGCTCGCCAGCAACTCGTTGCGTTGCTTGTCGGTCATGTCGCCGGCCTGAACCACTTCGTTGAGCAGGATCTTGATGTTCACTTCGTGGTCGGAGCAGTCCACGCCACCAGCGTTGTCGATGAAGTCGGTGTTGGAACCGCCGCCATTGAGGCCGAACTCGACGCGCCCCAGTTGGGTCATGCCCAGGTTACCGCCCTCGCCCACGACTTTGCAGCGCAGTTCGTTGCCGTTTACCCGCAGTGCGTCGTTGGCCTTGTCGCCGACATCGGCGTGGCTTTCGCTGCTGGCCTTCACGTAAGTACCAATACCGCCGTTCCACAACAGATCCACCGGTGCCTTGAGCAAGGCGTTCAGCAGTTCGGTCGGGGTCAGCTTTTCGGCCTTGATATCGAAGCGTTCCTGCATTTGCGGGGAAATCGCAATGCTCTTCGCGCTGCGCGAGAAGATGCCGCCGCCTTCGGACATGAGGCTGGTGTCGTAGTCCGACCAAGCCGAACGAGGCAGGTCGAACAGTCGCTGACGCTCGGCGAAGCTCGACGCCGGCTCAGGGTTCGGATCGATGAAAATGTGCAGGTGGTTGAACGCTGCGACCAGTTGCAGCTTGTCGGACATCAGCAAGCCGTTACCGAACACGTCACCGGCCATGTCGCCGACACCGACCACGGTGATGCTGTCTTCCTGGACATTGATGCCGCGCTCGCGGAAGTGGCGCTGTACGCCTACCCACGCGCCCTTGGCGGTGATGCCCATTTTCTTGTGGTCGTAACCGGCCGAACCACCGGACGCAAACGCGTCACCCAGCCAGAAACCGTAGTCGATGGCGATGCCGTTGGCGATGTCGGAGAAGGTCGCAGTGCCCTTGTCCGCCGCTACGACCAGGTACGGGTCATCGTCGTCATGACGCACGACGTTGGCCGGCGGCACCAGGGCGCCGTCCTTCAGGTTGTCGGTGATGTCCAACAGACCCGAAATGAAGATGCGGTAGCAGGCGATGCCCTCGGCCGCGATCTCGTCACGGCTGCCGCCCAGTGGCAAGCGACGCGGCAGGAAGCCGCCCTTCGCACCCACCGGCACGATGACCGAGTTCTTCACTTGCTGGGCTTTTACCAGGCCCAGGACTTCGGTACGGAAGTCTTCTTCACGGTCGGACCAGCGCAGGCCACCACGGGCCACGTTGCCGAAGCGCAGGTGCACGCCTTCGACGCGCGGCGAGTAAACGAAGATTTCGAACTTCGGTACAGGCTTGGGCAGCTCGGGAATCAAGTGCGGGTTGAACTTGAAGCTGAAGTACGACTTGTTATGGCCGTTGGCGTCAGTCTGGTAGAAGTTGGTACGCAGGGTGGCCTTGATCAGGTCCAGGTAGCGACGCAGGATGCGGTCTTCGTTCAGTACCTGAACGTCGTCCAGGGCGCTGTGAATCGCGTGTTCCAGGCGTTGCTGCTTGTCTTCCAGATCGTCGCCGGACAGCTTGCGCGCCAGGTAGAAGCGGGTCTTGAACAACCGCGTCAGCTCGCGGGCAATGTCGGTGTGGTTGTTCAGGGTGCTGGCGATATAGCCCAGGTCGAAGCCCAGACGGATTTGCTTCATGTAGCGGGCGTAGGCACGCAGCAGTGCCACGTCGCGCCATGGCAGGCCGGCGGTCAGTACCAGACGGTTGAACCCGTCGTTCTCGGCATCGCCACGCACGATGTGGACGAATGCGTCCTGCAGCGTGTCGTTGAGCTGCTGGATGTCGAGTTCCAGGCCCTCGGCGGCAGTGAACGCGAAGTCGTGAATCCAGAATTCGCGGCCATTGTTGTGGCGCAGGCGATACGGGAACTCACCCAGCACGCGCAGGCCGAGGTTTTCCAGGATCGGCAGCACGTCGGACAGCGCCAGCGGGGTATCGGCGTGGTACAGCTTGCAGTGCAGCATGCGCTGACCGGAAACCTGACCCAGCGGCTGGTAGAAGCTCATCACCAGCGGATTTTTTTCGTTGAGGCTCAGCAGGTGCTGCATGTCGACCACAGCCGAGTGGGCTGCGAAACGTTCGCGGTAACCGGCCGGGAAGCCTTTCGGGAAGTCGGCCAGCACGTTGGTGCCATGGGCTTCACCGAAGCTTTCAACGGTCAGGGCGGCGTAGTCGTCCTGCCAGCTTCGGCAGGCCTGCACCACTTCTTTTTCCAGCAGCAGCGGGTCGATATCGAGGCGGTTCTTCGGGTCGACGCGCAGAATCAACTGCACGCGGGCCAGCACGGACTCGGAGAAGAAGGTCCAGAACTCGCAGTCCGAGGCTTTCAGGCGATCCATCAGTACCTGCTGGATCTTCTGGCGCACTTCGGTGGAATAAATGTCACGCGGCACGTAGGCCAGGCAGTAGCAGAAACGGCCGTACGGGTCTTTGCGCAGGAACACGCGAATCTTGTTGCGTTCCTGGATCTGCACGATCGACATCACGGTGCTGAACAGCTCGTCCACCGGGGTCTGGAACAGATCGTCGCGCGGCAGCACTTCGAGCACCTGCGCCAGTTCCTTGCCCAGGTGAGCCTTGGCCTGGAAGCCGGAACGGCGTTCGATTTCCTCGACCTTGCGACGGATGTACGGGATCACCCGCACGCTCTCGCCATACACCGACGAGGTGTACAGGCCCATGAAACGGCATTCCTTGATGACCTTGCCGTCGGCATCGATTTCGCGGATCGACACGTAGTCCGGGTAAGCCGGACGGTGTACACGGCTTGGGTGCGCGGCCTTGGCGAACGACAGCAGGGTCGGTTCGCGCAGGTAGTTCACGGCGTAGTCTTCGATGCGCAGGTCATCGTAGGTCAGGCCGGCACGCAGCAGCTTGGTCAGGCCCAGGAAGGAGTCCTTGTCGTAGACGATATGGCCGCCATCGGCTTCATCGCTGACCACGAACTCTTCATAACCGAGGAAGGTGAAGTGGTTGCCCACCAGCCATTCCAGGAAGCTCTTGATTTCGTTCTTCTCGTCGCCATCGACGGCGAACTGGCTGTTGTCCAGCTTGGTCAGGATGTCCTGGACCTTGGCCTTCATCGGCTCGAAATCGCCGACGGCCACGCGGACTTCACCGAGCACCTGCTCCAGCTCTTTGCTGAGCACAGTGAGCTCGGCGGTGTTGGCGCAGCGGTCGATCTCCAGGTACATCAGCGATTCTTGCTGAATGCCGTCGCCCTGGGTGCCTTTAGGCAGGATTTCCAGCAACTCGCCCTTGCTGCCACGACGCACGCTCAGCACGGTGGTTTGCAGGGTATGGATGCTGTAGCCGCGGCGGTTCAGCTCGGTACGCACCGAGTCCACCAGGAAAGGCAGGTCGTGGTGCAGCACTTCGACCGCGGTATGGGTCGACTGCCAGCCGTGGCGTTCGTAATCAGGGTTGTAGACGCGCACTTGCGGCTGCGCGTGATCAAAGCGCTCAAGCATGCGCCATGCAGAAAGGGTGCAGCCAGCAAGGTCGGACAACCGACGCTGGGTCAGCTCGTCAAGGGAAATGATGCCGAAGAATTGTTCAGAAAACAGCGCCACTTGTGGCAGTGCCTGTTCACTGATGTGCTGCGCCAGTGCCGCTTGCAGTTGGTGCTGGAAGTCGGCTTTGCTGGCTGCGGTGAAGAACGCCATCTGTGGTACTCCGCTTGGGCTTGTTATTGATGAAAGCGTCGCGTGCAAAACCCCTTTCGGGGTGGTCCGTCACCCGGTTCCTGATTCTCGGGCAGAGGAAACAGGGTGACAGGTGGGTGAAGCTGGACGAGACACTCAGGTCACATTCACCTTCCGTGAATGGGCATCTGCAAAAACGACTGGACTGCGTGCAGCGCAATGTCTTTACGGGTGCTCATCCGTTGCGCAGCTTAACGAGTGCGGCAAGGCCCGTGCTTGCGGTGCTGCGACATATTCGGTCAACGGTACGCTGCTCAACGCATGCGCATCGAACAACACTAGCATTCGCACAGGAAAATGACGGATTTCCGTCCGGTTTTACGGGACATGCGTACCAGAAATGACCAGTAACACTCTGACCGTCCAATACCCGGTCATCGACACTCGGACAAGCAGAAATGTGCGCGGGCTGGCAGAATCGCCCCTTGTTGCGTTTACCACGCTCGTCGAACCAGGAATTTCCCATGAAAATGAAAACCGCCCTCTTGATCGTCAACCCTTGCGACGACGAAGAAGACAACATGGCCATGCTCTGCTGCCACAGCGACCAGGGCGAAATGTTCCTGATGAGCCGCTACCCGGATGAAGACGAGCTGGAAATCACTCTGGACGGCGAGCCTTCGACCCTCGATGGCGTGAAAGTCACCCTCAGCCCTTCCCTGCTGAAGATCGAAATTGCCGCGGCTGATGCCGATGCGCTCAACGGCGACGATGTACTGGAAATCGCCTTTGATGCCGACATGGTGGATATGGCCGAAGTGGAAGAAACCTTGCAGAACATTCTTGAAGGCACTGGCACCTTCATTAGCCAGCTCTGAAAATCAGTGCCTGTCCGACCTCATCGCGAGCAAGCTCGCTCCCACATTTGATTGCATGCCTCAGTGACGGCGTGGTCCCCTGTGGGAGCGAGCTCGCTCGCGATGGCGTCAGTAAGCCCGCCACAATACTGAAATGGAACGAACCTCCAACAATTTCACCCATCTTTTCCCGCACTTTGCGCAAAATGCCGTTAGTCGCCACCCCCCGCGATGGATTAAAGTAACGCCCCCAGCCCTGGCGCATTTCGAACGTCCTCGGCCACCCTTTTGCAGGAACAGTCATCGATGGAACATCGTGAAGCGCTGCTAGCGCTGCGAACCTTTCTTTCAACGCAGATTCTCGGCCAGGAAAAACTCATCGAGCGATTGCTCATCGCCCTGCTCGCCGACGGCCATATGCTGGTCGAGGGTGCTCCTGGCCTGGCCAAGACCAAAGCCATCAAAGAACTTGCCGAAGGCATCGAAGCGCAGTTCCACCGCATCCAGTTCACTCCTGACCTGTTGCCGGCCGACATTACCGGTACGGAAATCTACCGCCCGGAAACCGGCAGCTTCGTGTTCCAGCAAGGCCCGATCTTCCACAACCTGGTATTGGCGGACGAAATCAACCGCGCCCCGGCCAAGGTCCAGTCGGCCTTGCTCGAAGCCATGGGCGAGCGGCAAGTCAGTGTCGGGCGCAGCACCTACGAGCTGTCGCCGCTGTTCCTGGTGATGGCCACGCAGAACCCGATCGAGCAGGAAGGCACCTACCCGTTGCCGGAAGCCCAGCTTGACCGGTTCCTGATGCACGTGAAAATCGGCTTTCCCGATGCCACTGTCGAGCGCCGGATTCTGCAGCAAGCCCGTGGAGAAGCCCTGAACGGCGAAGCCAAGCCTGAGCGTCGGGTTACTCAACAGACGATTTTTGTCGCACGCAAGGAAATCCTCGGTCTGTACATGGCCGACGCCGTGGAGGAGTACCTGGTACAACTGGTCATGGCCACCCGCACCCCGGCCAAATTCGATCCGGAGATGGCCGAGTGGATCGCCTACGGCGCCAGCCCCCGAGGCTCGATTGCCCTGGACCGCTGCGCCCGCGCCCACGCCTGGCTGGCCGGGCGTGATTTCGTCAGCCCGGAGGACATCCAGGCCGTGCTGTTCGACGTGCTGCGCCATCGCATCATTCTTTCCTTTGAAGCCGAAGCCGCCGGTATCGATCAGGACCGTGTGGTCCAGCGGATTCTCGACGTCGTAGCCGTCGCTTGACCCCGATGAACGCCAGCCTGCCGCCCGAGCCGGGCATTCGTGTCAGCCTCGCCGACCTGATCGAGATGCGCCATCGCGTGCGCGAAGTGCAGCTGTTTTCCACGCCCGGCCAACGCAGTCCGCTGATCGGCCTGCACCATTCCAAATTGCGCGGGCGTGGCGTCGACTTCGATCAGGTGCGGGTCTATCAGGCCGGCGACGATGTGCGCACCATTGACTGGCGTGTGACCGCGCGCACCCAGGAGCCTCACACCAAACTGTTCCACGAAGAACGTGAGCGGCCGATATTCATCATGGTCGAACAAAGCCGCCGGTTGTTTTTCGGGTCAGGCCTGATGTTCAAGTCAGTGCTCGCCGCCCAGGCCGCGAGCCTGATCGGTTGGGCAGCCCTGGGCCACAACGACCGGGTCGGCGGGCTGGTGTATGGCGACAATGAGCACTATGAAATCAAGCCTCGGCGCAGCAAGCAAAGCCTGCTGCAGTTGCTCAACCGTCTGGTGCGGGTCAACCGGTCGCTGACCACCGAGGGCGAGCCGGACCGCGACGCCTTTGGCATTGCCTTGCGCCGAGCGCGTGAGGTGTCACGTCCGGGCAGCCTTGTCATTGTGATTTGCGACGAACGCGCGCTATCGGAAAGCGCCGAGCAACAGCTGAGCCTGTTATCGCGTCATTGCGACCTGTTGCTGCTGCCGGTGTCCGATCCGCTGGATCATGCTCTGCCCGCCGCCGGCCTTTTACGTTTCGCCGAGCGTGGAGCGCAATTGGAACTCGATACGCTGAATTTCGACCTGCGCCAGGCTTACCGGGCCCAGGCTGAAGCGCGTATCGCGCGATGGGAGCTGCTCGCGCAAAAACTGCGGGTGCTGATGATGCCGTTGAGCACTCAGAGCGAAATGGTCGAGCAATTGCGCGAATACCTGAACCCACAGAAACCGGGGAAAGGTCGATGAGCAGCCTTGATCAACTGCAACCACTGATATCCCCGCCACCGGTGGAATTCTGGCCTCCGGCACCGGGTTGGTGGTTGCTGCTTCTGTTGGTGCCGCTGATCGGTTTGGGCCTGTGGAAGCTACGTCGTTTTATTCCGGACAGGCGTCCCGTGGTGCGTGCAGAACAGCCGCTTGACCCGGTGCGTCTTGCCGCCCTGGCGGAGCTGGCCTTGATGCCCAAACCCTACGACGGTGCGCCGGCCGGTGCCTGGTTGCAGCAACTCAACGGTTTGCTCAAACGCCTGTGCCGCAACCACTACCCCTACAGCCAAAGCCACACCCTCAACGGACGAAAATGGCTGGCGTTCCTCGACAATCGCTGCCCGGCCGCCGGCCTGACTCGCTGGATGGTGCTGGTCGAAGGCGCCTACAAACCCGAATGCAAACTCGACGACAAAGCCATCGCCGGCCTGACCCAGGCCGTCGACACATGGATTCGCAAGCATGTTTGAGTTCGCCTGGCCGTGGATTTTTGCCCTTCTGCCGCTGCCGTGGCTGATGCGCATCATATTGCCGGTGGCCGACAGTGGCGAACCGGCGCTCAAGGTCAGCTTCCTCAGCGACCTGGAAGGCCTCGCCGGGCGTCGCGCCCGGGCCAACCTGCCAGCATGGCGCCAGCAGGCACCGTTCATAGTGCTGTGGCTGTTGCTGCTGGTCGCGGCTGCACGCCCGCAATGGCTCGGCGACCCCTTGCCGATTGCTGCCAGTGGCCGTGACTTGCTGGTGGCGGTGGACGTTTCCGGCTCCATGGACTTCCCTGACATGCAGTGGCAGGACGAAGAAGTGAGCCGACTGGCGTTGGTCCAGCACCTGCTCGGCGATTTCCTCGAAAGCCGCGAAGGTGACCGGGTCGGCCTGATCCTGTTCGGTAGCCAGGCCTACGTGCAGGCGCCGCTGACCTTCGACCGCCACACCGTGCGCGTCTGGCTCGATGAAGCGCGCATCGGCATTGCCGGCAAAAACACCGCCATCGGCGATGCTATCGGCCTGGCCCTCAAGCGCCTGCGCTCGCGTCCGGCAACAAGCCGCGTGCTGATTCTGGTCACCGACGGCGCCAACAATGGCGGTGAAATCGACCCGTTCACCGCAGCCCGACTGGCGGCCAAGGAAGGCGTGAAAATCTATCCGATCGGCATTGGCGCCGACCCAGAGCAAAGCGGCTCCGTGGGTTTCCTCGGCGTCAACCCGAGCCTGGACCTCGACGAGCCGTCCCTCAAGGCCATCGCCGAAGTCACCGGCGGTCAGTACTTCCGCGCCCACGATGGCAAGGAACTGCAATCGATCAAGGACACCCTTGACCAACTGGAGCCCGTGACCCAGCAACCGACCCAGGCCCGCCCGGCCCAAGCGTTGTATCACTGGCCGCTGGCCCTGGCGCTGTGGTTGAGCATGCTGCTGCTGGCCCCCGTACTCTGGCCGGACAACCCGTTGCAACGCCTGTTTACCAGGGATCTGTTTTTGCAAACGCAATTGCTGCCCGACTGGCGCCAGCGTCTCAAACGCCTGCGCCTGCGGAGGCGCCGATGAGTGCGCTGTGGCCTTACTGGTACCGCCCCTGGTGGCTGCTGTTGTTGCCGGTGCTTGGCTGGTTGCTCTGGCAACTCTGGCACCGCAAGAAGCGCGCCGGGCGCTGGCAAATGATCCTGCCTGCGGCCTTTCACACGACATTGCTCAGCGGTGGCAGTGGACGTGACAGTAAATTGCCCTGGATCGCCCTCGGTCTCGCGTGGCTGTTGACCGTGCTCGCCCTGCTGGGTCCGGGCTGGCAGCGTGTCGAGCAGACCAGTCAAAAACCCGCCGATCCGCTGGTGGTGATTCTCGAGCTGACCCCGGAAATGCTCGCCACCGACGTCACACCCAACCGACTCGAACAGGCACGACGCAAGGTGCTTGATCTGCTGCAGATTCGCAGCGACGCGCAAACCGCCATCGTCGTCTACGCCGGCAGTGCCCACACACTGGTGCCGCTGTCAGATGATCTTTCCACCAGCCGCAATCTGTTGGACGCACTCAAACCGTCGTTGATGCCAGCGGCCGGTCATCGCGCCGATCTGGCGGTGCTCAAGGCCCTGGCGTTGCTCGAACAGGCTGCTTTGGGCGATGGCCGGATCCTGCTGATTGGATCGTCCCTGACCGACCAGGAGCGGCTGGGCATCCGTCGCGCGCTGAACGGCAAATCGACCCAATTTTTGATGCTCGGCATCGGCACCGCCGAAGGCTCGCCGATCACCCAGGAAGACGGCAGCTTCCTCAAGGATGAACAAGGCGCCATTCTCGTGCCGCGCCTGGACGAACCCGGCTTGAAAAGTTTTGCCAACGACCTGGATGGCCGCTATCGCCAGGCACGCCTGGACGATAGCGATCTGCACGCCCTTGGCCTGCTCGACGGTCCACGTCACTTGCGCAACGACGGTCAGACCTTGCGCCTGGACACCTGGGCCGATCAGGGGTACTGGTTGCTGCTGCCACTGCTGCTGCTCGCGGCCTGCGCGGGACGTCGCGGTTGGCTGCTGTGCCTGCCGCTGCTATTGGCGCTGCCTCAACCGAGCTACGCCTTCGACCTCGCAGACCTTTGGCTGCGTCCAGACCAACAAGGCGCGCATTTACTCAAGCAGAAGCGCCCTGCGGAGGCCTCCCGACGCTTCGAAAGCCATCAGTGGCAAGGCGTGGCGCTCTATGAGGCCGGCGACTACGCAGGCGCCGCCGAGCGGTTTGCCGAAGGCGACGATGCCCGCTCCCACTACAATCGAGGCAATGCCCTGGCCAAAAGCGGTGAGCTGGAGGCTGCCCTGGACGCTTACGAACAGGCACTGGAACGTCAACCGGATTTGCGTCCGGCACTGACCAACAAGGCGCTGGTCGAACGCCTGCTCAAGGAGAAAAATACTCCTCCTGAGCCAGACGCCGCCAGCAATGCCCGGCCCGAAGCCGAATCGCCGGAGCCACCGCCCGGTGCCGCCGCGCAACCCTCGAGCAGCGGCGAACCGAAAACCGAGGGGCAACCGAGCCGCCCGGGTGAGGAACAACCACCCACCACACCGCCGAAACCGGTGGGCAACGAGGTTCCGGGCAGCGAACTGGGTGACGAACAACACACCACACCGCCCTTGCGCCCGGCCACCGACAGTATCGAAGGTGAGCAGCGCCAGGCACTGGAGCAATGGCTGCGACAGATCCCGGATGACCCCGGTGAACTGCTCAGGCGCAAATTCTGGTACGAACAGCAACAACATCAGGATCAGGAAGAAACTCGATGACCCGCTTCACCGTTTTATTGCTCGCGCTGCTGCATGGCCTGTTGTTCTGCACCGTTCAGGCACAGGCAGCAGAACTGGTCGCCAGTGTTGATCGCAGTCGCCTGAGCTCAGGCGAGACGGTCGAGCTGACCCTGGAATCCAGCGATGTCACTCAGTTCGGCAAACCGGACCTGGCGGCGCTGGAACCGTTGTTCGAAGTGCGCGGCACACGCCAGGTCAACCAGCTGAACACCCTGAGCGGAGAAAACCAGGCCACCACCCGCTGGATCGTCACCCTCCTGCCCCGGCAAAACGGCAGCGTGGTGATTCCGTCATTGCAACTGGGGGAACTGCAGAGCCAGCCGATCACCCTGCAAGTGGTCGAGAGCGAAACACCGGACAACACGAACAAGCGGGCTGCGGTATTCATCGATGCCAGCCTCGATCAAACCAGCGTGTACGTGCAGGCGCAAGCCGTCCTGACCCTGCGCATCTACCATTCGGTGTCGCTGTACGACGACAGCAGCCTGCCACCCTTGCAGATACCTGACGCACGCATCGAACAATTGGGTGACTCACGCACCTACGAAAAGGACATCGACGGCCTGCGCCATGGCGTGATCGAAATGCGCTACGCGATCTACCCGCAACACAGCGGCGAGCTGGTCATTCCGGCGCAGGTCTTCAACGCCGCGCTGGTCGACCCACAACCGGTACAGGACGCAACCCAGGGGCCAAAAGCCGGCAAACTGATGCGCGTTACCTCGGCCGAACTGCTGTTGACGGTCAAGGCCAAGCCCCTCACCTATCCGGCCGACGCGCCATGGCTGCCTGCGCGCAGCCTGACCCTGAGCGAAATCTGGAACCCGGAGCCGGATCACACTCAGGTCGGCGATTCGCTGACCCGCAGCCTGACGGTGAAGGCCGAAGGCTTGTCCAGCACCCAACTGCCTCCGCTGCCCGGCACCGATGTCGGCGGCCTGCGCCGCTATCCGGATCAACCGGTGCTCGGCAACCAGAACAGCGAACGCGGCCTGGTCGGCAGCCGTGAAGACCGCGAGGCCCTGGTGCCGACAAGGACCGGCGCCATCGAACTGCCCACCGTCGACGTGGTCTGGTGGAACACCTTCGAAGATCATCTGGAACACAGCAGCCTGCCTGCTCGCACGCTGCACGTGGTGGCCAATCCGAGCCTGCTGGCCGACACCCCGGCCGGCGCCTCACCGGTCGATGCCAGCGCCGACAGCGAAGCACTCTGGCGCTGGAAACTCAGTACCTTGATCCTGGCCTGCACCACCCTGCTCGGCTTTGGCCTCTGGTGGCGTGGCCGCTGGCAACCGGCGGTGGCGCGTGTCGCGCAAACCGGCCCGAGCCCGCGCACCGTGCTCGACGACCTCAAGCGCGCCTGCCAGGCCAACGACTCCCACGCCACCCGCCAGGCCCTCGACGCCTGGGCCCGCCAGCAGCCGGAAACCCTGGCCGACATGGCCGCCCGCTTCGTACCTCTGTCCGACGCCCTCGACGGCCTGAACGGCGCGCTGTACAGCGAAACCGGCCAGTATTGGCAAGGTGACGAACTGTGGCGGGCGATCAAGGCGATCCCGATGGCCGAACGGGTTCAGGACCCTGTCGGTGACAGTGGGTTGCCGCCGCTTTATCCGAAGTGATTGTTTTTAGCTTTTGAGATGAAACTCAGCATCTAGATGAATAGCGTGTAAAAAAGCGCAATCGTGAGAAACCACGATCAATGCCCCTTGGTATTGATTAAGCATCTGCTCCAGCGCGATTCTACTGGGCAGATCCAAATGGTTATCCGGTTCATCCAGCAACAGCAATTGCGGCGGCCGCTGTGCATACAACTGTGCAGCGAGTGCTATTTTCAGGCGCTCGCCGCCACTCAACTGGCAGGTCTTGAGCATCGCACGGTCAGCATCAATCCCCGTCTGCGCCAAGCGGGTTCGTGCCTCGGCTTCGGGCAGCGCAGGATTGCTCTCGTAGAGCCATTGCACCGCCGTACGTTCGGGGTACTGCACCCCGGCGTGTTGATCCAGCCAACCGACATGGCAACTGCGGATGAGTTCGCCTTCGTGCACCGGCAGTTGGCCAGCGATCACTCGCAACAGGGTCGACTTGCCGCTGCCGTTGGCGCCCAGGATCGCCATGCGCATAGGCCCGGTCAGCGTCAGATTGACCGGTGCCGCGTAACCGAACGGGAGAATCACGTCGTTGAGTTGTACAATCAGCTTGCCATTGGGCACTACGCTTTCTGGGGACAACATCATGCGTTGAATGTCCGGCGCGCACCGTGCGCGGGCCTCGGCGATCCGTTGTTGCTGCTGCTCCCGGGCCACCTGTTGATTGAGGCGCAATTTTCCCTGACTGTTTTCACTGCGCTCTTTCTGGGCGTTGGTGATCAGCTTGGTCTGATTACCATCACGGGCCTGACGGTCGCCGCGGGCATTACGCCGTTGCTGACGCTCCATCTGCACGACCATATCACGTTGTTCACGCTTGGCTTGCGCCCGCTCCCCTTGCAATGCCGACTGGAACGACTGCTGCTCTTGCTCGCGTGCCGCCGCATACTGACTGTAGTTGCCGCCATAAACCGCCAGCCCCAATGGCGACAGCTCGACAATTTCATTCACGTGTTCCAGAAGGCCTCGGTCGTGACTGATCAACACCAAGCCGTTCGGCCAGCGATTGATCTGCTGCGCGAGCTTGTGTTGCTGATCAATATCCAGGTGGTTGCTGGGTTCATCGAAAATGAGCCAGTCGGCTCTGGAGAGCCATGCCCCGAGTAGTGCCACCCGCTGTCGCTCGCCACCACTGAGTGCGTCGGTTCGGGAGTCGCCCTTCAAATGACCCAGACCGATCTGCGCAAGCTGCGCCTCAAGACGTGTGGCGCAATCCCATTGGTCGACCGCCAGCGAATGGTCGTCATCGTCGACACTGCCTTGGGCAATGCGATCCAGCGCCGCGAGAATATGGTCGACCCCGGCCAGCGCGGCAACGCTGGGGTAGCACTCGGGCTCCAGTAATTGCGCCACGGTGTAGACCCGCCCTTCGCGACGGACGATGCCGCCGGTGGACAGTTGCTCCCCCGTCAGCAGCCGGCCGAGCAACGACTTGCCGCAGCCATTGGCACCCACGATGCCGGTGGCCCTGGTACTGAAGGTGTGGTTCAAGTGATCGAACAGCACGCGCCCGTCGGGCAGGTTGAACGACACTTGATCGAGTTGGAGTAACCGTTGAGTCATGGCGCTTCCTTATACAATCGGCCCGATAGGCACTGAACCACTCCCTGATGGTGCGCAACAGCACCCGGTGGATGGGCAATAACCGTGAACACGGCGCCCGCCCACATTTGAAAATGACCTTCGAACAGCATGCCGGCCCTGATCGACGTCGAAAGATCTTGTATCACCCTCAACACCAGACGTCCCGAAGGCCAATGTATCTCGACAAGGCGCGCCCCTCTACCAACAACAAGTTCGAAAGAGCGCAGCCAGCGGCAGTTCCTACATTGGATATGCGCATACTCTGTAGGAGCTGTCGCAGGCTGCTTTTTTTGCCTTCTGCATTCCCGACCGTTTGCCAGTAAACTCTTCCCCCTTTCGCCGCCTTCATTTTTCACGCGGCCATTACCTATTTTGTAGCGGAGTTCGCCTTGCGCTTGTTTCACACCTCCGACTGGCACCTCGGGCAGAACCTGCACGGCCAGGATCGCGATTTCGAACACGGCTGTTTTCTCGAGTGGCTGTTGCGTCAATTGAAGCTCGACCAGCCGGATGTGCTGTTGATCGCCGGCGATATCTTCGACACGGTCAATCCGCCGGTCAAAGCCCAGGAGCGTCTCTACGACTTCATCGTCAGCGCCCACGAACAGCAGCCGTTGCTGACCATCGTGATGATTGCCGGCAACCACGATTCCGGCTCGCGGATCGAACTGCCCGCGCCGTTGATGCGCCGCTTGCGCACTCACGCGCTCGGTCGTGTGTTGTGGCTGGATGACGGGCAACTGGATGCCGAGCGTTTGCTGTTGCCGCTGCCGGATGCCAAAGGCAAAACCGTCGCCTGGTGCCTGGCGCTGCCGTTCCTGCGCCCTGCCGAAGTCACCGGCGCGCATCTGGGCGACAACTACCTGCGTGGCATTGGCCAGGTCCATGAATGGCTGATCGAGGCGGCGAACGCAAAGCGCAAGAAAGGCCAGGCGCTGATCGCCATCAGCCACGCACACATGGCGGGCGGTTCGGTGTCGGAAGACTCCGAGCGCAGCCTGATCATCGGCAATGCCGAAGCCTTGCCCGCCAGCCTGTTCGGACCGAGCATCAGTTACGTTGCCCTCGGCCACTTGCACAAGCCGCAGAAGGTCAACGGCGAGGAGCGCATCCGCTACAGCGGCTCACCGATTCCGCTGTCGTTCTCCGAGATCAGCTATCAGCACCAGATCCTCGACATCAAACTCGATGGCGAAACCCTGGTCAGCGTCGAGCCGAAACTGATCCCCCGCGCGGTCAACCTGCAACGCATCGGCCCGGCGCCATTGAGCGAGATCCTGGTGCAATTGGCGGACCTGCCGAACATCGACCTGTTGGCCGACATCCAGCGCCAGCCATGGCTGGAGGTGCGGGTTCGCCTCGATGAACCGCAGCCCGACCTGCGCAATCAAGTGGAAACCGCCCTGCAAGGCAAGGCTGTGCGCCTGGTGCGCATCGCCGCCGAGTACGCCGGCAACGGCGGCCGTGACGGTGCCGACGAAGGCAGCACGCTGATCGAACTGGACCAACTCACGCCTCAGGAACTGTTCAGCCGCGCCTGGCAGGACAACTACGGCAGCGAGGTCGACGAGCAAACCCTCAAGGACTTTGCCGAGCTGTTGCAGGACGTGCAGATGGAGAGCGAACAACCATGAAAATCCTCGCGATCCGCCTGAAAAACCTCGCCTCCCTGGCCGGGCCATTTGAAATCGACTTCACTGCCGAACCCCTGGCCAGTGCCGGACTGTTCGCCATCACCGGCCCCACCGGCGCTGGTAAAAGCACCTTGCTCGATGCCCTGTGCCTGGCGCTGTTTGGCGCCGTACCGCGCCTGAACAACACCGGCCGCGACGCCAAGGTGCCGGACGCCGACGGCGAAATCGCTACCGGCGACCCACGTACCCTGCTGCGTCGCGGCACGGGTGAAGGCTATGCGGAAGTGGATTTCGTCGGCGTCGACGGCCGCCGCTACCGCGCCCGCTGGGAAGCCAATCGCGCCCGGGACAAGGCCGCTGGCAAGCTGCAGGCCAGCCGCCAGAGCTTGCGTGACATCGATCAGGATCAATTGCTCGCCAGCCAGAAAGGCGAATACAAGACTCAGCTCGAAGCCGCGCTGGGGCTGAATTTCGAACAATTCACCCGCGCGGTGATGTTGGCGCAAAGCGAGTTCAGCGCGTTTCTCAAGGCCGACGACAACGACCGCAGCGAACTGCTGGAAAAACTCACCGACACCGCGCTCTACACTCGCCTCGGTCGTCGGGCCTTCGACAAGACCAAGGAGGCCCGCGAGGCGCACAAGCTGCTGCAGGATCAGGCCAGCGGGGTAACGCCGCTGTCACCCGATGCCCGCGCGGAACTGGATGAGCGCTTCAGCCAGGCGCAGCAACAACTCAAGACCCAGCAGGCGCAGCTCAAACAGCTTGAACTGCAGGACACCTGGCTCAAGGACCTGCAACGATTGCAGGACGAGCATCTGGCCGCCAGCGAACAACTGCAATCGGCGCAGTCCCACTGGGAGGCCTTGGCCAGCGAGCGTTTGAGGCTCACCCGTCTCGAACAACTGGCCCCGCAACGGCACCAGTTCGCCCGTAAAGCCGAGGTCGACGCGCTGCTGACACCCTTGGCGGCGCAAATTGCCTTGCAGACGCAGCAACATGGCGAACTCGGCGAGCGCCAGACGCAGCTTGAGCACCAGCTCGGCAGCGCCCGGATCGCCTTGAGCGAAACCCAACAGCGACAAGCCGACAGCGCGCCGTTGCTGCGTCAGGCCTTCGAAGCCCAAAGCACCCTCGCCCGCCTGGCCAGGGACACCGCCCTCAGCGCCGAAGCCAGGCAGCAGGCGCAAGAAGCCTGCACCCAGGGCCAGGGCACGATTGAGACCTTGCTCGGTCAGCAAGCCCGAGGCGCCGGGGACTTGCAGCGCATCGCCACCGGGCTTGAGCAAAGCACGCATCTAGCACCGCTGAGCGATGCCTGGAATGCCTACCGCGACCGGCTGCAACAGTTGATGCTGATCGGCAATCGACTGAATCAGGGCCAGGCCGAACTGGCCAGCCTCGAACAAAACGCCGCGAGCACCGACCAGGCGCTCACCGCGCAGAAGCAGCAACTGGAGGTGCTGTTCAAGGAGGCCGGTGCCGAACCGGATGCCGTCGCCGAACAGATCGGCATCCTGGGTAGCCTGTTGCAGGACAACCGCAAGCAACTGCGCGCCGTCGAAGACCTGGCGCGCTTGTGGGCCAGCCAGCAGGACCTGGACAAACGCAGCGCCGAGCTGCAACAGCGCCAGCTCACCGCGCAGCAGGAACGTGAACGCCTGACCCAGGACGGGGTCAAGGCCAAGGCTGATCTGAGCGTTGCCGAACAGACCCTCAACGTCACTCGCGAACTGCTGGAGCGTCAGCGTCTGGCGCGTAGTGCCAGTGTCGAAGAGCTGCGCGCGCAGTTACAGGACGACCAGCCATGTCCGGTCTGCGGCAGCAACGAGCATCCGTATCATCAGCCGGAAGCCCTGCTGCAAAGCCTCGGTCGTTTTGATGAAAGCGAACAGGCCAACGCGCAAAAGGCCGTCGACCTGCTCAAGGAAAAACTCACTGACCTGCGTGCCGAAGTCGGCGGGCTGATCGCCCAGCAAAAGGAACTGCTGCAACAGCAGGAGCAACTGGCGACCCAGCAGCAAGCCCTCGCTCCAAGCCTGGAAGCGCACCCGCTGGCGGCCCAACTGCTGAATCAGGATGCCGCCAAACGCGATGCCTGGCTCGTCCAGCAAAACAGTCAGCTCAACCAGAGCATCAGCCAGGACGAGCAACGGCAGAGCGCGCTGCTCACCCTGCAACAGGATGCCGCACGCCTGACCCAGCAACTGCGCCATGCCGAAACTGCCCACCAGCAAGCGGCCCAGCACCTGAGCAATCAACAGCGCGAATTGAACAACGACCGCCAGCGTCTGGACGAAGAACTCAAGGCATTCGCCAACCTGCTGCCGGCCGAAACCCTGCAAGCGCTGCGCGTCGAACCGGCGGCGACTTTCATGCAGCTCGACCAGCAGATCGCCGAGCGCCTGGCGCAACTCGAACAACAAAAGGAAGAACTGGCCGAGCAGCAACAACGCCAGCAACAGCTGGAGAAGGAACAGGATCGCCAGCAAAGCCGCGTGCAGCAATTGCAGGCCGCCGAACAGCAATTCACCGGGCTGGCTGAGCAGCAACAGGCGAGCCAGCACACACTCGGGCAATTACTCGGCGAACACAGCAGCGCCGAGCATTGGCAGCAGCAACTGGAACAGGCCGTGGAACAGGCGCGCAGCGCCGAAGCCAGCACTGCGCAGACGTTGCAAAGCGTCGTCACGCAGTCAGTGCAAATCGCCGCCGAGCTCAAGGCCCAGCGCGAACGCTTGCATGCACTGGAAGGCGAAGAACTTGAGCTCGCCGGCAAGATCGGCGACTGGCGTGCCCGCCATCCCGAGCTGGATGACGGCGGCCTCGAAAACCTGTTGAGCGTCGACGCCCCCCAGGTCAGCGAACTGCGCCAGCGCTTGCAGCACAGCGAGAAAGCCATCGAACAGGCCAACGTCCTGGTACAGGAGCGCAACAAACACCTGCTCAATCATCAGGCACAACAGAACGGAAACCTCGATGCCGAGCAATTGGCCAGTGCGCTGATCGACCTGCAAAACCTCGCCGCCACCAGCGAACAACACTGCGCCGAACTGCGTGCCGAACAGGCCGAGGACCAGCGCCGGCAGAACGCCAATCAGGCCCTGGCGCAGCAAATCGCCGACGCCTACACCGAGTATCAACGCTGGGCACGCCTGAATGCGTTGATCGGCTCCGCCACCGGCGACACATTCCGCAAGATCGCCCAGGCCTACAACCTCGACCTGCTGGTGCATCACGCCAACGTGCAATTGCGCCAACTGGTGCGCCGCTATCGCCTCAAGCGCGGCGGCAGCATGCTCGGGTTGCTGGTGATGGACACGGAAATGGGCGACGAACTGCGCTCGGTACACTCACTGTCCGGTGGCGAAACCTTCCTGGTGTCGCTGGCGCTGGCCCTCGGTCTGGCGTCGATGGCGTCGAGCACGCTGAAAATCGAGTCGCTGTTCATTGATGAAGGCTTCGGCAGCCTCGACCCTGAATCCCTGCAACTGGCCATGGATGCCCTCGACGGCTTGCAGGCCCAGGGCCGCAAGGTCGCGGTGATTTCCCACGTACAGGAAATGCATGAACGGATTCCGGTGCAGATTCAGGTCCAGCGCCAGGGCAACGGCCTGAGTACCCTGGAGGTGAAATGAACACGCTGTATTCCTTCCGCCGCTGCCCGTACGCCATGCGCGCGCGCATGGCCCTGCGCTACTCGGGCGTGGCGGTGGACATCGTCGAAGTCAGCCTGAAGGCCAAGCCCGCCGAGATGCTCGCACTGTCGGGTAAAGGCACGGTGCCGGTACTCAGCGTCGATGGCCGGGTGATCGACGAAAGCCTCGACATCATGCGCTGGGCCCTGGCTCAGAACGATCCGCAGGACTGGTTGCTCAAGGATGATCCTGTCGCAGCGGAGCAAATCGCTCCTTTGATTGAACAGAACGATCAGGTGTTCAAGGTGCACTTGAATCGCTACAAGTACGCCGAGCGTTATCCCGAGCAGCCGATGGAGGTTTATCGCAGCGAGGGTGAAGTGTTCCTGCGCAGGCTGGATCAGTTGCTGGAAGGGCGCGACTACTTGCTGGCCGGTCATCCAAGCCTGGCCGATGTGGCGTTGATGCCGTTTGTACGGCAGTTTGCGCATGTGGATCGCAAGTGGTTCGGGCAGACGCCTTACCTGCGCTTGCAGGCATGGCTACAGCGGCTTTTGGAGTCGGACCTGTTCACATCGATCATGAAGAAATAACCATCCCCTGTAGGAGCCAGCTTGCTGGCGAAGGTGTGTCAGTTGACGCTGCGGTGCCTGACACACCATCGCCAGCAAGCTGGCTCCTGCAAAGGTCCGTGGTGCGTCGAAGACTCAGGCCAGCACCTGACACATCCCGATGGCCGAGCAATCGACCTGGAACGGGCCGAAAACCACACCTTCACTCCTGATCGGCGGATTGCCGGCCAGCATGCCCTTGGCATTGGCGTTTTCGATGCTGCGGGCAATGTTGTGATTGGCTTCGATAGCCCGTGCCACCGAACCTGCCGAGCCCTGGCCGATCCCCAACAGGGAGGATCCATTGGTCATGAACGCCAGGAAGGCGATGACCCAAAGTCTGTGCCCTTTCATGCGCCGACGACTCCTGCGAGTTCAGCCTGATCAGCGCTGGCGTTTTGCGCACGGTGTTCAAACTGGATGCCCGGATGAGCGACCTGGATCGGTGCTTCGAAAGAGGATTGCGCCTGTTCTGAAAGGCTGACCACCAGCACCATGGCAAGGTAAAGACCGATTGCCACATAGGCGCCGTGTTTGGCAGAAGTGAGAATTGCGCTGGCCATGATGTTCTCCGCAGGCATGTTTCAATGCCCACAGAATCGATCAAAAAAGCCTGGTTAACCACTCAGGGATATCCATAGTGACCATCAACTTCATTGATCATTAAGCCAGACTATTTCAGTCTTCAATAAAACTCATCAAGCGCTCGCGCGCAGCATCCGGCTCACCCGGAACAGGGTCGGCTGCCGACAGAATGGGGGTGGAATAGAGAAAAAGTAGAGCCAATGCCAGACGCGTCACCATGCTGTCGATCCTTGCCGTGAGGAGGAGTCAAAAAATCAGCGTCAATTTAAACGCATGGCAATGTGATATCAAGCGCGACATTGATGTCAAAGTGATGCTGTCGCAAATGCGTTATGCAGGAGCGACATCACTCTGATCGTTTTCAACACCTGTTTTTCAACATCAGGCTCTTCGATCATCAGTGACTTCGCTCCTGCATAAAGGCAGGGCTGACGTTCAGGCTTGGGTTTTGTGATCCAGCGCGGCGTAGAAGTTGGCGCTCTGTTGCAGGTACTTCGGGGTGTAGCTCTGGGTGTGGGCTTTTTTGTCGCTGATTTCAACGTTGGCACTGGCTGGCAACGCAACGGTGGCAGAAATGGCGGATGCGGCGATGACAGAGAAGATGTTGAAGTTCATGGCGGTAATCCTCGGATTCAGTTGGCTTGCTTGCCCGGTGGGGCCGTGAAGCAAACTTAACCCTCGAGGGTTCATGCCTTGAAATGCTTTGTAGCATTACCAGATATCAGCGTCATTGATAAAAGCAGGCAGGCCCCATTAACCGGGGCCTGCGGCTTATTGACGCAGCAAAAACCTGACGTCGCTCGGCGCGTCCATCGGCAGTTTTTGCACAGTCTTGCCCAGCAAACCGGTTTTGGCATCGCGTTCGACGACGACAATCTGGTTGCTCTTCTGGTTGGCGATCAACAGAAATCTGCCGCTCGGATCGAGGCTGAATTCCCGCGGATGATCGCCCTCCACCGCCCGGCGTTGCAGCTCGCTGAGGTGGCCGGTGGCCGGATCAATGGCAAACACCAGCAGTTGATTGGCCGTGCCACGGTTGCTGACGTAGAGGAACTTGCTATCAGCCGAGGCATGCAACGCTGCCGCAGCCTTGTCCGATACCGGTTGCCCGGCAGCCAGATCGACCATCTGCGTCTGTTCGAGTTGGCCGTCGTGGTAATCGAACACCGCCACTTGCGCGCTCATTTCCATGGTCAGCCAGGCATGTTTGCCATCGGCGCTGAACAGCAGGTGGCGCGGCCCGCTGCCCGGCGGCAGTTCCACGAATGCCGGGGTGACCGGAGTCAACGGCAGTTCCGGGTTGGCCTTGGGGTCGAAGCGGTAGGCAAACACCTTGTCGGCGCCCAGGTCATTGGCGAACACGTATTTGCCGTCCGGCGACGGGATTGTCGAGTGCACATGGGCCGAGGCCTGGCGCGCGGGATTGACCCGGCTCGCCGGGTGGCTGCTCATCTGCACCACGGGCTTGAGCTTGCCATCAGCCGCCACCGGCAATACCGCGAGAGTGCCGCCCGGGTCTTCGGCCACCGAGTAATTGCTGACAAACAGATGGCGGCCATCGGCGCTGAGACTGGAATGGGTCGGCTCGTTGCCCAGGCTTTGTACCTGACTGATCAGGCTCAGCGCATGGGTCTTGGGATCAATCGAGTAACTGCTGACGCGCCCCACCGGATCGGCCTGACCCGGGCCGTTTTCATTGACCGCGAACAGGTGTCGCTGGTCCTTCGACAGGGTCAGCCACGAAGGGTTTTCGCTTTTGATCACCTGCAGGGGCCGGGCATCGATCTGCCCGGTGCGGCTGTCGAAAGCCAGGCGGTAGATGCCCTGGCTCTGACCGGCGGTGTAGGAGCCCACCAGCAACTGATAATCATCGGCGGATGCGACCTGGACGCCCATGGCGCCGATGCTGCCGGCCATCAACAGTGGCCAGAGTTTATTCATCCTCAGGCTCATCGTCATCGTTGTCACCGCTGACGACGTCACCCACGCAGACCAGCCGGTGTTCGCCAGAATCATTGGTGATCAACCAGCTTTGCAGTGAGGTGTCGTATGTCGCAGCCTGAACCTGCACCGGGGTGAACTCCCAATGTTTGGCCGCGCGGCCGTCCATGCATTCGATATGCAGGTTGTCATCGACATCAAGGGCGAATTCGAAGGCATGCAGCCCGTCGATTTTCACCATTCCACAGTGTTCGAGGGCATTGAGCAGGGTGTCGGTTACGGCAGTCATGGCAGTCAATCTTTGGATGGGAAAACGCCAATGATAGCTCATGCGCCACGTCCTCTGTGGGAGCAAGCTCCCACATCTATGGATCCCCCCATTTCTGCAATACTGGTTTTGATGCGTGTTTGGCTTGCTTTCATCTATCC
>NZ_JBYTDD010000025.1:0-114044 GCF_058791055.1 Pseudomonas sp. EU05-FHT14B02 | reverse complement strand
AAGCCAAACACGCATCAAAACCAGTATTGCAGAAATGGGGGGATCCATAGATGTGGGAGCGAGCTTGCTCGCGATGGCAATGTCAGGCTCAGCAGATCAATTGAGTGAATTACTGGCCCAACTTCACCTTGGTCCAGCCACGGGTCATGATCCGCTGGACGGCAATCGGCTGGTCCGGCACGGCATAGAGCGTGGCCATCACCGCTTCCGGTGGGTAGGAGCCCGGATCGTTGCGGATCGCTTCATCGACCAGTGGCGTGGCCGCCGCGTTCGCGTTGCTGTAGCCGATGTTGTTGGTGATGTCGGCAATCACGTCGGGGCGCATCAGAAAGTTCATGAACAGGTACGCGTTCTCGACGTTGGCGGCATCGCGCGGGATGGCGAGCATGTCGTAGAAACTGGCGGCGCCTTCCTTCGGGATGCTGTAGTCGATCTTCACCTTGTCCCCGGCTTCCTGGGCGCGGGCCTTGGCCTGCAGCACGTCGCCGGAGTAACCGACGGCCACGCAGATGTTGCCGTTGGCCAGGTCCGAGATGTATTTCGACGAATGGAAGTACGCCACGTTCGGGCGAATCTTCATGAACAGCGCCTCGGCTTCGGCGATGTGCTGTTTGTCCCGATCATTCACCGGGTAGCCCAGGTAGTGCAGGGCGGTCGGGATCATTTCAGTCGGCGAATCGAGGAAACTGATGCCGCAGGCTTTTAGCTTCTCGGCGTTTTCCGGTTTGAACAGCAGATCCCAGGAGTTGGTCGGGGCGTTGGCGCCGAGCACTTCCTTGACCTTCTGCGGGTTGAAGCCGATGCCGATTGAACCCCACATGTACGGGATGGCGTGGGCGTTGTCGGGATCGCTCGCGGAGGCGTTTTTCAGCAGCACCGGGTTGAGGTTTTTCCAGTTCGACAGCTTCGACTTGTCCAGTTCCTGATAGACACCGGCCTTGATCTGCTTGGCCAGGAAGCTGTTGGACGGCACGACGATGTCGTAGCCGGATTTGCCCGCCAGCAGGCGTGCCTCAAGGGTTTCGTTGCTGTCGAAAACATCGTAGGTCACCTGGATGCCAGTCTCTTCCTCGAACTTCTTGACGGTATCCGGGCCTATGTAATCCGACCAGTTATAGACGCGCAGAACCTTGTCATTGGCCTGGGCGCCGGTGGCGATTGCGCCCAATAAGGACAGTGTCAGCAGAGTCCTGCCAAACATTTTCATCGGTACAACTCCATTTCTTTTTTATTCAAATACACATAGCAAACATTTGTCGCTGGAACGCTTGCGCGCTCCTTTGTAGGAGCGAGCTCGCTCGCGAAAAACTCAAGGACGCCGCGTTAATTCAGGTAGCCTGCGTCATCGTTGACGTCCATCGCGAGCGAGCTCGCTCCTACAGGGGCGGCCTCAGGCCGTCGCTTCTACCATTTGCTTTTTCGGTTGCTGCCAGGATTCGCTGGCGGTCTGGTCCATGGCTTCCTGGATTGCGCGCTTGCGGCTTTCTTCGGCACGGCGGCTGAAGTACCAGACCATGAAGGTCACGATCGACACTGCCAACAGGATCAGGCTGGCCACGGCGTTGATCTCGGGTTTGACCCCCAGACGGACCGCCGAGAACACTTCCATCGGCAGGGTCGTGGAACCCGGGCCGGACACGAAGCTCGCCAGCACCAGGTCATCCAGCGACAGGGCGAACGACATCATGCCGCCGGCCGCCAGTGACGGCGCGATCATCGGAATGGTGATCAGGAAAAACACCTTGAACGGCTTCGCACCCAGGTCCATGGCCGCTTCTTCAATGGACAGGTCCAGTTCGCGAAGGCGGGCGGAGACTACCACCGCCACATAGGCGGCACAAAACGTGGTGTGGGCGATCCAGATGGTGACGATGCCTCGCTCCATCGGCCAGCCGATCAACTGCGCCATGGCCACGAACAGCAGCAACAGCGACAGGCCGGTGATCACTTCAGGCATCACCAGCGGCGCGGTGACCAGGCCACCGAAAAGCGTGCGGCCCTTGAAGCGTGTGACGCGGGTCAGGACGAACGCCGCCAGCGTCCCTAGTGCGACTGCTGCAATTGCGGTGTAGCAGGCGATTTCCAGCGAGCGCACCACCGAGCCCATCAACTGGCTGTTGTCGAGCAAACCGGCGTACCACTTGATCGACCAGCCACCCCACACCGTCACCAGCTTGGAGGCGTTGAACGAGTAGATCACCAGAATCAGCATCGGCAAGTAGATAAACGACAGGCCGAAAATCAGCATGAACTTTGAAAATCCGAAGCGTTTCATCCCCGTGCCTCCATCTCTTTGGCCTGGCTGCGGTTGAACAGCAGAATCGGCACAATCAGGATCAACAGCATTACCACCGCCAGGGCGGACGCCACTGGCCAGTCGCGGTTGTTGAAGAACTCTTGCCACAACACACGGCCGATCATCAGGGTTTCCGGGCCGCCCAGCAGTTCCGGAATCACGAACTCACCGACCACCGGAATGAACACCAGCATGCAACCGGCGATGATGCCGTTCTTGGCCAAAGGCACAGTGATTTTCCAGAAGCTGTTGAAGGTGCTCGAACCCAGGTCCGATGCGGCTTCCAGCAGGCTTTGGTCGTGCTTGACCAGGTTGGCGTACAGCGGCAGTACCATGAACGGCAGGTACGCATACACCACGCCGATGTAGACGGCGGTGTTGGTGTTGAGGATCTCGATCGGGTGCGACGTCAGCCCGGTCCACATCAGGAACCCGTTGAGCAGGCCGTTGTTGCTGAGGATGCCCATCCACGCATAAACGCGGATCAGGATCGCGGTCCAGGTCGGCATCATGATCAGCAGCATCAGCACGTTCTGCGCTTCCTTGCTGGCCTTGGTGATGGCGTAGGCCATCGGGAAACCGATCACCAGGCACATCACGGTGCTGAAAAACGCCACCTTCAACGAACCCAGGTAGGCGGACAGGTACAGCTCATCCTCGCCCAGCAGGGTGTAGTTGCCGATGTTGAGCAACAGCTGGAATTTCTGCTCGGCGAAGGTGTAGATCTCCGAGTAGGGTGGAATGGCCAGGGCCGCTTCCGAGAAGCTGATCTTCATCACCAGGAAGAACGGCAACATGAAGAACAGGAACAGCCAGATGAACGGAATCCCGATGACGAACTTGCGCCCGCTGGGGACCCACCTCAGGAATTGCTGATTGAAGGTTTTCATGCGCGCAGTACCACGCCGCTGTCGTCTTCCCACCACACGTAGACCTGATCGTCCCAGGTCGGACGCGCACCACGGCGTTCGGCGTTGGCCATGAACGACTGGACGATCTTGCCCCCAGGCAGCTCGACGTAGAACACCGAGTGCCCGCCCAGGTAGGCGATGTCATGCACTTTGCCCGCGGACCAGTTGTAGCGGTTATCCGGCTTGACGGTGCTGACCAGCAGTTTTTCCGGGCGGATCGCGTAGGTGATCGACTTGTCCTGCACCGAAGTGCTGACGCCGTGACCGACGTAGATCTTCTGCTCCAGATCCGGGCTGTGGATGATCGCGTGACCTTCCAGGTCCTCGACCACGGTGCCGTCGAAGGCGTTCACGTTGCCGATGAATTCGCAGACCATGCGGCTGACCGGTGCTTCATAAATGTCCACCGGGCTGCCGATCTGGGCGATCCAGCCCAGGTGCATGATCGCGATACGCTGGGCCATGGTCATGGCCTCTTCCTGGTCGTGGGTCACCATCACGCAGGTCACGCCCACGCGCTCGATGATCTCCACCAGCTCCAATTGCATCTGCGAACGCAGCTTTTTATCCAGTGCGCCCATCGGTTCGTCGAGCAGCAGCAGCTTCGGACGCTTGGCCAGGGAACGGGCCAGGGCCACGCGCTGACGCTGGCCGCCGGACAGTTGGTGCGGCTTGCGCTTGGCGTACTGGGTCATGTGCACCAGGCGCAGCATCTCCTGCACCCGGGCGTCGATTTCGGCCGCTGGCAAACGGTCCTGCTTGAGGCCGAAGGCGATGTTCTGCGCTACCGTCATGTGCGGGAACAGCGCGTAGGACTGGAACATCATGTTGATCGGTCGTTCGTACGGCGGCATGTCGGTGATGTCGACACCGTCGAGCAGAATCCGGCCTTCGGTCGGGCGCTCGAAACCGGCGAGCATGCGCAGCAGGGTCGATTTGCCGGAACCGGAACCACCGAGCAGGGCGAAGATTTCACCCTGGTGGATCTCCAGGGACACATCGTCCACAGCGATGGTTTCGTCGAACTTCTTGGTGACGCGATCGATTTTCACCAACACCTTTTTCGGTGCCTGGTGACCCTCAAGAGCCTTCCTGTAGATGCTGGAGGCGTTTGCCATGTGAAACTCCCAACAGGTTTCAGTCGCCCGGCCAACACGGCCCGGCTTAATAGTGGATTGCAAACCCGTGAAGCCGGTTCGCGCTGGCCCCTTGTAGGAGCGAGCCTGCTCGCTCCTACAAAGATCTGCGCTCTCCCGTTCGGGTTTATTCGGCGCCGCCATCCTGGCTGCCTGGTCGTACTTGTTGTTATTGCAGTGTGTTGTTTTCGCGAGCAGGGCACGCACAAGCGCCTGCCCGCTCGCGTTGGGCAGTCAATCGTTGAATGTGGGTATCAGGTCGTCAGCTCGAGTGACGCAGCGCCGCCCGTTGTCGGCAGGCTTCGCCGAACGCCTGGAAAATACTCAAATAAGGAGGGTTGTTCAGGACCTGCCACTCCGGGTGCCATTGCACGCCGAGGGCAAAGGCCTTGCTGTGCTCGACGGAGATCGCCTCGATCAGGCCATCGGGTGCGACGGCTTCGGTGCGCAGGCCGGGCGCGAGGCGGTCGATGCCCTGGCTGTGAATCGAGTTCACCTGGAACACCGCAGGCAGCTCCAGCGCTTCGAACACACCGCCGGGCTGCACATTCACCTCATGGGCGGGTGCGTATTGCACGGCCAGGTCCGGATGGTTGGCCTCGCGATGGTCGAGCAAGCCAGGCAGTTCATGGACCTTCTGATGCAGGCTGCCACCGAACGCCACGTTCATTTCCTGGAAACCACGGCAGATACCGAGTACCGGTACGCCCGCTGCAATAGCGGCGCGGATCAGGGGAAGGGTGGTGGCATCCCGCGCCGGATCATGATCCGTGCCGGGGGCGCTGTCGGGGCCTTGATAGTGGAAGGGTTCCACGTTCGACGGCGAGCCGGTCAGCAACAGACCGTCGAGCTGCGGCAGCAGGTCATCGATTTCGGTCAGGTCGCCTAAGGAAGGAATAACGACAGGCAGCCCCAGCGCCGCAGAGCTGACAGCACGCAAGTACTTGTCGCCGCTGATGTGGTAGGGGTGCAGGCCAATCTGTTTGACGCACGCAGTAACGCCGATCAATGGCTTGAGTGCCATTTTTATCACCTCGAAGTTTCACACTTGAACGAGCTTTTCCGGAGCTTAGCCTTGTTGATTTTAATTAACAACTCTCATGTAAAAAATTCTAAACGCCGCACGTCCGATCTTCAGGGTTTGCGCGCGTTTGAGGGTGTATTTGGCACTCTCGTCCCCCTGAGAGGCCCGAAAATAAACGTTGAAAGGCCAGGTGTTCGCTATTGACTTCACTTTGCCTTTCGGATTGACTGGGCTCGTGAAAGGGCGGTGAACATAATAATTAACAGTAAAAAATAGGTGCATCATGTCGGTCCCTCTGCGTGCCGTTCAACTCAACGAAGCAAACGCATTCCTTAAGAAACATCCTGAGGTTTTGTACGTCGACCTTCTGATTGCGGATATGAACGGTGTGGTGCGCGGCAAGCGCATCGAGCGCACCAGTCTTCATAAGGTTTACGAGAAAGGCATCAACCTGCCGGCGTCTCTGTTTGCTCTGGACATCAATGGTTCCACGGTGGAAAGCACCGGCCTGGGTCTGGACATCGGCGACTCCGACCGGATCTGCTACCCAATCCCGGGCACCCTGAGCATCGAACCCTGGCAGAAGCGCCCGACCGCGCAACTGCTGATGACCATGCACGAACTCGAAGGCGAGCCATTCTTCGCCGACCCGCGGGAAGTGCTGGCCAATATCGTGCGCAAGTTCGACGACATGGGCCTGACCATCTGCGCCGCGTTCGAACTGGAGTTCTACCTGATCGACCAGGACAACGTGAACGGTCGTCCACAATCGCCACGTTCGCCGGTGTCCGGCAAGCGCCCGATGTCGACCCAGGTGTACCTGATCGACGACCTCGACGAATACGTCGATTGCCTGCAAGACATCCTCGAAGGCGCGAAAGAGCAGGGCATCCCGGCGGACGCCATCGTCAAGGAAAGTGCCCCGGCGCAATTCGAAGTCAACCTGCACCACGTGGCTGACCCGATCAAGGCGTGCGACTACGCGGTTCTGCTCAAGCGTCTGGTGAAAAACATCGCCTACGACCACGAGATGGACACCACCTTCATGGCCAAGCCGTATCCGGGCCAGGCAGGTAACGGTCTGCACGTGCACATTTCGATTCTCGACAAAGAAGGCAACAACATCTTTGCCAGCGAGGATCCCGAGCAGAACGCCGCGCTGCGACACGCGATCGGCGGTGTGCTCGAGACCCTGCCGGCGCAGATGGCGTTCCTTTGCCCGAACGTCAACTCGTACCGTCGTTTCGGCGCACAGTTCTATGTACCGAACTCGCCGAGCTGGGGCATCGATAACCGCACCGTGGCCGTGCGTGTACCGACCGGCTCCAAGGACGCCGTGCGCATTGAACACCGCGTGGCCGGTGCCGATGCCAACCCGTACCTGCTGATGGCATCGGTATTGGCCGGTGTTCACCACGGCCTGACCAACCAGATCGAACCGGGCGCCCCGGTGGAAGGCAACAGCTACGAGCAGAACGAGCAGAGCCTGCCGAACAACCTGCGCGACGCACTGCGCGAGCTGGACGACAGCGAAGTCATGGCGCGCTACATCGACCCGATGTACATCGACGTGTTCGTGGCGTGCAAGGAAAGCGAGCTGGCCGAGTTCGAGAACTCCATCTCCGACCTTGAGTACAACTGGTACCTGCACACCGTCTGACGGCGTTGGCGGCACACACAAAACCTGTATGTGCCGCCAGATCCTGTGGGAGCGAGCTTGCTCGCGATGAGGCCATCACATTCAACATGGATGGTGTCTGACCCACCGCTATCGCGAGCAAGCTCGCTCCCACAGGGATTGCGGTTCTTTTCAGATTCTTATTCCCCTGCGTCGAGTCACAACCATGACAAACACTCGCAGCGATTGGGAGCAGCGCTTCCAGTCCCTAACTATCGAAGGTCGCGCATTCATTGACGGCCAATACTGCGCGGCCGCCGGCGGCGCGACATTCGAATGCATCAGCCCCGTGGACGGTCGTTTCCTGGCGAACGTCGCCAGCACCGACGAAGCCGATGCCAATGCGGCGGTCGCCGTGGCGCGCCGCACGTTCGAATCCGGCGTATGGGCCAACCTGGCCCCGGCCGAGCGCAAGCGCATCCTGATCCGTTTCGCCGACCTGATTCTGGCGAACCAGGAAGAACTGGCCCTGCTCGAAACCCTCGACATGGGCAAGCCGATCAGCGACTCCATGAGCATCGACATTCCGGCGACCGCCAACGCGATCCGCTGGACCGCCGAAGCCATCGACAAGATCTACGACGAAGTCGCCGCCACGCCCCAGGATCAACTGGGCCTGGTGACCCGCGAAGCGGCCGGCGTGGTCGCGGCCATCGTGCCGTGGAACTTCCCGTTGATCATGGCCAGCTGGAAATTCGCCCCGGCCCTGGCGATGGGCAACTCGTTCATCCTCAAGCCTTCGGAAAAGTCCCCGCTGACCGCGATCCGCATCGCGCAACTGGCGCTGGATGCCGGCATCCCGAAAGGCGTGTTCAACGTTTTGCCGGGCTACGGCCACACCGTTGGCAAGGCGCTCGCGTTGCACATGGACGTCGACGTGCTGGCCTTCACCGGCTCCACGGCGATTGCCAAGCAGCTGATGGTTTACGCCGGGCAGAGCAACATGAAACGCGTCTGGGCCGAAGCCGGGGGCAAGAGCCCGAACGTGGTGTTCGCCGACGCGCCGGATCTGCGCGCGGCAGCACAGGCGGCGGCCAGTGGCATCGCCTTCAACCAGGGGGAAGTCTGCACTGCCGGTTCTCGCTTGCTGGTGGAGCGTTCGATTCGTGAGCAGTTCATTCCATTGTTGGTCGAAGCCCTTCAAGCCTGGAAACCGGGCCACGCCCTCGACCCTGCGACCACCGTCGGCGCGGTCGTCGACCAGCGTCAACTGGACAACGTACTGCGCTACATCGGCATCGGCAAAGAGCAGGGCGCCGAACTGATCGCCGGCGGCAGCCGCACCCTCGAAGACACCGGTGGCCTGTACGTGGAACCGGCGATTTTCGACGGCGTGACCAACGCCATGACCATCGCCCGGGAAGAAATCTTTGGCCCGGTGCTGTCGGTCATCACCTTCGACACCTTCGATGAAGCCCTGGCGATTGCCAACGACAGCATCTTCGGCCTGGCCGCCGGTGTATGGACCAGCAACCTGAGCAAGGCCCACACCTTCGCCCGTGGCCTGCGTGCCGGCAGTGTCTGGGTCAACCAGTACGACGGCGGCGACATGACCGCGCCGTTCGGCGGGTTCAAGCAGTCGGGTAACGGTCGGGACAAATCGCTGCACGCGTTCGACAAGTACACCGAACTCAAGGCGACGTGGATCAAGCTTTAACACCTTTTAAACGGCGGTCGCCAGCTCTCTGCGGCGGCCATCGGAGAACTGTATGAAACAAGCACATGTAAACAGCTACTACGCCGCCACCCGCAACTTCACCGGTGATTTCCCGGTGCTGGAAGGGGCGGTGGACTGCGACGTCTGCGTGATCGGCGCCGGCTACACCGGCCTGTCCTCGGCCCTGTTCCTCGCCGAAGCGGGCTACAGCGTGACCGTGCTCGAAGCGGCCAAAGTCGGTTTTGGCGCCAGCGGTCGCAACGGCGGCCAACTGGTCAACTCCTATAGCCGCGACGTCGATGTCATCGAAGAGCGCTACGGCGACAAGACTGCCGAAGTCCTTGGCAGCATGATCTTCGAAGGCGCCGACATCATCCGTCAGCGCATACAGCACTACGACATCCAGTGCGACTACCGCCCCGGCGGCATCTTCGCGGCGATGAACAAAAAACAACTCAAGGGCCTGGCCGAACAGAAGAAGAGCTGGGAACGTTACGGCAACAAGAACCTGAAAATGCTCGACGCGGCCGACATCAAGCGCGAAGTGGGTTCCGACGCCTACGTCGGTGGCCTGCTGGACATGCAGGGCGGCCACATTCACCCGCTGAACCTGGCCCTCGGCGAAGCCTCGGCCATCATCGGCCTGGGCGGCAAGATCTACGAGCAATCGGCGGCGGTGGAAATCACCTACGGCCAGCCCATCACCGTGCGCACCGCCAAAGGCGTGGTGAAGGCCAAGTACCTGCTGATCGCCGGTAACGCCTACCTGCCGCAGGGCCTGGACAACCGCGTGACCAGCAAGAGCATGCCGTGCGGTTCGCAGATCGTCGTCACCGAGCCGTTGTCGGAAAAACAGGCCCGAAGCCTGATCACCAACAACTACTGCGTGGAAGACTGCAACTACCTGCTCGATTACTACCGCCTGACCGCCGACAACCGCCTGCTGTACGGCGGCGGCGTGGTCTACGGTGCACGCGAGCCGGACGACATCGAACAACTGATCCGCCCGAAGATCCTCAAGACCTTCCCGCAATTGAAGGACGTGAAGATCGACTACCGCTGGACCGGCAACTTCCTGCTGACCATGTCGCGCATGCCGCAATTCGGCCGTATCGAGAAAAACGCTTATTACATGCAGGGCTACAGCGGCCACGGCGTCACCTGTTCGCACCTGGCCGGCAAACTGATCTCGGAAATGATCCGTGGCGACGCCGAGCGCTTCGATGCGTTTGCCTCGCTGCCGCACATGCCGATGATCGGCGGGCGTACCTTCTCGGCGCCGTTGACCGCCCTCGGCGCGGTGTACTACTCGCTGCGTGACCGTTTCGGGATCTAGGCTTTACCTCGCCGGCGGCATCTCCCCAAAGGGTGCCGCCGGCTTTTTAATACCAGAAACACCAAATCCCCTGTGGGAGCGAGCTTGCTCGCGATAGCGGTCTGATATTCGACATTGATGTTGACTGACCCACCACCATCGCGAGCAAGCTCGCTCCCACAGGTCTTGTGTCTTGACCCAGAATTATCATCAACAGGTTCTTTTTTTCAGCCGTTTATCGAACCTGCTGAGCATTACGAACAAACGTGATTTAATAGCCGCCTTTCACGTTTCCGGGACCGGAAAACGGCGTGATTCGCGCCTGCTCTCCACCCCCATTACCCTTAAGCGGTACGCACATAAGGCTGTCATGGACACGGGCTCACGACTCAAATTAGTACGCGAAAGCTACAAACTGTCCCAGCGCGAGCTGGCCCGGCGTAGCGGCGTCACCAATGCAACCATCTCCCTGATCGAACAGAATCGGGTCAGTCCCTCCGTCAGCTCCCTGAAAAAGTTGCTGGAGGGCATTCCCATGTCCCTTGCCGACTTCTTCACCTTCGATCAGCCGCCGCGCGAACACCAGTACGTCTTCCGCGCCAACGAACAGCCCGACCTCGGCCGCCATGGCCTGCGCCTGCTGCTGATCGGCGCGTCCGTGCCAAGCCGGCAGATGCGCTTGCTGCGCGAGCAATACGCGCCGGGCGCAAGCTCGGGCGAAGAGCCGATCGTGCATTCCGAAGGCGAGGAATGTGGGTTGGTGACACGGGGTACCGTGGAGTTGACCGTGGATGGCCAGGTGAGTGTGCTCAACGCCGGGGATGGCTATTACTTCCCGACGACGTTGCCGCACCGGTTTCGCAATATCGGGGCGGATGAGGCGGAAATCATCAGCGCCAACACGCCGGCGAACTTCTGATAACCGCTTTGCGGGCAGGGTTCATCAACAGCCAGCCGTTAAAACCCGCCTCTGATGCGGGTTTTTTATTATTCGGATTTGGTTATGGCCTGGCATCTTGACTGTGCAATGGTGGCCATTCCCGCTGTTCAAGACGAAATACTGCACCCTTTGCGGGTTATTTCGATCTGTTGGTAGTCGGCACGCGTTTCTTTCTGCAGGGTGGCCAACAGAGATAAAGTGGCTTGCGGATCATTGAGCGGTAATGTCTTGAGTACCTCGACATCAACATCCCACCACTTGCTGTTGATCAGCGCCTCAATCAATTCGGGTGTATGCCGATACTTGACAACTTTTGCCGGGGTGCCGGCAACAATGGCGTACGGTGGCACGTCATGGGCAACCAGGGCGCGGGTTGCGATGACAGCGCCGGTGCCTATGGTCACGCCTTCCAGGATCATCGCGCTATGGCCGATCCAGACGTCATGCCCAATCGTGATGTCCGCAACCTCCGGGTCGTAAACCAGCGCAGTGTCGGTATATTGAAAGGGATGTGAACTGAGCCAGTCCAACGGATGCGAGCTCTTTTGTTGGCCGATAAAACAGCTGCTGCCAATGGAGCAAAACCTGCCAATGGATGAGACCGCCGAAAGGACGCAGTCACTACGGATATAAGTATGCGCACCAATTTCCAGCTTTCTTGACTCTATGACCACATGCCCAAGCGTCACGCCTTCTTCTATGGTCACTGTCGATCTTTTGTGCAGCGACAATAAACCGCCCGCCACTTTGCATTTGTGTTTGCGGATCCATCTTTTCCAGTAACTATTTCGCAAATAACTAATTATTGTTTTCATGAACAGCTGTCTTGGATATGCGTTATAGGGCATGGCCTGGCCCCATGGGCCAACGACCGAGTCTAAATGAATCGGCTGGGGAGATGGATTTTTTAGACGTTACTCAAAAACGGTTTTTGTGCGTCTCAGTCTGCTGATGGCTGCTGTAGACAACTGAACGGTGGCCATTGAAAACCCGCAGAAATGCGGGTTTTTTGTGCTTGAACAATGTCACTGCTTCTTCGGCCCCTCAAATCCCCGCTGCTCAATCACGCCAAACACATCCCGCACATCCTGAAGCAGGATCCGCGAAATGTTGGTGACGGTGTTGATGTCGTTTTCGGCGTAGTCGGGGAGGCTGGTGCAGGCCATGAGGTTGAGGTATTGCAGGACGGCGTTGAGGCGTTCGGCGGCGCAGTTGTGGAGTTCGCGCAGCGGGGCGTCGCTGTCGATGAGGAGGACGGGGTAGCTGGTAGCGATTTGTTTCATGGGGGTGAAGCGGGGATCCGGACTGTTAGTCGTCATAAGTAAAACTTCCTCGTATCTGTAAGAAGAGCTACTCCCGGTCGCTGCGATTCGAAAGGGGTGGTAGCTATGTGCGGGTTCGCAGACCGAGGATACGAGGAACCCGGCAGACCCGAAGATCTCCCACACACAGCCACCATAAAGCGACATGCGGGCGCAGATGCGACCGTCATCGGCTTGATTGACTGCAAGGTTACTACACGTATCTACAGGGCTGCGAAACCCTGTCGCCAACTCAAGTCAGCGACGGGCGCACATTAGGTGTCGATCTCCTGCGCTGCAACCGGCCTGTAGGACGCCAAATGACCCCTGTGGCGAGGGAGCTTGCTCCCGTTCGGCGGCTCTGCCGCTGTAAAAACGGGCACTGCGGTGCATCTGAGGAAATGAGTTGCAAAGGATCAGGGCCGCTTCGCAGCCCAGCGGGAGCGAGCTCCCTCGCCACAAAGGGACAAGTCCTACAAATTTTCCAGACGTCAAGATTGAACGTTCGTCGGATGGCGGGTTGCTACCATCGCAATTGCCTGCCGATATCAACACGGCTGCTACGCTTGGTCGTTGCAGTGCCCGAGTTCCATTCCTGCTCACGCTGCAAGGGTAATCACGGAGTGCGACATCCATTCCTGTCGGCAACCTGCACGGAGGCAGGCGATGGTGATCAAAAGCATGGCCGATTCGACTGCGGCGGGGAGTCCCGTGCCGCTCGATCGGGAAGAAATCGAGCGGGTGCTGGCGCTGTTGCTGGTCAGCCCGTTGTTTGCCAAGTCCAGGCGCATGGGCAGTCTGTTGCGCTTTCTGGTCGAGCACGACCTTCAGGCTTGCAATGCGCCGCTGACAGAGCACGCCATCGGCATCGCGGTGTTTCGTCGTGACCCGGCGGTGTATTGCACGGGCGACGATCCGGTGGTGCGAGTGCAGGTGGGGCGCTTGCGGCGCAAGCTCGCAGCGCATTACGCCGGCAACGGCCAGCAGGACCCGGTGCGCTTGAGCATTCCACCCGGGTGTTATCGCTTGACCTATCAGCGGCTGCGGCCCAAGAGCGTCGGCACTCGCCATCCTGTGGTCCAGATCCAGCCGTTTACCTGCCTCACCCGCGATGGCGATGACTTTACCCGGGGCTTGTGCGAGGAGTTGAGCTGTCGACTGTTCGAGTCGTTCGAGCAGGCGCAGACCGGGACCAATCATGTGTTGATGCGGGTGGCACGCAACAGCGAGCCGGTACCGGACTTCAAGCGTGGCGGGCGTTACAGCTATTGCCTGGAGGGCAGTGTGCGGGTCGAGCCTTCGCGGGTGCGAGCGTCATTGCGTCTGGTGGATGTGGCGCAGGGGCGGATTCGCTGGTCGGCGCAGTTCGATCGTGATCGACCCCATGGCATTGCCACCCAGGAGGACCTTGCGCAGTCGATCTGTCGCTCGCTGACGGGCTACTTCGCCACGGCGGGCAAAGATGAGTGAAGGGGCAACCGCAAGGTTGCCCCGGCATGACGGTTACACGGTTTTCCACTGACCGCCTTCGTAAAGGCGACCTGCGGTGTTATCGAACGTCAGGTCGATTTCGATCGCCTTGGAGCGTGAGGTACTGAACATGGTGCTGGTCTGTACGTTCTGTTCGAACCACACGAGGATGGTTTCCACCGGCGTCAGTACGGTATTGCCGGTGACCACCTGGTTTACGGCCACGTAGATCGGCGTACTGACCTGGTTGCCATCGATGCCGGTGGACAACTGGTTGACCCCCGGATGAATCGGCGCGTAGTCGTTCACGAAAGTCAGGGAAATGTCCGGGCCACCGGTTACCGCCGGGCTCAGCAGACCGCTTTCATCGAGTGTCGAGGTTTGCCCCAGGCCAATGTTGACGATGTTGGTTGAGACTTTGACTTGCACGTTTTCCTTGAACACGTTGGAGGCAAACAGCTGATACTGCGGCGTCCAGCTGAACTCGTTATTGCTCAGGTAAGCGTCATAGGACTGCCAGACCACGTTGTAGTCGGCGTCACCCACCTTCTTGGCAAAGCACAGCTTGTAGCCCGACTTCTTCAGCAGCGTCAGGTCACCGGCGGCGATTTCGATGGTGACGGTTTTTTGCGAAGCCGCCAGGGCCGACCTCAATACCCGGCCGTAATCCGACGCCTTCAGTTGCGTTGGTGTTGCACCCATGATCGACTTGACGGCTTCTTGCACATCATTGTGAAGCTGCTGGCTCTGTTGGCTGACAGCGATTGATTTGCTCATGGTTTCCCTCTTCCTTGGTGGTGTGTTGGGCAATCAATGGGTTGCTGGCGCCTGGCGCTGCAGTCCATTGACGGCTTCACTCTAGGGGCGAGGGGCAGGGCGGCTAAGTGTCTTGGTGTTACAAGCGGGTATCGAGGGTGTATCAGGGCCGAGTCAGCGGGGCAGCCGATCGGCCGCCCCGCTTTGACCTCAGGCGGCCTTGGCATCGGCCCAGACGAAGTTCCAGCTGGTGCGTTTGCCCTTGGCGATCTCGATCAGCTTGTTCTCGTACACCGTATGATTGACCACGCCGGTGTAGGTCAGGGTGCGGGCGGCATTGGTCCCGGTGACCTCGCCCGGCTTGCCGCCCGACTCGACCATGGCTTTTTTCATGTCGGCTTCCGACGGGGCGCTGCTCTGGTTTTTTTCCACTTTGACGAAACTCATGATTCACCTCTTCCGTGATGGGGGGATCGGTGCCAGCGCGGGCCGACAAGTCGACGACCCTGTTCCACACCGACGGCCATACTCTATTGGCCAGTTCGACGTCGCAGAAGTGACAACTGCGGCGCTGAGGTAACAATCGGGAAACAGCGCCACGTGTTGTAGTATCTGCGACGTATCAAGCGTGGATTCACATCGAAGAAGGTTGCGGCGAATGCCCGGACGTGAAACCTGGCTTCGAGCGGATGAGCGCAGACGGTTCATGGCTCTGTATCTCGATGGAACCAACTACGTCAATAGCGTCTAAATTTCAGGGAACATTTCCCACCACGAAGGAGCGACTCATGTTCAGGTCTCGATCTTTGATTGCAGCACTCACCTGTTTGACCCTGATCAGCGGCTCGGTGACGGCGTTGGCTGATCCCGGTAACGGCCAGGGTAACGGGAAGGCCAACCATGGCAACCAAGGCAGTCATGGCAACAAGAACAAGAATTCCGGTGGTGGGGACTGGAGCAATGGCCCGAGCATCAACCGCGGCAGCGTGCTCCAGATCATTGGCGTGAACACGGGCTACTGGAGCCCCGGGCCTGATTTGCCACCGGGTATTCAAAAGAACCTTGCCCGAGGCAAGCCACTTCCACCCGGCATCGCCAAAAAACTGGATGGTCGGCTGGTCGGCAGGCTACCCCATTACGATGGCTACGAATGGCAGCAAGTCGGTACGGACTTGATCCTGGTTGCGCTGGCCACCGGGCTTGTCTATGAAATTCTCGACGGTGCGTTTGATTAACGTGTAGCAGGTTGTATTCCCGTTGAACGAGGCTGCTTCAGCCGTCTGTCGTGGCACTTGAACTGTTCCAGGGATATCGCGTCATACGTAACGCGATATCAACCTCCTACGGAAGCAATCATGCTTTTTAAAAACAAGAGTCTCGTTGCTGTAATGTCATGCGCCATGATGCTTGCAGCCGCTCCGTTACTCCCTGATGGCCTGTCGATCATGGGTTCCGCATACGCGAAGGATGGCGGTGGCGGTGGCGGTGGCGGTGGAAACGGTGGCGGTGGCGGAAACGGCGGTGGTAATGGCGGCGGAAACGGCGCAGGTCACGGCGGCGGTATGGGGGGCGGACACGCCGGTACAGGCCACTCCGGCAGTAACGGCCGCGGCAACGGGCACGACAGCGACCATGCCGGAAAATCCGTGCGCGACCATGGCCTGAGCGGGAACCACTACGGTAGTGAGCGCAACGATGATAACGGTCATGGCACGACGACCTCAGGCATCGCCCATTCCAAAGATACTCGCGGCATCTCCAAGGCCAGGGCTATTTCGGCCTCGACGCCAGGTGAGCACAACACCAAGGGCTTGAGTAAAGCCGGGCAGTCGACCTCGAAAAAAACCCATTGAGTTCGCGGCGACAGATCAGTTTCTGAAAAGCAAAAAAACCCGCTGGAAGGCGGGTTTTTTAATATCTGGAAATTGACCACCGGCCACCACACACCGCGTTCCCCGCCAGGCACATCACTCACAATCAGCCCCCCAGCGGGCATTACGCGGACAGAAAACGAGCCGCCTGGACACATCGCGCAGTGATTTTCGTTCGCGGGCGATTTGTCATGTTCAGTGCCATTTCATTGTAGATATTAGTCAGCCCAACGCGATTTCAATGAGGCTGCACTGTGTTCCAACGACTTGTGTGTTCGCTGTCTGTTTTGAGCCTGTCCATCGCTGCCGCCCAGGCGGCCGAGACTGTCCCCCTCAACACTCCTCGCCTGAAGAGCATCGATAACCTGCGCGATGTCGCCGGTCTCACCACCGCGTATTCCACGGCCAATGGCGGCACCATGCGTGGCGGGGTGTTTTACCGCTCCAACGCGCTGACGCCATCGGCGGCGGATCTGGCAACCCTTAACGGTATGGGCATCAAGGCGGTCTACGATCTGCGCACGCCAACCGAAATCGCCGCCACGCCCGACACGATGCCCACGGGTGCGACGTACACCAACATCGATATCATCGGTGGCTCCACGTCGGGTGCGAACATCACCAACGTTGCGTTTCACAGCGCCGCCGAAGCCACCGCCATGATGCAGGACACCAACCGTGATTTCGTCCGCAACCCAGGGATGCGCAGCGAGTTCAACCAGCTGTTCAATGAACTGGCCACGGTCGACGGCGCCGCGCTGTTCCATTGCACCGCCGGCAAGGACCGTACGGGTTGGACCGCCGCTGTGCTGCAAAGCATCGCCGGGGTCGACGATGCCACCATCATGAGCAACTACCTGGCGACCAACGACTACACCGCCGCGCGCATCAAGGCGACCCTGGCGGCGTTGCCACCGAGCCTGGCGACCATCTATGGGCCGCTGATCGGTGTGGAGGCCAGTTACCTGCAAGCCGGCCTGGACGAGGTGACCGCGCAATACGGCACGATGGATAACTACCTCAAGCAAGGCCTCGGCCTGTCCCAGGAAACCCTCTACGTACTGCGCGGCAAGATGGTGTTCTACAACAGTCTGCCTGGCGCAGCGAACCTGGCCGGCAACGCCGCGGCCGGCGCGCAGTTGTTGCAGCAACTGCAGAACAGCAACCTGTCGGGCACCTACAGCGCCTACAACTACTACCTGCAGTCGGCCATCGATGCCCGCAACCTCGGGGGCGTGGAGTCCACCGTCGGCGGTCAGGTGCACGCCGACGCCGCGAGCTACCTGCTGCGTCAGGGCGCGATGATCGAACAGGCCGCCGCGCCGTTCACCAGTGGCATCGACCTCAAGGCCGGGCAGTATCGCCTGTGGAGCACCGCCCTGGCGGGGTACCTGGGCACGGATGGTTCGTCCCACGCCTCCAGCAGCAACGAGCATAGCCAGGGCATGATGATTGGCCTGACCCAGCGCTTTTCCGAACAGCTCAGCGCCCATGCCGGCTTCGGCTACAGCAGCGGCAATGTCGGTGGTGCTGGTGGCGAGGCCGATACCGACCTGACCTTCTTCAGCGTCGGCGCACGCTTCGCACCGAACGGTCTGGAACGTGGCCTGTTTGTGGATGCCAATGCCAGCGCCGGCTATCTCGATTACGAGAGCAAGCGAGAACTCGGCGGCGGTCTGGGCACGGCCAGGGGCGACAGCCATGGCAACCTCACCGGCGCGACCCTGGCACTCGGTTACCGTGTGCCGGTGAACGGCGTGACCCTCGAACCGAGCCTCGGTGTGCGGGTTAGCCACGTCAACCTGTCGGGCTTCCAGGAAAAGGGCAGCGAACTGGCCCTGGACGTCGACGGCATCCACGAGACCCGCAAGAGCGCGGTGGCCAACCTCAACGCATCCTTTGCACCTGTCAGCCTCGGTGCCTGGCAAGTGGTGCCGGGTGTGCAAGTGGGCTACGAGCATGTGTTGGGTGACCATGAAGTCGACAGCGAAGGGCAACTGCTGGGCCTGGATATCGAACAGCAAGCCGCCTTCGACAACCGTGACCAGTTCACCGGTGGCGTCAACGTCATGGCCAACCTTGGTCCGTGGAGCGTAGGGGCGCAAGTCGGCGCCAGTGGTGGCGGTGACAGCCACGGCTTTAATGGCGGCTTGAAGGCCAGCTATCTGTTCTGACGATCAGTCAAGGCAATCTGTGTGGGCGAGCAGGCTCGCCCACACATCCTCAATTGGTCGCCATGGGTCGCGTTCGCCGGCCTTTTCTCACGTCTGCGGGACTGATGCCGTAGGCACTCTGGAAATACTGGCAAAACCGGCCGACATTGCTGAAGCCGTGTTGCAAGGCCACGTCTGTCACCGACGGCGCCCCCCCTTGGGACAGCGCGGCAAAGGCGCGCTCCAGGCGTACCTGGCGCTGATAGGCGACGATCGAGGTGCCCATGAAACGCTGAAAACCCTCCTGCAATGCGCGCAGGCTGACGTTGGTCAACTGCGCCAGCTCGGTGCCGCTGGCCAGGTGGTCGGGATGCGCCTGAATGTACTCGACGGCCAGCTTCACATGCCGTGGCGCTATCAGCGGGGAAGGGCGCCGGAGGGCTTCGGTGAAGTTGTGGGGCCAGGCTTCCAGCACCGCATCGACCAGCATTTCGCGAAGCCGCGAAGGCATCAGCGAACCGGTGTTGATCAGCAGGTCGAACTCGGTGCCCGTGGCCAGTTCAATCAACGCCCGGATGCCCTGCAAGGCTGACACATTCAGGTCCACCACCGGCTCGAAATGCACCTTTTGCAGGATAGGCTTGCCCAGCAGCGTCGACAGGCGCTCGGTAATCAGCCGACGGCTGATCGAAATCCCGTGCTGCGCATGATTGTCGACAAAGTGCGCCGAGCGGACCTCGGCCTTGTCGATGGCCAGGCCGATCTGGGCGAAGCCAACCGACTCGGTGACGTGGTTGAAGATGATCTTGCCGGCGGTGGGGATGACGAACGTGATTTCATCAAGGGGGGCGGGAAATGCCACCGTGAAGTCACCGTGAAAGTGCATGCGACGAAAGCTGACACCTTCGTGTCTGCCGTAGACCCCGCCGATGCTGATGCTTTTTGGCGGCTGCGCAGAGTCGGAGTAAAGGTTGCCGAACAGGTTCAAGAACAACGCGCCAAAGTCGTCACAGCTCATGTCGTTGGACCTGATGATGATTTGCTTGCGCGTCGTGCTTGAGTACACCTGTAGTGTCACCTTGAGCGGTTGGGCAAAGCCCGGTACGGGGAACTGCCGATCGGAGTTCGAACGGATGCGGTTCGGGAAAGCGCTAGGACGTTATCAGTGACTAATGACAGGTTTGTTAACGGTTGTTGCCACTATCGTCGCCGGCTCCGTTCACCCGACGCCACCGCTCGCACTGGACAACGGGTGGCACGAGCGGTACCGGGGCGTGGGCGGACTGCAATGGCCGCGGCTATTTCACCGGTTCTGTTGCCTTGATATCCCCGCAAAAAATATCGACGTTGCCATCGGTCGAAGCCGTTCGCACGACCACCGAATACTTGCCGTCAAGCAGGGTTTGCAACGGCACAGGCGCGGTTCTGGTAAAAGACCAGCCGCGTACGGGTTGGCGTTCGGTGTTGACGGTGTCGTTCATCGCGTAGGCGACTGACCCGGGTTGCTGGCAGGTGCCGTTATTGATGAAAGAGTAAAGACGCAGGGGCAGCGTAACCCCCATTGGAGCACCGCTGATGAAGAAACTGAGCCCGGTTTTCTTGTCCCAGTCGGTCAAGGTGACGGTGCCGATCTGACCGGCGTTTTGCCGGGTGGCGACCAGGTCAACGTTCACGCCGTGGGTCGATGAAGTGGTGCAGCCGAAAAGGCTTGCCGCAACCACGAGTGCTGCCAGTGAGGTTTTGAGCTTCATTGCCAAACTCCTGAGTTGAAGAACTGCAATGGGGAGAATTAGCGGGTATAGCTCATTTATCGCTTTCATGACGTCGTCCATACGAGGCTTCCCTTTTCAGGGAGGACGTGTTTGAGGTATTCGAGCTCAATCAACGAATCCCTTCATCGCCGCGCAAACCGGCTACATTTGTAATCTACCGAGCCCGATTGCCCGGACGTTTGCCGGTGTATTCAATCCATGCCCCACCCTTGGAATTTCCTCAACCTGAGCTGATTGCCCGCTGGCACACGCGCTTCGATGCCTTTGAGGGTTTGCAATGGTTGCGCGTGCAGTTAAAGGATTGTGCGGTCAGTCGAGCCCACTCATCATCCGCATGGAAGATTTGCCACTGGAGTGACCGATGAATCAACAAGGCAGCCATCCGCAAGAGCGGATTCCAGGCACTCCACAGCGGAGAACCTTGCGCAGCCTGTTGATCCCGGAGTGGCTCGGCAGCTACCGGCCAGACTGGCTGCGCAGCGATGTGGTCGCCGGGCTGACGGCAGCGGCCGTGGTCATTCCCAAGGCGCTGGCGTACGCCACCATTGCCGGCCTGCCGGTGCAGGTCGGGCTGTACACGGCGCTGGTGCCGATGGTGATCTATGCCGTGCTCGGCACGTCGCGCCCGCTTAGCGTCAGCACCACGACCACCCTGGCCATTCTCGCCGGCTCCGCGTTGGGCCAGATCAGCCCCGATGGCGATGCGGCGACCTTGCTCGCCGGTTCCGCCACGCTGGCCCTGATGGTGGGGGCGATCCTGATTGTCGCGGGGCTGCTGCGCCTGGGTTTCGTCGCCAATTTCATTTCCGAGCCGGTACTGGTGGGTTTCAAGGCCGGCATCGGCGTGGTCATCGTGCTCGACCAATTGCCCAAGCTGTTGGGCACGCACATCGACAAAGGCGGCTTCCTGCACAATTTGGTGGCCACGGTCCAGAGCGTCGGCCATGCCTCGCTGCCGACCGTGGCGGTTGGTGTGTTCATGGTTCTGCTGCTGGTGGGCATGAAGCGTTTTACGCCCCGGCTGCCCGCACCTTTGATTGCGGTGGCGCTTGGCATCATCGGCATGAGCCTGTTTGGCCTGGAACGCTTTGGTGTGTCCGCCGTGGGCGTGGTGCCGATCGGGTTGCCCGCACCGACCCTGCCGGTTTGGTCGATGGCCGAAACCCTGTGGTCCTCGGCCATGGGTATCGCGCTGATGAGTTTCACCGAAACCATCGCGGCGGGACGCGCTTTCGCCCGCAGTGACGAGCCCGCGCCACAACCGAATCGGGAACTGCTGGCCACCGGCGTTGCCAACATCGGTGGCGCGTTTCTCGGGGCCATGGTCGCCGGTGGCGGGACCACCCAGACGGCAGTGAACCGCCTGGCCGGCGCACGTTCGCAACTGGCCGCACTGGTCACCGCTGCACTGGCATTGGGCACGTGCCTGTTGCTGGCACCGCTCATTGGCCTGATGCCCAATGCCACGCTCGCCGCCGTGGTGATCGTGTATTCGGTGGGCCTGATCGAGCCGGCTGAATTTCGCGAAATCCTGTCGGTTCGCCGTACCGAATTTGCCTGGGCCGTGGTGGCCATGATCGGCGTGATATTGCTCGGCACGCTGCAAGGGATCGTCGTGGCGATTATCGTCTCGTTGCTGGCCTTGGCCTACCAGGTCTCGGACCCACCCGTGCACGTACTGGGGCGCAAGCCCGGCACCAATGTCTATCGCCCGCAGGCCACCGATAACGCAGACGACGAACACTTTGACGGGTTGCTGTTGCTCAGGCCCGAAGGACGGGTGTTCTTCGCCAATGCCGAGCGCATCGCCGACAAGATCCGACCGCTGATTGACGAGGCAAACCCCAAGGTCGTGGTTCTGGACCTGCGCAGTGTGTTCGACCTGGAATACACCGCGCTGAAAATGCTCACCGGCGCGGAGCAGCGCATGAGTGAGAAAGGCATTTCACTGTGGCTGGTGGGCATGAGTCCGGGCGTACGGGACATGGTCATCAAGGCACCCCTGGGCCATGTGCTGGGCGAGTCGCGCATGTTCCTGAACCTGGAAGAGGCGGTTGAACATTATCAGCGCAGTCGACGCGCAATGAACGTGTCCGGGGGAACTCCGGACGCTATGTGACGCATTGAAGGAGGTAACAGGTATGGCAAAGAAGAAGGCGGCAACCAAAAGCAAACCGGTCGAAAGCGGCAAGCTCAAGAACAAGGATTATCTCGAGGAACTGGCACGGCTGCATGTCGAGATGGTCAAGCTGCAGGAGTGGGTGCAGCACACGGGCGCCAAGATTTGCATCATCTTCGAGGGCCGTGATGGCGCCGGTAAGGGTGGAACCATAAAGGCGCTGACCGAACGGGTCAGTCCGCGGGTGTTCCGGGTGATAGCCTTGCCGGCACCGACCGACCGGGAAAAAAGCCAGATGTACCTGCAACGTTATCTGCCGCACCTGCCGGCGGCCGGTGAAGTGGTGATCTTCGATCGCAGCTGGTACAACCGCGCCGGTGTCGAGCGGGTCATGGGCTTTTGCAGCAAAGAGCAGGTGCGCACCTTTCTCACCGTGGCGCCGCGAGTCGAGCAGGCGCTGGTCGAATCCGGAATCATCCTGATCAAATACTGGCTTGAAGTGAGCCAGGAAGAACAGACCCGACGCCTCAAGGCGCGTATCACCGACGGGCGCAAGATCTGGAAACTGTCACCCATGGACCTCAAGTCCTATAACCGCTGGTACGACTACTCCCGTGCCCGGGACGACATGTTCAAGTACACCGACACCAAATTCGCCCCTTGGCGGGTCGCCAACTCCAATGACAAGCGGCGGGCGCGACTGAACATCATCAGCGATGTGCTGGGCAGCATTCCTTACGAGGATGTACCGCGGGCAAAAGTGAAACTGCCCAAACGCCAAAGTCCCGGAAACTATCGGGATCCGAACTATCCGTTCAAGTACATCGCAGAGAAATTCTGAAGTCTGCCTGGTCTGTGCTGCCTGTTCCCGGTCCTGGATCGGGCGCAGGCAGTCCTGACATCCCCCCCCGTGGTTTTCCTGGAAAACCGTATCGACTGGTTTCACCGCGACTGCATTGGGTCGCCTTCAAAGCACGCCAACAGGCTATTTGTAGGACGATTCTTAAATAGCGTAGGGAAATTACTTTTTATAGTGAGAGTAAGTTCCCGGTGCGGTGTGCGTTTGGTCTTTATATGCTTGTCGTGGGTAGTATGACTTCGTACGATAGTTCACCATTGCCTCCTGAAAGTTTTAAGCTTTTGTTTCATTGATTGCACTTTCACTTCAGAAGGTTCATTTTTTTGCGGCCGAGAAAAGGTCGCGAGTGATGGCTGTTAGTTTATCTGGATATGTCAATGCAATGGCTGAACCAGATTTTTGTAGTTGATTATTTGTAACTGTGCATGCAGTTACAAATATCCATGGAGGATTTATGGCTTCTGGTAGTTTTCAAAATGAAGTGCCCAAGGCTCGGGTCAACATCAAACTCGATTTGCATACTGGCGATGCACAGAAAAAAGTCGAATTGCCGCTCAAGTTGATGGTGATGGGCGACTACAGTAACGGCAAGGAACAGCGGCCGTTATCGGAGAGAAACAAAGTCGCAATCGACAAGAATAACTTCGATAGCGTATTGGCCGAGTTTTCTCCCGAGATCAAGCTGGCGGTGGCCAATACCCTGGTGGAGGATGCCAGTGAAGCTGCGGTCGATCTGAGTTTCCGGAGCATGAAGGATTTCGAGCCAGAACAGGTGGCTCGGCAAATTCCGCAACTGCGCGCACTGCTGGCCATGCGTAACCTGCTGCGCGACCTCAAGTCCAACCTTCTGGACAATGCCACCTTCCGTCAGGAACTGGAGCGCATCCTCATGGACGAGGCACTGAGTGACGAACTGCGAGGCGAGTTGGCTTCGCTGGCTTCGGAACAAGTTCGTTAATTCACCTCGTCTTGTTTAAAGGAAAGTTTAAAAATGTCTATCGAGCATTCTCACGCGCAGTCGCGCGGCACTACAGTGTTGCCTGAAGAAAACCAGGGTGTGTATGGGGCGTTGTTTGGCAAGATCAATCTGAGTCCGGTAAAAGTTCTGGGCGAAATTGAGGTGTTTCAAAGTTCTGAGGCACTGTCGGACGTTTCTGTCGATGAACGTGTGACAGCCGCTGTCAGTGTTTTTCTGAAGTTGATAAAGCAGTCTTCGCGCAAAGTCCGGCGTCTGGACAAGACACTGCTGGACGAACATATCGCGTCGCTGGATGCACAGATCAGCCGTCAATTGGACGCCGTGTTGCATCACCCGGATTTCCAGCGGGTCGAGTCAACCTGGCGCGGGGTGAAATCGCTGATCGATCAGACCGATTTTCGCCAGAACGTGCGGATCGAACTGCTGGATATCAGCAAGGATCACCTGGTCCAGGATTTCGAAGATGCACCGGAGATCGCGCAAAGCGGTCTGTACGTGCATACCTATACCCAGGAGTACGACACACCGGGCGGTGAGCCGATTGCCGCTGCCATTTCCAACTTCGAGTTCGACCGCAGCCCGCAGGATATTGCCTTGCTGCGCAATATTTCCAAAGTCTCGGCGGCAGCGCACATGCCCTTCATTGGCGCCGTCGGCCCGGCCTTCTTTGGCAAGCGCTCGATGGAAGAAGTGGCCGCCATCAAGGACATCGGCAATTACTTTGATCGTGCCGAATACATCAAGTGGAAAGCGTTCCGCGACAGCGACGATGCCCGTTACATCGGTTTGCTCATGCCCCGTGTGCTGGGCCGTCTGCCGTATGGCCCGGACACCGTTCCGGTGCGCAGCTTCAACTACATCGAAAGCGTCAAGGGGCCGGACCACGACAAGTACCTGTGGACCAACGCCTCGTTTGCCTTCGCTGCCAACATGGTCAAGAGCTTCATCGCCAACGGCTGGTGCGTGCAGATCCGCGGTCCGCAGTCGGGTGGCGCGGTCACCGACCTGCCGATCCACTTGTACGACCTGGGCACTGGCAATCAGGTGAAGATTCCTTCGGAAGTGATGATTCCGGAAACTCGCGAATTCGAGTTCGCCAATCTCGGTTTTATCCCGCTGTCGTACTACAAGAACCGTGACTATGCGTGCTTTTTCTCGGCCAACTCCACGCAGAAACCGGCGTTGTACGACACCCCGGAGGCCACCGCCAACAGTCGGATCAATTCGCGCCTGCCGTACATCTTCCTGCTGTCACGCATTGCCCATTACCTGAAGCTGATCCAGCGCGAAAACATCGGCACCACCAAGGACCGGCGTCTGCTGGAGCTGGAGCTGAACAAATGGGTCAGTGGGCTGGTGACCGAGATGAAGGACCCGGGCGACAACTTGCAGGCTTCGCATCCGCTACGCGCTGCCAGGGTGAGCGTCGAAGACATCGAGGACAACCCGGGTTTCTTCCGCGTCAAGTTGTATGCCGTGCCGCATTTCCAGGTGGAAGGCATGGACGTCAATTTGTCGCTGGTTTCGCAGATGCCCAAGGCAAAAGCCTGAGTCCTGTTCACACCCAAACCACTGCGTAGGGATTCGACCTCATGAAAATCGACCGCCCCTTGTGGGCCGCGGGGGCATTGCTGTCCCCGCAGCAATTCCAGCAGCAGGCGCTCTGGGAAGCCTGGGCCAACGAGTGTCTGGCTCGTCTGACGCTGGTGCACCCTTGGGGCGTCCAGGACGTCGGGTTTGACCTGGAAGCACTGCGCCTGGGCAAGCTCAAAGCCACGCACCTGTGCCTGCGCATGCCCGACGGCACCTTGATCGACACCCACCATGTCGATCGGCTGCCCCTCGGGCTGGAGCTGTCGCGCCTGCTGTCCGACGATATTCAGGCGGCGACATTGCTCCTGGCCTTGCCACTGGAACAGGCCAATGGCAATAACTGCCTGTTCGACGCCGACAAGGCTGATCGACCCACCCGTTATCGCCAGGACTGGCGTCAGGTGCAGGATATTTACGCCGATGAGGTGCAATCGATCGGCGTACTGGAACACGTGCTGAGCCTGCGCTTCGATCACGACGAAAACGGCGATTACCTGACCTGCCCGATCGCGCGCCTGGTGCGCGACGGGCAGGGCGCATGGAGCCTTGACCCTGATTATCTCCCGCCGCTGCTCAGTTTCGCGGCGCACCCGGGGCTGCTGACGCAACTGGATAACCTGTTGGCCCAGTTGTCCTCCAAGCGTCAGCGGCTGATGGGCATGCGGCGCGAAAGCAACCAGCGAATGGCCGACTTCGCCGTGGCCGACGTGTCGTTATTTTGGTTGCTCAATGCCTTGAACACCTACCAGCCGGTATTGGCCGATTTCAAGGCCTGGCCTGCGCGGCACCCCGAGCAGGTCTATCTGGAGCTGACAAAGCTGGCCGGCAGTCTGCTGACCTTTTCCCTCGAGCACGATGTCGAGCAAATTCCGCCTTACCGCCATGAACACCTGGAAAGCGTATTCCCGCCGCTGTTGCGCATGATCTCCACATTGCTGGAGGCCAGTCTGCCTTCGCGCGTCATCGCCCTGACACTGGAAGAGAGCGCCGCCAACCGTTGGCAGGTGCGGCTCGACGACGCCCGTCTGCGTGAGCGCGACAGCGCCGATTTCTACCTGTCGGTGCGTTGCCGCCTGCCAGCCGCGCAGTTGCAGAGCCAGTTCCCGCGTCTGTGCAAGATCGGCACTCCGGACGAAGTCGATCAACTGGTCAACGCCGCGCTGGATGGTGTGCCGTTGCAGTCCCTCAGCCATGTGCCAGCGGCCATCCCCCTGCGCCTGGAAAACCAGTACTTCGCTCTTGATCTCAATCACGCCAAGGGGCAAGCCATTCTGGACCAGGGCATCTGTGCCTTCTACGTCCCGAGCACCCTGTCCGAGGTGAAACTTGAACTGTTCGCGGTACTGCGCGCATGAACCTGATCGAAACAGAAAAGCAGACCGCAATGGCGGTAGATATCGACGCGTTGTTGCAAGACAGCTACTTGCTGGTGGTCGAGTTGCGGCAAGGGGCCTCGGCGCAGAACAGCGATGAGATCAAAGCGCTGTGCGTGAAGCAGGTCGAGCACGTTCGCCAACGGCTCATGGATGCCGGACAGGCACAACGCAGCATCGACCATATCAGCCACGCTCAATGCGCACTGCTGGATGAAACCATGCTCAACCTTGCCGACAACGATGCTCGTTCCAAGTGGGCCAGTGAACCTCTGCAAGCCAGGTTTTTCAATCGCCACCAGGCCGGGGAGTTCCTGTACGAGGATATGCGCGAGGTGCTGCGCGAACCTGCGCCGGACCTGCATGTGCTGACGGCTTTCCAGCGGATATTGACCCTGGGTTTTCGCGGCCGTTATCGCGATGTGAATGACCCCGAGCGTGAGCAACTGCTGGCCGACCTGAATGCGCGGGTCGCACCGCTGAAACTGCGTCAGACATTGACCGCACCTGCCAGTGCCAGCCATGGACTAACGGCGCTGCGCTGGTTGCGCTCACCGCTGGTCAACGTCCTGGCTGTCGGCCTGTTGCTGGTCGGTATCTGGTACGGGCTCGACCAGCTTTTGGGTGGTCTGGTCGCGACGTTGCTATCCGCAGAAACCTGAGGTGGGGCAAATGACGCTCAAACTCAAACAAGGGCTTTGGCTGTGGGCGGGGGCACTTGCCCTGATGCTACTGGTCATCATCCCGCTGGGTGGATGGGGCCGTGTCACCGTGGCCATGATCGTTGTCGGCTGCGTTGCGCTCGCTTGTGTCCGGGCCGCGCGTCAACGGCAATTACTCGGCTCGGTCGATAACCTGACGTTACCACCGGCGGCGTACCGTCATCCGGTGGTAATGGTGTGCGGTGATGGCTTGGCCGGTCTGTTTGGCGGGTCTTGCACCGACCATCCGGCGTTGCGTTTGACCGAGCAGGGTTGTTACCTGCGGGTCTCCCGTGCGGAACAGTTGCCAGGACTGATCGACACTGTCATGGCCTTGCGTCCCGAGTGGGGCGGGCAGCTCAGCGTTATGTTCATTGTCAACCCGGGCGAGCACAGCGATGCGGCGGTATTGGCCGGGCAAGTGCGCACGTTCAGTTATCAGGCCGGACTGATTCGCAAGCGTGGCATCGCGCTGCCGCTGATACTCGTCAGCTACCTGCAATCGTCGGCAAGCAAAGAAGCCTGGTTCAGTTGGGAAGCAGGCCAGGGCCATTGCAACATTCGTCAGGCGGGTGCCTGCCTCATGCCGAATGACTGGCATCGGCTGCCGGCTGATAACGCAACCTGCACGCTTCGGTTACAGGCCAGCATCCAGCTCAACAGTGCGGCTGCCTGGCTGGATGAGTATGTCCTGCCGCACTTCGCTACTCGTGAAGATCGCCTTCCTGCTGGCCTGCCGCTGGTCTGCGCCAGCACCTTCGTATCGACACTGCCCGGCTACATGACCGGCAACCTGTGGCAACAATGGCTGCGGGGCAAGACCGGGCTTCTGGACACCGATGCGCAGGTGCAAGCGCTGGATGCGCCGTTGCCGTTCCCTGATCCCTTGCTGAATCTGCTGCCGGTGCAGGCCCGACATTTACCGATGCGTCGCGCAAGTGTGATCGCGTTGTGGCTGTTTGCAGTCGCCGCCATTGTCGCCCTGACCAGCTCGGCCTGGCAGAACACCCTGCTGCTGCGTCAGGTCAGCGATGACCTGCTGCGTTATGCGTCCATTGCCCCGACGGAACGTCGCGATCAACCCGAGTTCGCCCTGCGGGAGGAGGCGTTGAGCGTGCTGCGCGAGGACGCCGTGCGCCTCGACAGTTACTACCGCCAGGGCGAGCCCCTGGCACTGGGCCTTGGCCTGTATCGCGGCGAACAATTGCGCGCCGGGCTGCTGTCGACCATCGCCAACCACAGGCAACCGTCGGTAGCCCCGATGCCGGCGCGAACGGCGCGAACCGTGCGCCTGGACAGCCTGTCGTTGTTCAGCAGCGCCAGCGCCCAACTCAAGCCTGAATCGACCAAGGTGCTGATCGACGCCCTGGTCGGCATCAAGGCCCAGCCTGGCTGGCTAATCGTTATCGCCGGGCATACCGATGCCGTGGGCAGCGACGAACACAATCTGCAGTTGTCCCGTGCCCGCGCGGCAGCGGTGCGTGAGTGGATGCAACGCATGGGCGGCATTCCCGACAGCTGTTTCGCCGTGCAGGGCTTTGGCAAGAGCCAGCCCATCGCCAGCAATGACACCGAGGCGGGGCGTCAAGCCAACCGTCGCGTCGATATCCGTCTGGTACCGGAAGTGGGGGCCTGCGCGCTTCCCACGGCCGGGGCCGACGTACACCCCCCTGTCGCAAACGCGGCATTTTTGGTTCTGAGAAAAGGAGCTTCACATGGCAACTCCCATACACCTGTGGCTGACAGATGACGGCGGCGCGGACGTTAAAGGTTCGTGCAGCGTACAAGGGCGCGAAGGCAGCATCGAAGTCGTCAGTCAGGATCACGACGTGTCCGTCCCTACCGACGACAACACCGGCAAGTTGACTGGCGCACGGATCCATGCGCCTTACTCGTTTACCAAGTTGGTCGATGCTTCCACCCCCTACCTTTACAAAGCGGTAACCACTGGCCAGACCTTTAAAAAGGCTGAATTCAAGTTGTATCAAACCAACGAGGCCGGTCACGAAGTCGTGTTCTTTGTCACCACGCTTGAAAATGTCAAGGTGGTAAAGGTTGCTTCGAAAATGCACGACATCAAGGATCCGACGAAAGAGAAGTACGACTATCTGGATCAGGTTGAGTTGCGCTACGAGAAAATCACCTGGCTCCACAAGGACGGCAACCTCAAACACGACGACTCGTGGAACGAACGTTCCAGCGCATAACCCTGGACGGCCAGCAGGCAGCCTCTGCCTGCTGGCGCCGGTGTGCTGGGCTGAGCGCCCGTTCGCGGACGTTCACCCCAGCCCATCCTGACCCTTTCCCTTGGCACAACCGACCATAGGCTGGACCTCCAGCACAAGGACGTACCCCCATGACACACAACTCCACGCGCTTGCTTCGCCGCCTCAATCCTTACTGCGCCCAGGCGCTCAGTGCGTCGGCCTCGTTGTGCCAAAACCGTGCCCATGGGCGGATCAGTATCGAACACTGGCTGCTCAAGTTGCTGGAGCAAGGCGAGGGCGACCTGACGCTCATCGCGCGCCGTTATGAATGGGACATGGATGCACTTTGGCGCGGTTTGCTTGACCATCTCGACACGCTGCCGCGCAGCGTGCAAAGCAAACCGCAGTTGTGCGGCAAGTTGCAGAAGCTGATCGAGAACGCCTGGCTGCGAGCCTCGCTGGAAGGCCATGACAACCTGCGTTCGGCACACCTGCTCGGCGCGTTAATGGACAGTCCGGACCTGCTGGCTTGCGAAGCGGCCTGGCCAATACTGAGCCTCAGCGAAATCCAGTTGCAGCAGTTGTTTGTCTTGCTCGATCAACACTCCGAGGAACGCCCACAGGTACAACAGCAAAGCGCCCTGGACCCGCTCCCGGCGACGCCACTCCCCGACAGTGCCGCGCACGATGCCTTGCAAGCGGTGCTGGACAGGTTCACTCAGGACGTCACCGCGAAGGCGCGGGCAGGGCAGATCGACCCGGTATTCGGACGTGACGATGAAATCCGACAGGTCATCGACATCCTCAGCCGCCGACGCAAGAACAACCCGATCCTGGTCGGGGAGCCCGGCGTGGGCAAGACGGCTCTGGTCGAAGGCCTGGCCTTGCGCATCGCCGAAGGCAACGTTCCGGACAGCCTCAAGTCGGTCAGTGTGCGCACCCTTGACCTGGGGCTGTTGCAGGCGGGCGCCGGGGTAAAAGGTGAATTCGAACAGCGCCTGAAAAATGTCATCGACGCCGTACAGCAGTCGGCCAATCCGGTGCTGCTGTTCATCGACGAAGCCCACACCCTGATCGGCGCCGGCAACCAGGCAGGCGGGGCGGATGCCGCGAACTTGCTCAAGCCAGCCCTGGCCCGTGGCGAACTGCGCACCATCGCCGCGACCACCTGGAGCGAATACAAACAGTACTTCGAACGCGATGCCGCGCTGGAACGGCGATTCCAGGTGGTCAAGGTCGACGAGCCGGACGATGCCAGCGCCTGCCTGATGCTGCGTGGCCTCAAGGCGCGTTACGCCAGCCATCACGGCGTGCACATTCAGGACGCGGCGGTGCAGGCCGCAGTCAGCCTGTCGCGGCGTTACCTCACGGGCCGCCAGTTGCCGGACAAGGCCGTCGACCTGCTCGACACCGCCAGTGCACGCGTGCGCATGAGCCTCGACTGCGAACCGCAGGTGCTGGTCCGACTCAAGGCCCGGCACGCCGCCTTGGCGCTGGAGCAGCAAGCGCTGGAACAAGATGCGCAACTCAATGGCAGCGCCGCCAGCGAACGTTCGACGCAGATCGTCGAGCAACAGGCCGAACTGCAACAACAGCAAAACGATCTGCTGGACCAATACCGTCACGAACTCGACCTGACCCGGCAATTGCTTGACGCACGGCAGGCCGAACCGCTGCGCCGTGACCTCTGCGCGCAGCTACAACAACGATTGCTGCAGGCTCAGGGCAGTCAGCCGATGCTGTCTCTGGATGTCGATGCACGCAGCGTCGCCGAAGTGATTGCCGACTGGACCGGCGTGCCACTGGGCAGTCTGCTCAAGGACGAACAGGTCGGCCTGCTGACCCTGGAACAGCAATTGGCCGAGCGGGTGATTGGCCAGGAACATGCCCTCGTTGCGCTGGCCCAGCGTCTGCGCGCGGCCAAGACCGGCTTGACCGATGAACAGGCGCCGCTGGGTGTGTTCCTGCTGGTTGGCACCAGCGGCGTCGGCAAGACCGAAACCGCGCTGGCCTTGGCGGACTGCCTGTTCGGCAGCGAAAAGTCGCTGATCACGCTCAACCTTTCCGAGTACCAGGAAGCCCACACCGTCAGCCAGCTCAAAGGTTCGCCACCGGGTTACGTCGGTTACGGCCAGGGTGGCGTGCTCACCGAAGCGGTGCGCCAGCGCCCCTACAGCGTGGTGTTGCTGGATGAAGTGGAGAAGGCTCACCGGGACGTACTCAATCTGTTCTATCAAGTGTTCGACCGTGGCTTCATGCGCGATGGCGAAGGGCGCGAAATCGACTTCCGCAATACCGTCATTCTGATGACCTCCAACCTTGGCAGCGATGAACTGCAAAGCGGTCTGCAGGTACACCCCGACGCCTCCGACAGCATGCTGCACGAGTGGCTGCGACCGATTTTGCGCGAGCATTTCCAGCCGGCCTTGCTCGCACGCTTTCAGACCCTGATCTACCGCCCGCTGCTGGCCGACGCGCTCAAACGCATCGTCGGACTCAAACTCGCCCGGGTCGCCAGGCGTCTGCAACACCACTACGGCCTGACCTGCCAGATCGACGATGGACTCCACGCCGCGCTGGTCGCCGCCTGCCTGCTGCCCGACACCGGTGCACGCAACATCGACAGCCTGCTCAACCAGCAGATTCTTCCGGTCCTCAGCCAACAGCTCCTGCAGCGCCAGGCCGCGAAGCACAAAACCCTCGGCGTGACCTTGGGCTACAGCGACGAGGAGGGCATCACGTTGCAATTTACCGACGCACAGCACGCACAGGACGCATCGCCATCCACTGACACGGAAGCCTGACCATGAGCACTGTACTGCGCACCTTCTTCGACCACAGCCGCCACAAACTGCACATCGACGGCCTCGACACCACCCCCGACGTCCTCGCCTTCAAGGGTGAAGAAGGCCTCAGCCAGCCGTTCACCTACACCGTCGAATTCACCGCCAGCGACCTCGACATCGGCGCCGAGCAACTGCTCGGCCAATACGCCCGATTCAGCCTGCACGCCGCGCCGTCACAGGTGCCCCTGATGGCGTGGGAAGTCCCCAACATCAAGCCGCTGCGCACCTTGCACGGCAGGATCAGCCACTGCCGACGCCTGTCCGGCTCGGTCGACGAAGCCCGCTACCAAGTCACCCTGCAACCGCGCCTGGCGCTGCTCGCCCGCGGCCAACAACTGCGCCTCTACCAGCAGCAATCCGTCCCGGAAATCGTCGAAAGCATCCTGCGCAGCCGCCACGCTTTCCTCGGCCAGGACTTCTTCTTCCGCCTGAACCGCGAGTACCCGCGCCGCGAACAGGTGATGCAGTACAACGAAAGCGACCTGGCCTTCATCAGCCGCCTGCTGGCCGAGGTCGGCATCTGGTACCGCTGCACCAGCGACGAACGCCTGAACATCGACGTCGTCGAATTCTGCGACGACCAGCGCGGCTACCAGTTCGACGTCGCCTTGCCAATGCGCTCGCCGTCAGGCTTCAGCAGCCGCGGCGAGGACGCCGTCTGGGCCCTGCAAACCCGCCACCAGGTGGTGGAACAGCAAGTCAGCGTCCGCGCCTATCACCCCCGCGACGCCCGCGCCCATCTCGACGGCGAGGTCGATCAGACCCGTGGCGAACCGACCACCCATGGCGCCCCCCACACCTACGGCGAGGCCTACCACTACGCCGAACCCTACACCGTGCTCGGCAACGCCTACCATCAGGACGAAGACCTGCAAAGCGAGAGCGGCTTCTTCTACGCGCGCCTGCGCCACGAACGCTACCTCAACCAACAGACCCACCTCAGCGGCACCAGCAGCAGCGCCACCCTGGCCCCCGGGCAAGTACTGAACATCAGCGGCGGCGCACCCCAGGCCTTCGCCCCCGGCGCGGTGATCACCCGGCTCACCACCCGCGCCGCCCGCGACCGCAGCCTAGAAGTCAGCTTCGAGGCCATGCCCTACGCCGAACGCCTGTGCTTCCGCCCGCCGGTCCCGGCCAAACCACAAATCGCCGGCACCCTCCCGGCCCGCGTCACCAGCCCCAAGGCCAACGACCCCTACGCCGACATCGACCTGGAAGGCCGCTACCGGGTCAAATTCCTCTTCGACCGCGACACCTGGAAAACCGGCCAGGAAAGCAAATGGCTGCGCCAGGCCCGCTCCTACGCCGGCGACACCCACGGCCTGCACCTGCCACTGATCGCCGGCACCGAAGTGGCGATCGCCTTCGAACAGGGCGACCCGGACAAACCCTACATCGCCCACGCCCTGCACGACGACCAGCACCCGGACCACGTGACCCTCGGCAAACGCGACTACACCCGCAACGTCCTGCGCACCCCGGCCAACAACAAACTGCGCATGGAGGACCGGCGCGGGGAGGAGCACGTCAAGCTCAGTACCGACTATGGGGGCAAGAGTCAGCTGAATCTGGGGCATCTGGTGGATGCCCAGAAGCAGAAGCGGGGGGAAGGGTTTGAGCTGAGGACGGATGACTGGGGGAGCCTGCGGGCGGGCAAGGGGTTGTTCATCAGTGCCGATGAACAGACCAAAGCCTCGGGCGATATGCTCGACATGGGCCCGGCCACCCGCCAGATCGAAGGCGCCCGGCAGCAAATGGCCCAGTGGCAGGAAATTGCCCAGGCCCATAACAGTCGACCACCTGCCATCGAAGGCCTGCACCAACTACAAGCAGACGCCAAAGACCTGTCCGCCCCGGCCATCCTCCTCAGCGCCCCTGACGGCATCGGCGCGGTCACCCCGGTCAGCCTGCTGCTCGATAGCGGCGACGCCATGTACCTGCAAAGCCAGGACGACATCAACCTTGCCGCCGAGCAGCACCTGTCGGCACACGCCAAAAAAAGCATTTCGCTGCTCGCCCAGCGAGAAGGCATGCGTCTGGTGTCCGGCGAGGGTCCACTGGACATCGAGTCCCATGGCGGCCCGATGAACCTGTTCGCCCAGCAAGACATCTCCGTGCAATCGGTACAGGGGCGTCTGGATTTGTTGGCCGAAAAAGGCATCAGGCTCGGCACCGGAAATGTGGGGATCCATCTCGACCCGAACGAAGGACTCCTTTTCGAAAGCCACACCAAAATTCGCTACAGGGGGCAACACATCTGGGAGGGGCCTGGCGGCCAGCGTATCCCGTTGATGGTGTTGCCCAAGTCGGTGTGCGAAGAGTGCCTGAAAAAGGCCCGGAACAAAGCCATCGGTCTGCTGATGCGCCAAGGTTGATTAAGGAGACGTACAGATGAAAACGCCTATCCAATGGCTGGAGCAGATCGAACAGGTGTGCGCCTCAACCGAAGTACAGGAAGTCGACGTTTTGCTCGATCAGGCTGATTGGAGCCATTGCGCGGTTCCCGGGTTGCAGGCACTGAGCCCCAAGGCGCCATGGTTCTCTTTGTTCACGGGTACGCCGGAAGAAAAGCTGCTGGACCAGGCACCGCTGTTGATGCGCCTGGACCTGGCCATTTGGCAACACAAGGCCTGGCTGGAGGAGCTGATCGAACACGGCGCGTCCGAGGCTCGCCTGATGGTCTTGGTCACGTCCCTGCGGTTTCAAGAACTGAGTCAAGCCTTGCAAGCGCTCTTTCAAATGCAGTGGGGCGGGCAGGCCGGCTTGTTGCGTTTTTACGATCCGCGAATCTTTCCCCTGCTGCTGAACACCATCCTCACCAGCGAACAGCGCGCCGAGTTCCTGCAAGTCGCCTGCTGCTGGGGCTGGCTCGATCGCGAAGACCAGCCGCAATGGCTGCCAGGCACTCGCCTGAGGAAGCAGAGCGGCATCGAAGTCAGTCCCTTCGTGGAGCTCAGTGATGAGCAATGCGCACTCATTGGTTGCATCGGCGACGCTCAACAACTGCTCAATGGCGGTGAGTTTGATTATCTGGAGGGTACTCAGGAACAGCGTTTCAACTTGCTGTACTCAATGATCCTGCAAGCCGGCAAGCAAAGTTATTTTGGTGATTTGAGCGACTACGTTCGGCAGAACTTGCCTGTTTCGAGTGTGCAGGTTTGATAGCTATTTAATTCTCGTGGCGCGTTATAGGAATAAAAGGCGAAGGAGATGAACGTGCTGAAACGCATGATGTTTATGCCGTTGTTGGGTGTTGTTTTTTCTATTGTTGGCTGCGGCACGTTGATAGAGCGAGACGCGTCATCGCAGAAAAACCATGGCTCGAACTATTACTATCCGGCCATTCAATATGATTGGGCCATGCTCACGCTCGAAGGCCGCGGAGGTTACGACTACACACCTGTAGTTTGTTATCTGAGTGTCGCGTGCCCCTTCATTATTGTGCTAGGTATGCCCGTGGACTTCGTTGTCGACACGTTGTTATTGCACAGCGACCACAAGAGAAAACTGATCGCTGATCGGGAGTTCGAAGGCTACCTGCTGGATAAATACTGCCAGGCCGATAACGGGCTCCCGGATAAGGAAAGGCTTCAGTTCTATGATCTTGACGTAAATGCCTGTCCAGCCAGAGCGGTGCTTTAGATTCATCGGGATTTTTCCCATGCTGCCTGAAATGAAATAAGGGAGTAAGCGGTAATGGAGATACCTTTGAGAAAAACTATGAAGCGATGGTTGTTGGGCTTGCTTGGATTGGCATTGGTTGGATGCTCCACGGCGGACAATGAAATGGCGGGTGGGAACATACAAGCTGTCAATCATACGTTGAGCAATATTAACTGGCTCTCGGTTAACGGCTATCGGGCCAACGGTGGAGGGGGGCGTTCTTGTTGCATCATCATGCCGACTAAATGGCGGCCAGGTTTGAAGGTGAATATTGAATGGGAAGTCGACCCTGAGCCTTTTGCAAAAATAAAACGAAAAACAACTGGGTTTGGATTTGATGAGGATGCGTGGGCTGCGCATGAGGCGAAGTTTCAGCGCTACAAAACAACTGTGGATATTCCTGAATGGCCGGGAACAAAGTCATGCGACCTTAAAGTGCATTTTTTAACTTGCAATCAAGTCAAGGTGACGACCTCTTGCTGGGCACCAAGCTCGCCTAACTATCCGATTCAAGAAGCTAGGGAGATGAAGGAGCCCGCTGTATGTCCGAAATGAAAAACAACTCAGAAGCTAAAGCGTGGGCGCCCCCAGTTTTTCGGCTACGGGGCGTTTGCCTGGTGATGTTGTGATCGTGACTGACGATTACAAAAAGCTGCATGGGAAAGAATCCCGTAAGGGCTTTTTCCCTTGCAGCCTGAAATTGCATAAGGGAGTGAGCGGTGAGGGAGATAATTATGAAAAAAATAAGGGTGCGATGGTTGTTGGGCTTGTTGGGGCTGGCGTTAGTTGGATGTTCCACGGCGGACAATGAGATGGCGGGAGGTAATCTACAAGCGGTTAACCATACTCTGAATGGGATTAATTGGTTTTCCGTCAATGGGTACAGGGCTCACGGTGGCGGTGGAAGTTCGTGCTGCATTGTTATGCCGCTTAAATGGCGCCCTGGATTGAAAGCCAATATCGAATGGGAAGTTGATCCTCAGCCTTTTGCTGCCTCGCCACCTCTCGGGACTGATGAGTTTAGAGAGTTTATGAAGAAGCATAAAGCTAATTATCGGCGCTACAGCACCACTGTGGACATTCCTGAATGGCCAGGAACGAAGCGCTGTGGTCTGTCCGTGCACTTTTTGACTTGTAATGAAGTCAAGGTAACCAGTTCGTGCTGGTCGTATTACTCACCAAACTACCCCATTAAAGAACCACTGGATATGAAGGAGCCCGCCGTATGTCAAAAGTAAAGAATAATTCAAACGCTAAGGTATGGGCTCCTCCAGTCTTTCCGGTGGAGGGACGGTTGCCTGGTGATGTTGTGACGGTGACAGCCAATTACAAAAAGCAAACCGCCGAGGAGCATGCTCATCATCGAAACGTCAACTCCAAAGGGCAGTCCCAGCGACTAAGTTGTTGCCATAGCCTGCACATCAGTTTGTTCTTCGATGGAAGAAGAACAACGAGAGCGAAAAAAATAATCACCAGAAAGTCTGCATGGGAAAGATTCTCATGCGGAATTTTTCCAATGCAACCTGAAATTAATTAAGGGAGTGATCGGTGACGGAGATGCCTATGAAGAAAACAAGAGTGCGATGGTTGTTGGGCTTGTTTGGACTGGCGTTAATTGGATGCTCCACGGCGGACAATGAAATGGCGGGGGGGAATCTACAGGCGGTTAACCATACCCTGCATGGGATTAATTGGTTTTCCGTTAATGGGTATCGAGCTCACGGCGGAGGTGGAAGTTCATGTTGTATTATTTTGCCGACAAAATGGCGTCCGGGATTGAAGGCTAATATTGAATGGGAAGTTGACCCAGAGCCTTTTGCGGAATCGCCTCCTCTCGGAACCAATGAGTTCAGAGAGTTTATGAAGAAGCATAAAGCTAAATATCAGCACTATAGCGCCACAGTGGATATTCCAGAGTGGCAAGGAACGGATTCGTGTGGTTTAAGCGTACATTTTTTAACTTGCAATAAAATCAAGGTCACGACTTCGTGTTGGGGATACGGATCACCCAATAACCCAATTAAAGAACCCAAACAGATGAAGGAGCCAGCTGTATGTCCAAAGTAAACAATAATTCAAACGCCAAGGTATGGGCTCCGCCGGTTTTTCCAGTGGAGGGGCGTTTGCCCGGTGATGTTGTGACGGTGACTGCCAATTACAAAAAACAAACCGCCGAGGAGCGTGGTCACCAGCGAGGCGTCAATTCCAAAGGGCAGTCCCAGCGGTTCGATTGTTGCCACAGCCTGCACATCAGTCTGTTCTTCGATGGCACTAACAATAACGAGCTCAACGACACAAAGAAAAATCACCCGAGCAATATCGCCAAGCTCTTCCATGCGTCGATTCAAGATGATGATGCGAAGGCGGAAGGCTACTTTTCTTATTACATGCCCGGTGTCGGCACACCGTTTCCGGAAATTGGCGAACTCGATTACAGCGAAAATGGGCTGACGTTCGCGACGGGTGGTGAAGATCGGATCAACTGGGCGTTGGTACAGGTGGTTAGTGCATTGTCCTATGCACTGAAAAACAAAGAAGAAATTAAGCGTACAGACGCCAAGGGCCTGGTCAAAGAAATGAGCACCTGGCGGGGCCCTCTGATGAGTGTCCTGGGTGATGGCAAGCGACGGCGAGTCATGAACGGGCTGCTAGGACCCTTGGAAGCTTGCAAAGAAAAGTCCCGGCTACCCAAGGTGCTGGGAATCAAACTGTACGTATACGGCTTCTCGCGCGGCGCGGCTGAGGCACGCACCTTCGTGACCTGGCTGAGCCAGCTGTTCGATACGCCAACCGGCGCGGCGCTTCCCGAGCAACGTTTGATCGGTCTGCCGGTCAGCGTCGAGTTTCTCTGTGTGCTGGACACCGTCGCCTCGGTCGGCATCGCCCACGCGGCGCCTTTTTTTGCCGGGCACATGGACTGGGCCGATGACAGTCAGTTGCTGCCTGACACCGCGAAATTTCCGAAGTTCGTTAAATGCTGCCGGCACTTCGTCGCGGCCTTCGAGCAGCGCTCGTGCTTTCCGCTGGACTCGATCCGCAACGAGGACGGCCGGTACCCGCTCGACACCTTCGAAGTGGTCTACCCCGGTGTGCATTCCGATGTCGGGGGTGGTTATCCGCAGAATGACCAGGGCAAAGCCCGAGGCGGCACCAATGAGCTGGTGTCGCAGATCGTCCTGCATGACATGTATGCCGAGGCATTTGCGGCTGGTGCACCACTCAAGGTACCGGAAGCAGTGTTACCAAAAACGTTGCAGGACCAAAAGGCGTGGCGAATATTGGGATTAGATACGAAAGAGGAGTTCGACATCAATTCGCAAGTAATCGAACGCTTCAACGCCTGGCGCCACACCCTCCCAGGCATCACCACCGACACCCCCACCAACACAAAACCCTGGGAGTACAAACCACTGCCACTCGGCATCACCGTGGAAGAAACCCTCGCCGATCAACTGGGCTGGATCACCGGCTGGCGCATCGGTCGTTATGCCAATGACCCGTTGCAGAACAACGACAGCTACAAGCATCAGCCGTTTTTCATCCAGGCCAACGAAATCACTGGCTACGAGACCGAACAACAACGCGAGGCCTACGAAAAGCAGAAAAAAATCATCTTCGCCGATCGGCTGAAAGCGCCCGAGGCGGCCACGAACCACCCCGGCCCGCCCATCTACGAACCGCAGATCGACAAGACCCAGCTCAGCGAGGCGGCTGCGGAATTCAAGCGCGACTACAGAGGCTTCGACCGCAAGCAAACCAGTGCGGCCGGTACGATCACCGATGTGATCTTGCGCGACGCCATCTATCTGCTCAACGAAAACGATGAATTGCAAGACCACGCCGCGATCAGGGCCGCAGGTGATCTGCGCACCAAACAATTGTTCCGCGATGACCGAGGCACGCCCAGCACCGACCCGCGCATGGCGCTGGTGGTCGCGCTGTTCGATGACCAGATACACGACTCCCGCGCCTGGTTCATGCATGACGCGTTGAAATCCCGTGAGCTGTGGGCCGGTTATTTCTTCTATCGCATGACGTATTTCGGCAATGCCAACAGCCGGGACCTGGCACCGGTGGTGGTGGCGGGACGAATACTGGGCGTGGCGATGCTCGCCGGTGCAACGGTCTACGGCATCAAGCGCGGTGGGGTGCTGGGCGGCGTTGGCGGGCTGGCTGCTGGCATCGGTGGCGCCACCATCGGCTATCAGGTGATCGACAAGGCGCGGGGTGTGGCGCTGCCGTTCCTGCCGGAGGCCGCGCAGTTGCTCAAACCGACGGCTCATATCGGCCAGGTGGCGGCTGAGCTCAAGCAGCAGATTGCCGAGGAAAACTATGCGCAGATGATCGATCGAACCACCGCCATGTTGCGCGAGGCGGGCAGTTTGTTCGAACTCTCCGGGGAGGACGTGTGATGTTGCCTCTGGTACGCATGGGCGACTCGCTCAGCCCTTTCGGTGGTGAAGTGCTTGAAGGTCACTACGAGGCCTTCGGTATACCGGTGGCCTGCGTGGGGGATCAGGCCCGCTGCGATTTGCACGGCCTGACACGCATCAAGGAGGGCACCTCGATAGCGACCATGGACGACACGCCCATGGCGCTGGATGGGTGCCAGTGTGAATGCGGCTGCCAACTGGTCAGCTCCCTTGCCGCTTCGTCAATGATGTCGGCGCCATGAATCGGGCGCCGCAATACCCGGACGTTATCGAACCTCGCGAGCCCCGTTGGCGACGCTGGTGGCTGGCTTTGCTGGTGCTCTGGGGGTTGCAGTCGGCGGTGTTGTTGTCGTTATGGCCAGAGGATCAGCCACGGCTGGAGCTGTGGTTATGGAGTGCCGTGCTGCCGATGTGCTGGGCGTTGGCATTGGCGCTGCGTGTGCTGGGGTGGCAAATCGGCCTGTTCAACCGCGATGTGTATCGGCGCACGGTTAATGCCGCTGTGCAGCGCTGGTGGGGGTGGCGGTGCCTGGGTCTGCCGGTGGAGCAAGTGTTGCTGCTGGGGCCCGTGGGCGATGAGCAAACCCATTACCACGGTTTGATGGCCGGTGCGCCCGCACCCAAGCCATCGAAGCCCGATGGCGCCGCACAACCCATGTTGTGCTACCCGGTGGCGCTGGGCTCGTCCAGTGAGCGTGCTCCGGCGTTGGCCCGACGCCTGGCGCGGATGACCCTTGAACTCCCCGAGTTGAAAGAACGCTGGCCGTCGTTGCGAGGGATCGCCTGGATCGGGGATGAGGCCAGTCAAAGCGCCTATTTGAAGGCAGTGGCCAAGGGCGGCGTGGTGTTGCCCCAAGCGCGCATGCCTTTGGCTGACCTGACCGATCTGGACACGCTCATTGATGCGTTTCACCACGACTGTCGCGATGAGGCGGATTGGGTGCTCTGCGCCGGGGTGGTATCGGTGCCGAGCGCTGACGAGCCGGATCTGCCCGGTGAAGCAGGATTTCTCTGGTTGGTGAGCCATCAGGGCCGGCAGTTATTGCACAGGGGCGAGTACCTGTTGCGCGAGCCCGATGAATCGCCCGCTGAACTCTGTGTGCAGCTACAGCGCTACGCCGGGCTGGACGCGGCACCGCCGGATTGCCTGGCGCTGGATAAAACCAGTCAGGGCGCTTTCGTGGCAGGCGGCTGGCAGTCTGCCGAACATCAATTGTCAGGGCACTGGGGCGTATTGGCGCAGCTGGCGCCCTTCATCGGCATGTCCCTGGCGTTGTTGCAGGCAAGGGAGGCCGGACAGCCCTGTGGCTGGCTGAGCCAGGACGGAAACAATCGATTGGCTATTGGAATGGCGGTGCCTCATGGCAGTGATTAAGCAAGCGAGCGAAGGCTCTCTGAAGAAGGTGGGACTGGGTTATCTGCTGGTGTTGACGGTACTGGTGGTGTTCGGTTGTCTGCTGTACGACTTGAGCCGCGAGTATTTCGGCTGGCCTCGACTGTCACTCAAATCGTTGGCGCTGTGGGGGGCCGGGACCTGGTTTGCCTTGTGCTGGTTCTGCCCGGTGGTACTGCTGGCGTGGGATCGATTGGCAGTCAATCAATCGAGTCGAGTGGTTGGCGCAACGGGCGCGATGGCGACTTCGCCGTTGAGCAAAGAGGACGCTTCAGCGAATGACTCATGGGTGCCGGGGCTAAGGAAATACCTCCTCGAAAATCACAACCTGCTCTGGCGCCATAAATTCCGCTTGCTGCTCATGGTTGGCGAACCCGATCAGATCGACGCCATCGCTCCAACCCTCAGAGATAAAAAATGGCTCGCAAGCCACGACACCATCCTGCTCTGGGGCGGCAGCGCACAAAGCCAACTGGACCAGTCATGGCGCACACGCTGGCATGGCTTGACCCGCTGGCGCCCGCTGGACGGTGTGGTCTGGGCGCTGAACTCAGCGCAAAGCGCCGACACCGCCGCCATGGACGTCGGCGCGCGTCATTTGCAAGAACTGGCCAGCCAACTGCGCTGGCAACTACCGCTGCACCTGTGGCAGGTCTGCGACAGTAAATGGAAACAGGACAAGCGCCCGACCCAACCAGTCGGTTGCCTGTTGCCGTCACCTGCCACGACGCAGGCCCTGGAAACCTCGCTGGATAGCCTGCTCGATCCCCTGCGTCAGGAAGGCTGGAGGCAGATGTGCGACTCTGTGGACAACGATTTCCTGGTGCGCCTGGCCCGCGATCTGCAGGTCGAGGGCATTGCCCGCTGGCGTCAGGCGCTGGGACCGTTGTGGCGTGTGTTTGACCGTGTCGTGCCGTTGCGCGGCGTGTGGTTCAGCCTGCCGTTGAAGGGTGGTAAGGAAAGTACCGATAACCTTTGGCATGTCACGCCGCCCTGGAACGGCGTGCTCGGTGACAAAGCCATGTACCGTCGTCGCCTTGGCTGGGGCGCCGTGCGCATTGGCTACGCAACGGCGCTGGCCCTGATCGCCGTTTGGGGTGTCGGCCTGTTGCTGTCGTTCGCCACCAGCCGCGTGCACATCACCCAGGTGCAGACCGCCATCACGTCGATGCAACAGGCGCAAAGCGCCGACCAACAACTGCTGGCCCTGCACCAGATGATGCTCGAACTGGCGCGCCTGGATTACCGCGCCGCCCACGGCGCTCCGTGGTATCAGCGTTTTGGCCTGAACCAGAACGATGCGCTGCTGGCCACGCTGTGGCCGCGTTATGTCGAGGCCAATCAGCGTCTGCTGCGCGACCCGGCGGTGGCCCAGTTGCAGGCGCGGCTCGACGCGCTGATCAAGCTGCCGCCGGACAGTCCCGAACGCGCCCGGCGCGCTCCGGCGGCCTACGCCCAACTCAAGGCCTACCTGATGATGGCGCGCCCGGAAAAAACCGACCCGGTGTTCCTGGCGCAGGTCTTGACCGACGCGCAACCGCAACGCGCCGGGTTCTCGCCGGGGCTCTGGCAAGGGCTGGCGCCGGCCTTGTGGGCGTTTTATGCCGAGCAACTGGCCGGGCATCCAGACTGGCGCATCAAGGCTGATCCGAAGCTGGTCGCCCAGGCCCGGCAGGTGCTGCTCGGCCAGTTGGGCCAGCGCAATGGCGAAGCCAGCCTGTACCAGAGCGTCCTCGACAGCGCGGCCAATCACGCGCCGGCGTTGAATCTGCAGCAGATGGTCGGCGACACCGAGGCCTCGGCTCTGTTTGCCACTTCGGCCGAAGTCCCAGGCGTGTTCACCCGCCAGGCCTGGGAAGGCCAGGTGCGGCCGGCCATCGACGCCATCGCCGAGGCGCGCCGCGAAGAGATCGATTGGGTGCTCAGCGACAATCCCGCCAGCCTCGCTGCCGAGTTGAGCCCGGAGCAACTGCGCGAGCGTCTGACCGAGCGTTACTTCCAGGACTACGCCAACGCCTGGCTGGACTTCCTCAACCGCCTGCGCTGGCAACCGGTCGACAGCCTGGGCGAGGTGATCGACCAATTGGCGCTGATGAGCGACGTGCGCCAGTCGCCGCTGATCGCCCTGATGAACACCCTGGCCTACCAGGGCCAAGCCGGTGTCCGTGGCCGGGCCCTGGCTGATTCGTTGCTGCAGTCCGCGCAGCAATTGCTCGCTCAGGACAAGGTGCCTGCGATCGATCAATCCGTGCCCGGCACCGGCGGTCCGCTGGACGCCACGTTCGGGCCGTTGCTGAGCCTGCTGGGTAAGGACGCCGAGAACAATAGCGAGCGCCTCAGTCTGCAAGCCTTACTCAACCGCGTCACGCGGGTGCGCCTGAAGCTGCAACAAGTGAGCAACGCGCCGAACCCGCAGGCGATGACCCAGGCCCTGGCGCAAAGCGTGTTCCAGGGCCACAACGTCGACCTCACCGACACCCAGGCCTACGGCAGCCTGCTCGCCGCCAGCCTCGGCGCCGAGTGGGACGGGATCGGCCAGACGCTGTTCGTGCAGCCGCTGGAGCAGGCCTGGCAACGGGTGCTGCAACCGTCGGCGGCGGGGCTCAACAGCCAGTGGCAACGGGCGATCGTGCGCGACTGGCACAGTGCCTTCACCGGTCGCTACCCCTTTGCCGCCACCGCCAGCGATGCCTCGCTGCCGATGCTCGGGCAGATGATCCGCGCCGACTCCGGGCGCATCGAGCAGTTTCTGCAACAGCAACTGGGCGGCGTGCTGCGCAAGGAAGGCAGTCGCTGGGTGGCCGATACCCGGCACAGCCAGGGCCTGCACTTCAACCCGCAGTTCCTGAGCGCGATCAACCAGCTCAGCCACCTCGCCGACGTGCTCTACACCGATGGCGGCATGGGCTTGAGCTTCGAGCTGCGGGGCAAACCGGTGCGCGACGTGGTGCAAACCACCTTCATCCTCAATGGCGAGAAACATGAGTACTTCAACCAGAAGGAAAGCTGGCAACGCTTCAGCTGGCCGGGCTTCAGCCATCACCCGGGCACCCGTCTGAGCTGGATCAGCGTGCACGCCAACGAACGCCTGTTCGGCGATTACGAAGGCACCTGGGGCCTGATCCGCCTGCTCGAACAAGCCCGGGTCACTGCGCTGAACGACAGCGACAGCCAATACCGCATGCAGCTCAAGGCCCCAGATGGCCTGGATTTGACCTGGCACCTGCGCACCGAACTCGGCGCGGGGCCGCTGGCGTTGCTCAAGCTGCGCGACTTCAAGCTGCCGGCGCAGATCTTTCTCGGCGAGGGCACAGACGCGCAGCCCTATGCGCAGAACGGGAGTTACCCATGAGCCTGCTCAAATTGATCACCCGCTGCCTGGGCGAACGTGATCCTCTGTCACTTGCCCGCACCGAAGCCGATCACTGGCAATCCTGGTTGCAACCCATCAGCACGCAGTCTCCGGTCGGCGAGGATCCGGGGTACGACGATGATTTCCAGTACATGCGTGAAGAGGTCAACAAGCTCTCTGGCGCGGATGTCGACGAGGTGATCCAGCTGGCGCAGAAGCTGATCAGCCAGCGCTGCAAGGATCTGCGCGTCGCCACTTATTACCTGTGGGCGCGGCTGCAGAAGGAGGGTGAGACGGGGTTGGCCGATGGCCTGAGTCTGCTGGCCGCGCTGGTAGAGCGTTACGCCAGCGACGTGCTGCCCACGCGGTCCAATAGCCGCAAGATGGCCCTGGAGTGGTTGGCCAGTAGCAAGGTGCTGGACAGCCTTTCGCTGTACCCGGAAGTGGTCAAGGCCGAGGCGGAGCGCACGGTGGCGGCGCTGGCCTGGCTGGAGCGTGGGCTGGAAGCCTGGCCGCCGGATCAACGGCCGCAACTGGGCGCGCTGTATGGGGCATTGTCTGCGCGATTGGCGCAGTCCGGCGGGGTGGATGCCGTGGTACCGCAGAACAGTGCCAGTCATGAGTCCAGTAGCCAGACTTGCGCACCGGGCGCCCCGGTCATCAAGTCCGGGCGCGATCTGCTGGACAGTGGACGGGCCCTCGCCAGTTACCTGCGCGACCAGCCACAAGGCTGGCTGGCGGCGCACCACCTGATGAAGAGCCTGCGTTGGGATACCTTGCACCAGGCACCACTCCAGGACGCCAGCGGCATGACGCGCCTGGCACCGCCCCGAGGCGAATCCAGGGCACAACTCAAACGCCTGTATCTGCAACAGAGCTGGAGCGAATTGCTCGATCAGGTCGAGCGGACGTTCGCCGAGGGCGTCAACCATTTCTGGCTGGACCTGCAGTGGTATCTGGTCCAGGCCCTGAGCAAACAACCGGCGCCACAGGACGGTTGGGCTGACATCGTCAAGCGCGACCTGGGCATGTTCCTCGAGCGTTTGCCGGGGGTGGAAGTGTTGAGCTGGAGCGACGGTACGCCTTTCGCCGACGAGACGACCCGCGAGTGGATCAGTCAGCACGTCAGCGGCAATCAGTCTCGGCAGTGGCTGCCCGCATCGGCCCCGCCTGCGGTGTTTGCCGATGTAGAGATTCTGTCCCTGGAGGCCGAGGCGCTGGCGCAGGCCGACAGCGACGGCGTCGAGCATGCGCTGGCCTGGCTGGCCGCCCGCCCCGGCATCCACACCGGACGCCAGCGCTGGCTGCTGCGCCTGCTGATGGCGCGAGTGGCCGAGCAATGTGGCAAGAGCGACCTGGCCATGCATCTGCTGGGTGAACTGGATGCCACGGCCCAGCGCCAGGCGTTGGCGGACTGGGAGCCGGAGCTGAATTTCGAAGTCAAGGCACGCCTGCTGAAGCTGACGCGCTTGAAGGCGCAGCGCAGTGATGCCGACAAGACCACGCTGGGTCGGCGCATGGAGGCGTTGCTCGCGGCGCTGGTCGCCATTGATCCGGTACGCGCCGCGGTGCTGTGCGGTTGAACCTCATTTATCAGGATTTTTTTAGAGCATGGACAATTTGACACTGCGTTATTTCGACGCCGAGATGCGCTACCTGCGCGAAGCCGGCCAGGAGTTTGCGCAAGCTTTTCCGGATCGGGCGGCGCAGTTGAACCTGGACAAACCGGGTGCGCGCGATCCCTATGTGGAACGCCTGTTCGAAGGCTTTGCCTTCTTGATGGGGCGCTTGCGCGAGAAGCTCGACGACGATTTGCCGGAGCTGACCGAAGGTCTGGTCAGCCTGTTGTGGCCGCATTACCTGCGCACTATTCCATCGCTGTCCATTGTCGAACTGGCGCCTGAACTGGCACAGATGAAGCGCAGCGAGGTGATCGCGGCCGGCTTTGAAGTGCTGTCGCAGCCCATCGGGCCGCAACGCACCCGTTGCCGCTACACCACCACCCAGGACCTGATGCTGCAACCCATCGACCTGGAGTCGGTGCGCCTGGCCCACGAGCCCGACGGACGCTCGATCCTGCGCCTGCGTTTTGCCCTTGGCGCCTTGAGCGACTGGAGCGAGGTCGACCTGAGTCGCCTGCCGCTGTATCTGAATGCCGATGCGCCGTTGGCTAGCGCGCTGCATCAGGCACTGACCCTCAATGCCCAGGCTTTGTATGTGCGCTTGCCGGGGGAGGCGTCGCGCTATCCGCTGGCTGGCCATTTCGCGCCCAAGGGCTTTGCCGATGAGGACCGCTTGTGGCCCAAGGGCGACAGCGCGTTCAGCGGCTATCAGTTGCTGCTGGAATATTTCACCTTCCGCGAGAAATTCATGTTCGTGACTCTCCATGGCTTGGACCAGGTAAGCATCACACCGGGCATGCCTTGGCTCGAACTGGAGGTGGTCCTGCGTGAAGCGTGGCCGCCAGCGTTCAACCTGAGTGCCGAACACATTCGCCTGCATGCGGTGCCGGTGATCAATCTGTTCAGCCTGGAAGCCGATCCGATGGCGCTGGATCCGTTGCAGACCGACTACCTGTTGCGCGCCATGCGCTTGCAGGACGGCCATACCGAAATCTACTCGGTGGATCGGGTCACCGTATCGAAGACTGCCGAGCGCCATGACTATGTACCGTTCAGCAGTTTTCGCCACAAGGGCGGAATGTTGCGCGACGAGGCGCCCGAGCGTTACTTCCATACGCGCCTCAAGCGTGGCGCCAATGGCCTGCACGATACCTGGCTGATCCTGGGTGGCGACGGCTTTGAGCAGGATCAGTTGCAGGAGAGCCAGAGTCTGTCTTTGCAATTGACCGGTACCCACGGCCAACTGCCGCGCAAGGCGTTGCAAAGCACTTTGCTCGATACGCTGGTCAATGGTGTCCAGAACGGATTGCGGGTGCGCAATCTGAGCGCCCCGACCTTGCCGTGCTATCCGCCGAACCGGGACCGTTTCCACTGGCGGGTGCTCAGTCACCTGGGCTCGAATTTCCTGCCGATGCTCGATAACGCCGAAGTTCTGCGCGGCACCCTGGCGCTTTACGACTGGACGGACAGCGAACTGAACCGTCGACGCCTGGCGGCCATCGTCGAGGTCAAGCATCACCTGGTGCAGCGTTTCGAAAAAGGTTTTCTGCTGCGTGGCGTGGACATCGAAGTGACCCTTGACGCCAATGGGTTTTCCGGCGAAGGCGACATCAGCCTGTTCGGCGAAATGCTCCATCGCTTCTTCGCGCTGTACGCCGACATTCACCTGTTCAACCAGCTCACGCTGATCCTTCAACCTACTGGAAAGTGCCTGCGATGGAACGAGAACCACAGTCAGCGTATTCCCGGCTGAAAGCCAGCGGATTGCTCGAGGCGCTGGACGGGCGTGTGGCCGAGGCCAATCTGTATCGTTTCTGCCAGTTGCTCGAACAGGCCCTGCCGGATCACCCGCCACTGGGAAGCACGAACCACCCGGCGGATGACCCGGTACGGTTTCGTCCCGACCCCGGCATGGGATTTCCCGCCAGTGAACTGAAGGCCATCGAAACCGACGCCAATCAACCGCTGCGCCCGGCGACGGTGCGTACGCGCCTGTTGGGGTTGTACGGTGTGGACTCGCCGTTACCGACGGCGTTTGTCGACGATATTGCCCAGCGCCGCGAGGGGCATGAAGCGCTGCAAGCCTTCCTCGATATTTTCAACCACCGGATCTTCACCCAGTTCTACCGGATCTGGCGCAAGTATTCGTACCCGGCCACCTTCGAAGCGGGCGGGAGCGATGTGACCTCACAGTGCCTGCTAGGCCTGGTCGGGCTGGGGATTCCCGGCACGGCCAAGCGCATCGCCACACCGGTTTCACGGTTTCTTGCGCTGCTCAGTGTGATGCGTATGCCCACCCGTAACGCCGAAGGCATCACTGCGTTGGTGACGCTGCTCGCACCCGGGACCCAAGCCATGATCACGCCGCACTGGCCGCAGAAAATTCCCTTGGCGCAGCCGGCGAGCTTGTCCGCGAACCATCCAGTGAGTCTGTCCCAGGGCACCCCGCTGGGGAGTAGCGGATACGACGCCAATAGCCAGTTGCATCTGGCGTTGTTCACCCGGGATCAGGACGAGGCACGCGGCTGGTTGCCCGATGGCCAGTTGTACAACGATCTGCTGGTGCTGCTGCGGGTGTACCTGGGCTGGCGTTGCACCGCGAAGCTGCAGCTATCGCTGCCCGTGCGCAGCCTGCCGCAACCGGTGTTGGGGCGGGCGCCAATCCTGTTGGGGATGACCGGCATGCTGGGCTCGGGCGGTGATACCTGGCAGGGCGCGGAGCACGACACGATCACTATCAATCTGGGCCGCTATCAAGGCCTGTCGAAGAACACTCGGAACAGGGAAACACAGCATGTCGCGTACCGTTGGTAATTCATTGATGCTGGCCACGCTGGCTGTACTGCTCGCCGGTTGCGGGGCGACTCAGTCAGTCACAGACAGCACAGCATCCGCCACCCGCTCGATTTTCTACAAGCAGGTGAAAACCCTGCACCTGGACTTCAGAGCCCGCAGCGCGATCAATACCGATGCCAGGGACATGAATGCAATGTCGGTCCCGACGCTGGTGCGGGTCTACCAACTGAGCGAAAGCAAAGCGCTGGAGAGGGCCTCCTACGACAGCTTGCTCGGCAGTGACGAGCAAGTGCTTGGCGGCGAATTACTGGACACCCGGGCATTGGTGATCAAACCGGGCGAGGGCGCGCAACTGAGTGTGCCGTTGGACAAGGACGCGCGCTTCGTCTCTGTGGTGGCACTGTTCCGCGACCCCGATACGCAGATGAATACCTGGCGCCTGATCTTGACCCGCGATGACCTCGACCCGGAACGGGCACGAATCATAGAATTGGGGGACAACCGATTGACCTTGCGCGTGTTGTCCCGGGAGTAACCGATGACCGAATTGAATCCTTCGCTTTATGAAACGCTGTTGCAGAACTTCGACGGTGACCTGGACCTGCATCAGGTCAGCGAAGAGGACCAGCACACGCTGTCGGTACTGGATAACCTGCAACGCATCCTCAACAGCCGGGCCGGTGCGCTCGCACACCTGCCCGATTACGGCCTTCCCGACATGGGCCAGATCCTGCAAGGCTTGCCTGGCTCGGCCCATGGGCTGATGGGGACCATGCAGGACACCTTGATCAAGTACGAGCCGCGCCTGGCGACAGTGCACATCGAGCTGCTCGAGCAGACTCTGCCGGGTCATCTGGAGTACAGCCTCGACGCGCTGCTCAAAAGTGGCGAGCAGGTCACCTTCGGCACCACCATGGCACTGGAAGGCAAAGTCCTGGTGCGACATTTGAAACGACAGCAATGGTTGTCGTAAACGTGAACCTGTTAGGCAAGGGAGGCTGACGGTGTTATTTGAAATGCGTATTCGGTTGGGCGGTGATCCGCGCGGTTTCGGTGAGTTCGTGGCACTGCGCGAAGAGTTGGCGAAACTGAGTCATCCGGCCTGTCCCGACGTGGACTGGGCCAAGGTGGAGCAGTGGTGCCTGACGTTGTTCGAGCAGAACGGGGCGGACCTGCAAACGGCGGTCGCGTTTGCCTTGGCGCGTAGCCAGCGCAACGGCCTGGAAGGCATGGTGCAGGGGGTGGCGCTGATCGAAACGCTGTGCTGCCAATGGTCGGCCTGTTGGCCGCCCATGGCGTCGGTTCGCCTGGATATCCTGACCTGGCTGTTCGTGCAATGGCAGTCGTTGCTGCGCAACAGGGCGCTGGGCGCGCAAAACTTCCCGACGTTGCTTCAGCTGGACACCGAACTGGCGCGTTTGCAGCAGCGTCTGGAGCAACAACTGCAACCCCCTCTGGTCGCCTTGCACGCCCTGCGCCAGCAGATCGAAAGCCTGGTCCAGCGTACGCAGCGCAGCAGCGTTTCGCTCGGTACCCTATCGCTGCCACCGAGGGAACCGGCATCGGCGTTGTTGATGCCCATGGTGATTTTGCCAGCCAACCCTATGCCTGAGATGCAGCCGGCGAAGCGTCGCGTTGCCCGGTGGCTGTGCGCCGCGGCCGCCATGCTTGGCCTGGCCAGCGGCGCTTGGTGGTTGGGCACCACCGGTGCAGTCGAGCAGCGTTTTACGCAGCTGTTTGAGCCAGCACCAACGTTTGTCGGGCCCGTGCGCCTGGACAGCCTGTCGCTGTTCGACGCCGGTAGCGCCGAGCTAAAGCCGGGCTCGACCAAGATCCTGATCAGAGCCCTGGTCGACATCAAGGCCCAGCCCGGTTGGCTGATCGTCATTGGAGGGCATACGGATGGCCGTGGTAACCCGCAGCAGAATTTCCAGCTGTCCCACGCGCGTGCCTCTGCTGTACGTGACTGGATGCAACGCATGGGCGACATCCCCGACAGTTGTTTTGCGGTCCAGGGCTTTGCCGCCAGCCAGCCGGTCACCAGCAATGACAGCGAGTCCGGGCGCGCGGCCAACCGACGCGTCGAAATCAGTCTGCTGCCCCAGGCGGGAGCTTGTGAGCAAGAGACGCTGGGCGCGCGTCCTGCATAAGCGTGGGAATCGATGCAAAAGCAGGCGCTGCCGCAGGCTCGAGCGGCGGCAACGCTTGCAGCGGGGTCAGGCCTTGATCACGTACCCATACGCCCGGGTACGACCGCCTTCCTGCTTCAGGTACACGCCCTGCAGCTCCGGCGTGAACCCGGGCAAGCGGTTAATGCCTTCCTCCAACGCCAGGAAGTACTTGAGCACCGCGCCTCCCCAGATTTCACCTGGCACAACGCACAGCACCCCTGGCGGATAAGGTAACGCTCCTTCGGCCGCAATGCGCCCGTCGGCGTCCGCCAACGCCACCAGTTCGACGTTGCCGCGGATGTACTCGATTTGCGCTTGCTGCGGGTTCATGGCCTTTTTCGGGAAGTGTTCCTTGCGGAACATGTCCTTCTGCAATTGCTGCACATTGTGGTGGCGGTACAGGTCGTGCATTTCCTGGCAGAGCTGGCGAATGGTGTAGTTGCGATAGCGCTCCTGGTGCTGCGCGTAGATGGCTGGCAGCACCCGGCTCATCGGCGCGTCATCGCTGATGAAGCGTTCGAAGCGGGCGATCTGCGCGGCCAGGTGGGTCATCTTCGCCCAGTCTTCGGCCGGGGTGAGCAGGAACAGGATGGAGTTGAGGTCGCATTTCTCCGGAACGATGCCGTTCTCGCGCAGGAAGTTGGCCAGGATGCCGGCGTGAATGCCGAAGTCGGTGTAGCTGCCATCCACCGGGTCGATGCCCGGCGTGGTGAACAGCAACTTGCACGGGTCGATGAAGTACTGCTTCTCGGCGTAGCCGGCAAAGGCGTGCCAGCGGTCCTTGGGATGGAACTCGAAGAAGCGGATGTCATTGGCAATGTCTTCGGTTGGATAGTCTTCCCAGGCGCGCCCTTCAATGGTATCCGGCACGAACGGTCGGACCATGGTGCAGGCTTCGAGGATCAACTTGCGCGCCTCGATGCCGAACTTCACGCAGTCTTCCCACAACCGCAGGCCACTGCGGCCCGAGTGAATGCGCGCATTCACATCCAGCGAGGCGAACAGCGGGTAGAAGGGGCTGGTGGACGCCTGGGCCATGAACGCGTTGTTGAGCCGGTGATGGTTGCAATAGCGCGCCTGGCCTTTGATGTGGCGGTCCTTCTTGTGCACCTGGGAGGCCTGGGAAAAACCGGCCTGCTGTTTGTGCACCGACTGGGTGACGAAGATGCCCGGGTCGTTCTCGTTGAGGTCGAGCAACAGCGGCGAGCAGTCTTTCATCATCGGGATGAACTGCTCGTAGCCGACCCACGCCGAGTCGAACAGGATGTAGTCACACAGCTTGCCGATGCGGTCGACGACTTGCCGGGCGTTGTAGACGGTGCCGTCATAGGTGCCCAGTTGAATGATCGCCAAGCGGAACGGCCGTGGCAGTTGCGCCTTGTCCGGGGCGACTTCGGCGATCAGTTCGCGCAGATAGTCTTCGTCGAAACAGTGGGCGTCGATGCCGCCGATGAAGCCGTAGGGGTTGCGCGCGGTTTCCAGATACACCGGCGTGGCGCCGGCCTGCAACAGCGCGCCCTGGTGGTTGGATTTGTGGTTGTTGCGGTCGAACAGCACCAGATCGCCGGGGGTCAACAGGGCGTTGGTCACCACCTTGTTCGACGCCGAAGTGCCGTTGAGCACGAAGTAGGTCTTGTCGGCGTTGAACACCTGCGCGGCGTGTTTCTGCGCCAGCAGCGCCGGGCCTTCGTGGATCAGCAGGTCGCCGAGTTTGACGTCGGCGTTGCACATGTCGGCGCGAAACAGCGTCTCGCCGAAGAAATCGAAGAACTGCCGGCCGGCCGGATGCTTGCGAAAGAACTGGCCGCCCTGGTGGCCGGGGCAGGCAAAGGTCGCGTTGGCCGCCTCGGTGTAGTGTTTGAGCGCATCGAAGAAGGGTGGTAGCAGGCTTTCTTCGTAGGCCTTGGCGGCGGTCTCCAGTTGGTTGCCGTGGTATTCGACGTTGCTGGGCGACAGGTCGAAGATGCCGTTCACTTGCAGCAGCACGTCATTGAGATGTTTGTAGACTTCCCGGGGTCGGGTGCTGGTGCCGGGGGACGGCACCAGGAAAATCGGAATATCAAAACCGGTGCGCTGAATGGTGTCGAGGCATCCGGCCAGCACGTCATTGACCGAAACCACAGCCACGGCGACGTCGGTGAAGTCGGTTTGACTGAGCGGGACCACCTCCCGGGTGTTCAGGAAACATTCGGAGGTGCCATCGCTGGCGGCGATTTTCAGAGCTTTCATGGGTGGTGTCTCCTGGCGGGCACTCATTTGTCCGCGGCTTTTTAGAGAGCAACTTCCGAGGGAGCCTTCCAGTTCCCCTGATCGGAAATCGTGTCACCACTGGTTATAGAGCATATTCCTGATCTGTCAGGCGTTTTACCGCGACCTTGCACAACTTGACGTCTCAGACCTGTCGGTCAGGCGTGAACCAGCGCAATCGTGAACGAGACCACGATCATGCACGCAAAAGCAAAATTGATATTCATGAGGTTTCCATCCGAAACATGAGTGACGGCGCCATCTTGAACAGGTCACAGCAAAATAAAAAATTCGGCGTAATGATTTGAAAGATCGAAAAAAATGATACTTGGAGGTGTTTGCCCGGCCGCCCGTTTGTGTTTGTCCGGCGCTTTGGCTAATCTCGCTGAAACGCGCAATTACACGCATAACCGAGCAAAAACATGCACGACAACCATTCCGCTGCCGAACTTCCATCCGTACGCCGGCAAAAAATCCTGTTGATCCTCGAACGAGACGGCAAGGTCATGGCCTCGGAGTTGAGCCAGCATTTCGCGGTGTCCGAAGACACCATCCGCCGGGACCTGGCGGAACTGGCCAGTGTCGGCCTGGTGCAGCGGGTACACGGCGGGGCGTTGCCGCGTCCCAAGGACACGGGCAAGGACTATTTCACCCGGATCAGTGAAACCGATGAGGTGAAAACCCATCTGGCGCAATTGGCTGCACGACAGGTGCAAGACGGTCAGATCGTGGTGTTCGATTCCGGCACTACCACCTTGCAGATCGCGCGTTCGCTGCCGGCGGACATCGCCATTACCGCGATCACCGCGTCGCCGATGACGGCCATCACCTTGTCCGAATACAAAGGCATCAAGGTGATTCTGGCGGGCGGCCAGCTCAACCCGGCGACGATGTCGGCCAGCGGCCACGAGACCCTGCGGCTGCTGGCGGGCATCAAGGCCGATCTGCTGTTTACCGGGGTTTGCGCGATACACCCGCAGGTGGGCTTGAGCTCACTGCATTTTGATGAAGTGCCGGTGAAACAGGCGATGCTCGACTGTGCTTCCCACGTGATTGCCGTCACCACGGCGGACAAGCTCGGGGCGGTGGAACCCTTTGTCGTCGCACCTTGTCAGCGCGTGCACACGCTGATCACCGAGCAGCATGTGGCGTCAGGCAGTGTCGAGGACTACCGGGCGTTGGGGGTCGAGGTGGTGCAGGCGCAGGCTTGAGTGTTATTTGCTGTTAGATGTATTGAATGTACCGGCCCCATCGCGGGCTTGCCCGCGATGGGGCCAGCAAAAACAACACCAATGCTGAATGCTCAGCGAACGGCTCAGCGCAATCGCTCAAGCATCTGGTAGTACCACATGCCGGCAGCGAGCATCGGGTTGCCGAGCAGGTCGCCCATGGGCACGCGGATGTGCTGGCAGGCGGCGAAGGTGTCGAACTGTTCCAGCTGCCCGGTGATCGCCCGGCCCATGATTTCACCCATGATGTGGGTGGTGGCGATGCCGTGGCCGGAGTAGCCCTGGCAATACCAGACGTTGTCCGACAGCTTGCCCAGTTGTGGGATGCGGTTGATCACGATGCCCATCGCGCAGCTCCACTGGTAATCGATGGCCACGCCTTTGAGCGCCGGGAAGGTCTGCTCGATGCACGGACGCAGCTCGGCGGCGATGTCCCGCGAATCCTTGCCGCTGTAGTTGGCGCCGCCCCCGAACAACAGGCGACCGTCAGCGGTGAGGCGGTAGTAGTCGAGCACGAAGCGGCAGTCATAGACCGCAAGGTCTTCGGGGTTGATCTGCCTGGCCAGATCGCCCAGCGGCGCAGTGGTGACGATGCCGCCCATGGCCGGGAAAATCTTGCCCTTGAGCTTGCCCGGTTCCAGTTTGTGGTAGACGTCGCCGGCCAGCAGCACCTGGTTGGCGTCGATGTGTCCGTGGGCGGTGCGCACTCCAGGCGTGTCCCCATGGATGATCTCCAGTACTTCGCTGTTCTCGAAGATCAACGCACCGAGGCTTTCGGCTGCGCGGGCCTCGCCGATGCACAGGTTGAGCGGGTGCAGGTGCATGTTGCGGGTGTTCTTGATCGCGCCGTGGTAGAGGTCGCTTTGCAGCAGGTCGCGCACCTGGCTGCGGTCGAGCAGGCTGACCTCGTTGCCCATGCCACGGTGCACCGCCTCATCGTAATCCTTGCGCAAGCCGGCCATGTGCGCGGGTTTGTACGCCGCATGCAGGTGGCCGTGCTTGAGGTCGCAGGCGATGCCGTATTTTTCCACGCGCTGCCGGATGATCTGGTGCCCGCGCCAGCGCAGGTTCCAGATGAAATCATCAACTTCATCACCAAGGGTGCGGCGCATCTGTTTGCGCATGGCTTCATCGCCCGACAGGCTGCCGGTGACCTGGCCGCCGTTGCGCCCGGTGGCGCCCCAGCCGATCTTGTGGCTTTCGACGATGGCGACCTTCAGGCCTTTTTCCGCCAGCTCGACGGCAGTGGCCACACCAGTGAAACCGCCGCCGATGATCACCACGTCAACCCGGTGCCGGCCTTGCAGCGTCGGGTAATCGGTGTCTTGGTTAAGGGTGGCGGTGTAGTAGGAATTGCAACGTTGAGTCATGTCGGTGTCCAGGCAGAATGGGGAGAAGCTCAATGCCGGTCAGTCGAAGTGCGCAACCTGTAGGAGCGAGTCTGCTCGCGATAGCAGAGTGTCATTCACCGTTGATGTCGAATGACACTCCGCTATCGCGAGCAAGCTCGCTCCCACAGGTATTGCATACGCTGAGCAAACGCAGGGATAGCGAAAGGAGGGGGCTCGCCGGTCAGGCGGGCAGGGCGCTATCCGGCGGACGTGCGGAGTGACGCAGTTTGGAGCGGCGCAGGGCCATGGGCAGGTTGACGATGCGCTTCATGCAATGCCGTCCACGGCCAGCAGCGAGGAGGCCTGGATCGAGAGGTTCAGCAGGTGCTGTTCTGACGGCAAAGTACGCATGGCGCAGGTTTCCGGCTGCGGAAATCGTCGGTGGCCAGTAGCACAAGCCATCCGGGGGATGGCTGGATACTAGGGAGGATTGCGGCGCGTGTAAATGTTTGATTCAGAACATCAGGTGCACACCCAGGCCGATCAACCCGCAGCCGATCAACACCTCGATCACCCCGCGTTTGAATCCAAGCAATGCAACGCCCGCGACTATCGCGATCAGCAGCGAAGGCCAGTCCAGTGCTCCTTCGAAGCCTTTGGGCCACAGCACGTGGTAGGCAAAGAAACAGGCCAGGTTGAGAATCACGCCCACCACGGCGGCCGTAATGGCCGTCAGTGGCGCGGTGAACTTGAGTTCGTTGTGCGTCGATTCCACCAGCGGCCCGCCGGCGAGGATGAACAGGAACGAGGGCAGGAAGGTGAACCAGGTCACCAGCGTCGCGGCGATGGCGCCGGCAACGAAGGCCTGATCCGGGCCAAAGACCTGATGCACGTAGGCGCCGATAAAACCGACGAAGGCGACAACCATGATCAACGGACCTGGCGTGGTTTCACCGAGCGCCAGGCCGTCGATCATCTGCGTCGGCGTCAGCCATCCGTAGTGGCCGACCGCGCCCTGGTAGACGTACGGTAACACCGCGTAGGCGCCGCCAAAGGTCAGCAGCGCGGCCTTGGTGAAGAACCAGGCCATCTGGGTCAGCGTGCCTTCCCAGCCGAACAGTGCGGTGAGCATGGCCATGGGCAGCGTCCACAAGATCGCACCGATCACAGCCAGGCGCGCCAGTTTCCAGCCACTGAAGCGGGCGTGTCCGGGGGGTGGGGTGTCGTCGTCGATCACTGCCGGGCCGTAGGAGCGTTTCGCAGCGCTGTGGCCACCGGTCCTGAATTTTTCCGGTGCCAGTCGCCCGCCGAAATAACCGATGACCGCCGCGCCGAGCACGATCAACGGAAACGGCACGTTGACCACGAAGATGGCCATGAAGGACGCGGCGGCGATGCCCCATAACCAGCCGTTCTTCAGCGCCCTCGAGCCGATCCGGTGAGCCGCCTGCACCACGATTGCCGTGACCGCAGGCTTGATCCCGTAGAACAGTCCGGCGACCACGGGCACGTCACCAAAGGCGATGTACACCCAGGACAGCGCAATCAGGATGAACAGCGAAGGCAATACGAACAGCACGCCAGCGATCACACCGCCCCAGGTCCGGTGCATCAGCCAGCCGATGTAGGTCGCCAACTGCTGAGCCTCAGGCCCGGGCAGCAACATGCAATAGTTGAGGGCATGCAGAAAGCGCCGCTCGGAGATCCAGCGCCGGCGTTCGACCAGCTCCTGATGCATGATCGAAATCTGCCCCGCCGGCCCGCCGAAACTGATGAAACCAAGCTTGAGCCAGAACAGGAAGGCTTCGCGCAGGCTGATGGACCGGGGTTGCAGTACATCCTGTTGCGTGATCGGGGAGGGCGTGGGGCTCAAGCGGAAACTCCTTGTGCAGAAAAGCTTTGAGCCGATGACTGTAGCCAGGCCGGAGCGCGTTGCATAGCCGCCTCATGCGGCCTATCTGCCCAGCGCTCGACGGCTGCATCTGCAGTCGACGCACGTCCTCGATGGTCTTGAGGCTGTCGGTCAGGGGCAGTTTTTCACCGCCCAGGTTGAGCTGCTCGCGGTAACGGGCTTCGATGGGCTCTTCCAGTCCACTGTCCAGCGGCATGATCGCGCAGCAGAAACCCTCGTGAATCGCCTGCAGCAACTGGTAAGTCGAATCGCTTTCCAGGATCGGCTGCGGGTCCAGTCCGCGGCTGCGAAAGCTCAGGTCGATGGATTTGCGGTAGTGCATGCCGTTGCTGCGCATCCCCAGCGCCAGTTCGGCGGCTTCCTCCCAGTTCATTTGCGTGCCGTCGAAATGGAAGTGGCGATTATCGTACAGCAGGCCGACGCGGGTCTCGCCGACCTCGGTAAAACCCTCGAAGCGCTGGCCTCGGGTGACCAGCACCAGGTCCAGTTCATCCTCCAGGTTGCGCAGGCGCATCGACAGCGTTGGCTGGGTGAGGTGGCAGCGCGCGGCCGCCTGGCCGAAGTGGCGGGTCTGCTCCAGGGCAATCAGGAACTTGAGTTGTTTGATGTCCATGACGGCACCTGCTGGCGGGGGCGAGAAGGGTTAAGTATTGACTCAGGTGCGCAAGACACAAGACGAGGCAGAAATCGTGAGCCGAGACGACCTCATTGTCTTCGGTGTGCATCCAATCACTGCGATCTAAGGTGTTATCGACGGGCTCTATCATTGCTGTTGTTTCCGGTCTTTTTATATTGATAGATTGGCTCGATAGTCTGGTTGGTTAGAGTGATTAGACACGGCTTGAATTATCGAATGAGTCTCCGGAAGTCATTTAATCAATATCTGCCTGAGAACCCCATGGGCGTCAAACCGGATGCATTGTTTATACCCCTGAATATTGCCGTGTTGACTGTTAGCGATACCCGTGAATATGCCAATGACACCTCCGGCCAATTACTCATCAGTCGATTGCTGGAAGCCGGTCATACCCTCAGCGAGCGCAACCTGCTCAAGGACGACCTGTACAAGATCCGCGCGCAGGTAGCGAACTGGATTGCCGACGACGGCATCCAGGTGGTGCTGATCACGGGCAGCAGCTCGACGCGCGCCACCGGCCGTGCAATTTCGTACCGCACCTCAAGCCAATGCAAACTTGCGGGACGCGCGGATGAGCTATTCACCGTTGATGCCGGTGGAGGATGCCATCGAACGGTTGCTGACAATGGCCGAGGCACAGTGGATTGAAGACAGTGAAACGGTGCCGCTCAGTGCCGCACGGCAAAGGGTGTTGGCCAATGACCTGGTGGCGACCCTCGATCTTCCGCCGTGGCCGAGCAGCGCCATGGACGGCTATGCCCTGAATGTCGATGGTTGGGACGGGGCACCGCTGACCGTGTCGCAACAGGTATTTGCCGGTCACGCCCCCGGTTCCGCCGGGTGCCAACGGCGTGGAGATGCAGGAGAATCCATCCGAACCAGAGTTCCGGCGTATTGCTGGGCGCATCCTGGGCCGATGGGCTGGTGGAAGTGCCGGAAGGCTGCACGCTGGAAGTTGGCGATACGGCGCGGTTTATTCCATTCAGCGAGCTTGCTCGCGATGAGGCCGGCAAATCCAATAGAGATATTGGCAGGCAGACCGCTATCGCGAGCAGGCTCGCTTCCACAGTTTTTGTGTATTTCCTGAGACTCAGTTCAACACAAAATCCACCGGCTCCAGTTGCGGTGGCAGTTCCGTCACACCCAGGGCCGCCAGCACATCGCGCTCGATATTGCGCACGATGGCATCGGTGGGCAGGTCGTTTTCGTCGCGGCCGAAGGGGTCTTCCAGTTCATCGGCAATCGCATCCAGTCCGAAAAAGGTGTAGCTGACAATCGCGGTGAAAATCGGTGTCAGCCAGCCCAGGGGTTCGGCCATGGCAAAGGGTAAGAGGATGCAGAACAGGTAGATGGTGCGGTGCAGGAGCAAGGTGTAGGGGAAGGGTAGCGGGGTGTTCTTGATCCGTTCACAGACGGCCTGGGCATGGGTCAGGCTGGTCAAATGGTTGGCCATGAGCGTGTAGCGCCAGTCGTTGATCGCCCCGGATTCGTTGAGTGACGAGCACTGTTGACCGACCTGCATCAGTATCTGCCCGCTGATGTCCGTGGTGTTGCCCTTGGGCATCGGGTGCAGCCAGTCGCCACTGGCGGCCATTTCGTTTTCCTGGCGCAGCCGCGCGTTGAGGGCATGGGCGAAGCCGCAGAGGTTGCTGAGGATCGTGTGGCGCTCAGCGGTGTCCTTGATCACCAGGGTTTCACGAATCATCGAGCGGATCTCCACGATCACATCGCCCCAGGCCTTGCGCGCTTCATACCAGCGGTCGTAGCAGGCGTTGTTGCGAAAGCTCATGAAGATCGACAGCGACAAACCCAGCAGCGTGAAGGGCGTGGCGCTGACCTTGGAAAAGTAGCTGGGATGCAGGGTTTCGATGAGCACGATGGCCGAGGCGAGCAGCGTCACCATCAGGCTGCGCCAGGCGATGCGTTTGGCAATCGAACCCTTGAGGGACGTCAGCACGCCGATCAGGTTGGGTTTGGGTCTCACGATCATGGATTTCAGCCGCCCGTCATGTTCATGAAGCGAATGACCTGAACATCGTCGTTCACTTCGAAGTTGTGTCGATAAGGCTTGAGTTTCATCGCCTCGATAATGGCTTTTTCCAAGCGCTCGGGCTGTCCGGGGTGGCTGCGCAAGACCGCCTTGAGATCCACGGAGTGCTCATTGCCCAGGCACAGCAGCAGACGTCCCTCCACGGTCAGCCGTACCCGATTGCAGGTGCCGCAAAAGTTGTGGCTGTGGGGTGAGATGAACCCCAGGCGAATCTGCGGCGCCTCGGCCAGGCGCCAGTAGCGCGACGGTCCTTGGGTCGACTCGGCGGAATCAATCAATGTGTAGCGTTCGGCAATGCGTTCGCGGACCTGGCTACTTGCGAAAAACGATTCGGCGCGGCTGTGCTCGTCGATGGTGCCCAATGGCATTTCCTCGATGAAGGAGATGTCGAGGTTACGGTCGATGGCGAAGCTCACCAGATCATTGATCTCATGGTCGTTGCGGCCTTTCATCACCACGCAATTGAGCTTGGTGTTGCGAAATCCGGCTTGGTTGGCGGCGTCGATGCCCTTGATCACCTGCGCCAGGTCACCGGTGCGTGTCAGTTCGCGAAAACGTTGCGGGTCCAGGCAATCGAGGCTGATGTTGAGGCGCTTGACCCCGGCTTCGAACAACGGCCCGGCCAATTTGGCCAGCTGCGAACCGTTGGTGGTCATGCACAGTTCACGCAGGCCGGGCAGGGCGGCGATCTTCTCGCACAACTGCACCACGCCGGGACGGATCAGCGGCTCGCCCCCGGTCAGGCGGATCTTGCGGGTGCCCAGCGCCACGAAGCTTTGTGCAAGTTGATAAATCTCTTCCAGGGTCAGCACCCGTTGGCGGGGCAGAAACTGCATGTCCTCGGCCATGCAATACACGCAACGGAAATCGCAGCGGTCGGTGACCGACATCCGCAGATAGTCCACGCGCCGGGAGAATTCATCGATCAAGACGCGTTCTGACATGGCACCCTCGCTTGGCACGCATTGAATGAATGTTCTGTGTAGGAGCGAGCTCTGCTCGCAATGGTCGTGAACGATTACGCCTGCTTGTTGGCTGAACGCGGTGCTCTTGAGTCCATCGCGAGCAGAGCTCGCTCCTACAAAAAATGCGCTGATAACGGATTTGTTGAGTGCAGGCTAAGAGCAACTTTAGGGGCCGTCCAATCACTATTGGCAACCGGTTGATCGACTGGGTCTATGATGGATTAAATTGCTGCCTAAATGACTGTTAATGTTTTATAAGTAACTGAAAAATAACAATAAAAACAATGATAAGTATCCTCGGCGGTTCGCTGCTGGCGACCTTTTCCCAGGGCGTGGTGATCGGCACTTACATTGCCGGCATCCCAGTGGTCGATCGCCAGTTCGCCGGCGGTTCGCTGGACTGGCTGGCACCGTTTCCGCTGTTCTGCGGTGTCGGTCTGATCGTCGCTTATGCGCTGCTCGGCAGCACCTGGTTGCTGGTCAAGACCGAAGGCATACTGGAATCGCGTATGCGTCTGTTCACCCGGCCCCTGGCCTGGCTGCTGTTGGCGGTAATCGGCGTGATCTGTGTGTGGACGCCGATTCTGCATCCGGAAATCGCCACGCGCTGGTTTGCCCATGCGCACCTGGTGGTGTTCGGTGGTCTGGCGGCGCTGGCCTTGCTGGCGATGTTCGGCTTGCTCAGGACCCTGCGCCAACGTCACACCCATTGGCCGTTCGCCTTCACCTTGATGCTGGTGTTCCTGGGTTACATCGGCCTGGCGTTCAGCATCTGGCCGAACATCGTGCCGCCATCGATCAGCCTGTGGGCAGCGGCGTTACCGGCGACCAGCCAGTTGTTCATCCTGATCGGGACGTTGTTCATTTTGCCGATCATCTTGATGTACACGGTCTGGAGCTACTACGTGTTCCGCGGCAAAGTGAGGATTGGCGATGGCTATCATTGATTCTTGTGAACGGGCACCTTGGTACAAGCGACTTGGGTGGCTGGTGGTGATCTGGTTGGGCAGTGTGGTTGCGTTGGGAGTGGTGGCGGGGGGATTGAGGATGTTGATGCATGCGGCCGGGATGAGTAGCCACTGATGGCAAGTCGTTAAGGGGGGGGCAGTTCAGTTTGAGGCGTACGTTTGTATGGATTGGATTGGATTGAGTGAATATCCATTTCTGCGGTATTGGCCGCTGACGGTTCCGCTTTTACAGCGGGTTACTTGGAAGAGCCCCAAGTAACCAAGGGCTCTTGCCCCTGACGTTCGGTGCCTCGCCCAGGCTCGGCCTCTCGACGGGGCAAGAAGATCAAAAGCAAAAGCGAGGCGGCCTGCGGGCCGACCTGGTTTTGGCTGGCGTCCCCGATTCCCTGTAGGAGCGAGCTTGCTCGCGAAAAACGTCTAAACAACGCGATCATTCAGACAGCCCGCGTTATCGTTGACGTCCATCGCGAGCAAGCTCGCTCCTACAGGTACGAAGTAGACGGCAAACGGCCCAACTGAGAACCTGGCAACAGATCATCGAGGGTCGGGCGTTGTTGCAGCAACGCTCACAACGAGCCCGGATACATTTGCGCAAGCCAGCTTTACCGAAAACAGCCCATGAAGTTGCAGGAGATGGGCTGACCATAAATTTTGTTGGATAGGCAGTGTGGTTTTTTACAAAGCAGGCGGCAAGTTGGTTTCTTTGGAAACAATACAGCCCCGCAATAGCGGGGCTGTAGGTGATCAGCGATCAATATGACTTTGCATAAAGTGCCCACGTGTCCGTTTTACGACCGGTGAATAAACAGGTTGCGGAAACTCTAGGTTGTTTTAGCGGAATACAGCGAACGGTTACTCCAAGCTCTCCGATAGCTTTTTCAACTTTTTTATCTTCGGTGAAGGGGGCGAGAACAAAAGCGTTAAGTTTTACGTTCTGTTTAAAGTGTTTTTTGAGTTCATCCAGAGTAGTGACGGTTGTGGTGTTATCGGACAATTTTTTCTGTGCCATCTCCAACATGTTTTTTTGAAGTGTGGCCAGTGTTTTCGAGATGTTATTAACGAAAGCTTCAATGTCAAGTTTTAGAAGGTTTTTGGAGTTGTTTCGACAGGAATAGGACACTCCATTTTGCTCCAGTTCCTTTATGCCAATCTCGACCCGGACAGGGACGCCACGCTTGATGTGGTACCACTTTTTTTCGCCACTGTTCAGGTCCCGCCAATCAACACTGGCCCGAAGGTTTTGCCCCTTCAGTTTTTTCCGGCAAATCTGCTTTTGCAGTTTTTTGCAGTACTCATGAATGGCATCTGCATGCTGTTCGTTGCGCACGATCGGGATAATGACGACTTGTGTCGGTGCCACGAGGGGCGGGAGCACTAGCCCGTCATCGTCACCATGGGCCATTATCATCGCGCCGATCAATCGCGTGGATACTCCCCAAGACGTGGTCCATGCCAGTTCTTTTATCCCTTCTTTGTTCACGAAGCGGATGTCTGAACTCTGTGCGAAGTTCTGGCCTAAAAAATGAGAAGTACCAGCTTGCAAGGCCTTGCCGTCTTGCATCATTGCTTCAATGGTGTAGGTGCTGACGGCCCCCGGAAAACGTTCCCAGGAGCACTTTTCGCCCTTGATTACCGGTATGGCCAGGTGCTCGGTAGTAAAGCGCTCGTAGATATCCAACATCTTTAGCGTTTCGTCCAAGGCCTCATCATGAGTTGCGTGAACGGTGTGGCCTTCCTGCCATAGGAATTCCGATGAGCGAAGGAAAATCCGAGGGCGCATTTCCCAGCGCAGTACGTTCGCCCATTGATTGATAAGTAGAGGCAGATCCCGATAACTTTGTACCCATCGTGAAAAGGATGCACCGATGACCGTTTCACTGGTGGGTCTGATGATCAACGGTTCTTCTAGTGCTCCTGCGGGAGTAAGCGCTCCATCTGCTGACTTTTCGAGACGGTGATGGGTTACAACTGCGCACTCTTTGGCAAAGCCTTCAACATGCTCGGCTTCTTTTTGAAGAAAGGATAACGGAATCAAAAGTGGGAAATATGCGTTTGAATGTCCTGTGTCTTTGATTTTTTTATCAAGTTCTCGTTGAATCTGCTCCCATATGCCATACCCCCAAGGGCGGATAACCATGCAGCCTCGAACCGGAGAGTTCTCAGCCATTTCCGACTGGATAATCACTTGTTGATACCAGTCAGAAAAGTTTTCATTTTTTGTAGGTGATATTGCGTTTTTCATAGGTCCCTTGCTTTGAAGTCGAAATTGTTATTCGAAATGGCATCGTAAGGGGTAGGTATATTTATTGATCTTTGAAATTTCAAGACTTCATGTGTGGTTTTTCATATTTCAGAAATTTCCTTCTGAAGGATCTTTCTTTTTGTAAAGTTACTCCGCTCTTCGACGTATTCGTTGACTACAAACAGCCCCCAAAGCAATCGCTTCGGGGGCTATGGCACTCACTGCGCCCCAAACATCGCCGTCCAGTAAATCCCCGCATCGCTCTTCGGATCGGTCGCGTAAGCCGCGCCCAGTTCGCGGAACTGTGGGTTCATCAGGTTGGCGCAATGGCCGGGGCTGGCCAGCCAGCCTTCGACCACCTTATGCGCGGTGTCTTGGCCGGCGGCGATGTTTTCGCCGATTTGCTGGAAGTCGTAGCCGGCCAGTTCCGCGCGGTCGCCCGGGGTGCGGCCATCGCGGTCTTTGTGATCGAAGTAGTTGTTGTTGGCCATGGAGCGGGCGTTGCCTTCGGCGGCGGTGGCCAGGGTGGCGTTCCAGGCCAGCGGTGGCGCGGCGGCGAAGGATTGCGCGCCGCACTGGCGTGGCCGGGTGCGTGCGGCGTTGAGTTCGGTGAGCAGCTTCTGGCCTTCGGCCTGTGCGTCGCCCAGGCGTGCGCTCAACAACGGCCGTGCGACCACGATGCGCCATTCACGGTCCTGGCGGCTGACACCGACATCGACGAATTGCGGGTCGAGGACGATCTGACAAAAGCTCTCCTGAATCGCCTTCATCGCCGAGGCCGCATCGCGAGGCCCGGACAGGCTGATGGCCTGCACATTCTTCATGGGATAACCCGCAGTGGCCATGGCCTGTTGCAGATTGCCGATGCTCGGGGCGGTCAGCACCAGGCGTGGATCGGCCGACAGCGGCGGCAGCTCAGAGGAGACCTGGCCGGCACAGCGCTGCAGTTGGCTACGGTAGACGTTGATCGATTCGATCAATTGCGCTTCGTCGGCCGTGACGGCGTTGGCGGCGAATACCAGGCCCAGTGATACACCGGCCAAACGCATTGCGGATGAAATGAAACCCATGAAAATCCCCCTTGAGCAGATTGCGCCCATGATGCGCGAAGTTGGCCCATCTAAGACAACGGATTTATCCAGAGTGTAGTGGGGTGGGCGAAATCATTTCACTACTAGACTCAATTGAACCACTCACCCTGTGACACCGACCATGCGCTTCGACTGGATCGCCACCTGCCTCGCCCTGACGTTGCTTGCCTGCCCGGTATCCGCTGTGGATCAAGTGCAAAAACAGGAATCGGCCGAGAACAAGGCCGAGGTACTGGAACACAAAGCCGCCGAGAGTAACAACCCGGCACCAGCGCCCAAGGCAGAAGCCATTACCCCTTCAGAAGTCCAGGCCGTCGACCCGGCCGGCGCTGCGCCGCTGGACGATGCGATCACCTGCCTGGCCCGGTCCATTTACTGGGAAGCCAAGGGCAAGGATGCCGCCGACATGGAGGCGGTGGCCAATGTGGTCATGAATCGCCTGGGCCACGAGGGCTTTCCGGACACGGTGTGCAAAGTGGTCAAGCAGGGTTCGGAAACCAAGAGTTGCCAGTTTTCCTGGTGGTGCGACGGTAAATCCGATTCGGTCCAGGAGGAAGTGCCTTACGCGATGGCCAAGGAAATCGCGCGCAAGGCCCTGAACAAGGAACTGCCGGATCGCACCCAGGGTGCCCTGTATTTCCATGATCGTACCGTCAAGCCGGATTGGGCCAGGCAATACATCAGGACCGTGGATATCGGTTTGTTCCGGTTTTACAAACCCCATGGCGGATCGGCCAGATAGCCACGGTGTTTTCGGCCGGATATTTTATTTTTTTCGAGGTGGCGCGAGGCGTTATCCAAACTGAAATGTGTCTGTTTTATAAGCTTCATAACGCAACCGTGCTCGAATGAAGCCATAAGCAGGGACTACACATGAAGTTGACGAGGGTCCGGATCAGTCATCTCGCGTCGATCGCGGCGCAGTCGCCGGCGCGTTTCCCATGACCGTCCTGGTCACCGGTGCGGCCGGTTTCATCGGCTTTCATACGGTGCAGCGCTTGTGCCGCGAAGGTCAGGAGGTCGTTGGTATCGATAACCTCAACGACTATTACGACGTGGAACTCAAGCACGCACGCCTCAAGGTGCTGGAGACTCTGCCGGGTTTTCGCTTCCGGAAAATGGACATCGTCGACAAATCTGCCCTGATGAACCTGTTTCAACAACACGCTTTTACCGAGGTGGTGCACCTGGCCGCCCAGGCCGGGGTGCGCTACTCGCTGGACAACCCGGATGTCTACGGGCAATCGAACCTGGTGGGTTTCCTCAATGTGCTCGAAGCCTGTCGGCACCATCGCCCGGAGCACCTGATCTACGCCTCGAGCAGTTCGGTGTACGGCGCCAACAGCAAGATGCCGTTCAGTGTCGAGGACCCGGTCGATCATCCCGTTTCGCTGTACGCCGCCAGCAAGCGCGCCAATGAACTGCTGGCTGAAAGTTACTGCCATTTGTATGGCCTGAAAGCCAGTGGCCTGCGCTTCTTTACCGTCTACGGCCCGTGGGGTCGCCCGGACATGGCGCTGTTCAAGTTTACCGACGCCATCCTCAAAGGCCTGCCCATCGACATCTACAACCAGGGGCAGATGTACCGCGACTTTACCTTTGTCGACGACATTGTCGAAGGGATCGCCCGACTGCGCCCAAGGCCTCCGGTGCCGGAAGGCTCTGTCGCCGGGGTCAACCGGCTCTTCAACATCGGTCGCGGCATGCCGGTGGCGTTGCTGGATTTCGTCGAGTGCCTGGAATCAGCCCTGGATCTGCAGGCCCGGCGCAACTACTTGCCAATGCAGGCCGGTGACGTGGTCAAGACCTGGGCCGATGTCTCGGCGCTGGCCGATTGGGTGGGCTTCAGCCCGCAGGTGACGCTGGAAGCCGGTGTCGGTGAATTCGTGAAGTGGTATCGGCAGTTCTATCAGATTTGAAGCGTTCGCCTCTGATCTCGAACAATCAAAAAAGGCGAGAGAGCCCCCATGAGCCAAGACATTTTTGTATCCGTACTGATTCCCGCCAAAAACGAAGCGAACAACCTCAAGCCATTGCTTGAAGAAGTCCGCGTGGCGCTGGCCGATGAGGCTTACGAAATCATCGTGGTCGACGATGGCAGCACCGATTCGACCCTGCAGGAACTGCGGCAGATCCGCCAAAACGGCTTGAACACCTTGCGCATCCTGCATCACGAGCGGTCGCTGGGGCAGAGCACCTCGCTGTACCACGCGGCCCGTGAGGCACGCGGGCAGTGGCTGGTGACCCTCGATGGCGACGGCCAGAACGACCCGGCGGACATTCCCGGCATGCTGGCGCTGGTGCGCGGTGAACCGGGCAAGGTCGATGTACAACTGGTGGCCGGACACCGGATCAATCGCCGTGACACCGCAAGCAAGCGCTACGCCTCGCGGTTCGCCAACAACCTGCGTCGGCGCCTGCTCAAGGACTCCACCCCGGACACCGGTTGTGGCCTGAAGCTGATTGAGCGAGCGGCGTTCTTGCGCCTGCCGTACTTCGACCACATGCATCGCTATATTCCGGCGCTGATCCAGCGTCATAACGGGCGCATGATCGTGCACCCGGTCAACCATCGTCCGCGCACGGCCGGGGTATCGAAATACGGCAACCTCGACCGTGCGCTGGTCGGCATTCTTGACTTGATCGGCGTCTGGTGGCTGATCAAACGCACGCGCCTGAACACCCAGGCCCAGGAGCTCGAAGGATGATTCTGACCCGTGAAACCCTGTGGTTGCTGGTCGGCTTTGCCGGGCAGGCTGCCTTTACCGGGCGGTTTGTCTTGCAGTGGTTGTACAGCGAGTACAAGAAACGCAGCGTGATCCCGACCAACTTCTGGTACCTGAGCATCGTCGGTAGCACCTTGTTGCTCGCCTATGCCATTTACCGCCAGGACCCGGTGTTCATCGTCGGGCAGGCGTTTGGCTCCCTGGTCTATTTTCGCAACCTGCAATTGATTGCCAAAAGCAAAAGCGCAAAGGAATAAGCAATGCGTAGATCGTTGTCGCCCAGGGTCGAGTGCCTGGGTCTGATGCTGCTTGCCCTGTTGCTGATCGGCGCGGGCATGGGGCTGCGTCAGGCTCAGAATGTGGACGAAGAGCGTTTCCTCGGTGTCGCGCTGGAGATGCTGCAGAACGGCTCGTGGCTGATCCCGCACCGGGCCGCCGAGATCTACGGTGACAAGCCGCCGATTTTCATGTGGACGGTGGCGTTCTTCACCTGGCTGACCGGCAAACCCAACATCGCGCTTTATATCCCGGGACTGTTTTCGGCGGTGACTGTCACGGCGATGGTCTATGACCTGGGCCGTCGCCTGTGGACCCAGCGTACCGGGCGCAACGCCGCGCTGTTGTACCTGGCGACCTACCAGACCTACAGCATCCTGCGCACCGGTCAGATCGACAGTTTCTTGATTCTGTTCACCTCCCTGGGCCTGTACGGTCTGGCGCGGCACCTGCTGCTGGGGCCTGTGTGGCGCTGGTTCTACGCGGGCTGCGTGGCCATGGGCATTGGCGTGATCACCAAAGGTGTGGGTTTCCTGCCGGCGCTGTTGCTGATTCCCTACGCCTATGGGGTGCGCAAAGGCTGGCCCGGTGTGGTGGCGATGCCGGGCGAGGCGCGCAAGTGGTTGCTCGGGTTTGCGCTGATGCTTGGCGCCATCGCGATCTGGCTGTTGCCCCTGGCCTTGTCCATCCTCTTCAATGGCAGCGCGGAGGAAGTTGCCTATGCACGGGAGATCCTCCTGCGCCAGACCGCGGGCCGCTATGCCGCCGCGTGGCATCACCGCGAACCGTTCTGGTATTTCTTCACCAACGTAATCCCGCAGTATTGGCTACCACTGGTGCTGGTGCTGCCATGGCTGGTGCCGGCCTGGCGCCGTCAGTTGCAAAAACGCGACGGCCGGGTCTTGGTGTTGCTCGGCTGGGTGGTGCTGGTGGTGCTGTTTTTCTGCATCAGCACAGGCAAGCGCAAGTTGTACATCTACCCGGCGCTGCCTGGGCTGGTGCTGGTCGCCGCGCCGTTGATCCCGTGGCTGCTCACGCGCTGGTTCAAACGGCACCCGCGTATGCGTCGGGTGTTCCCGGCACTGGTTGCGACCTGGTTCGCGTTGTGGTTCGCCCGTGGTTTCATCGAACCGCTCAAGGACGGCACCAACGTTGATCAGGTGCTCATGACCCAGGCGGCGTCCATGACCCGGGGCGCCGATCTGGTGTTGGTCAACTGGGAGGAGGGACACTGGTTGTTCGCCCGGCAACCGATCGTGCATTTCGGCATGGACAATTCGACCGTCGAAATGGCCGCGCTGTATCTGCGCGAACACCCCAAGGCCTACGCATTGGTGCCGGATGACGTACTGAAGCAGTGCTTCAAACCCGAAGCGGCCCGTGAATTGGGGGAAAACGCCCGGGCGAACTGGTCGATCGTGAGCGCGGATGCCGACAACGGCAAATGCCTGCCGCAAGAGGCCGGCAGATCTTATAGGTTCAGCTGGAATGACCCGCACATGCCATTGGCGCCTGCGCAGGTAGCCATTCCCTGAGGGGATTTGTAGGAGCCGGCTTGCCGGCGATGGACTCAAATGCGCCGCGTTTATCCAGCTCACGCGCGTTATCGTTAACGACCATCGCTGCGATGCGGCGACCCGACAAGCCAGCTCCTACAAGGTTACTGACTGGCGTCCAGCACCACGCGGTAGCGCGCCTTGCCACTGCGCAAGTGATCGATGGCCTCGTTGATGCGGCTCATGGGAAACATCTCGACCTGCGGCACAATCTGGTGGCGTGCGCAGAATTCCAGCATGGTCGCGGTGTTGGCGGGCGAGCCGACCGGTGAGGCGGACATGGTTTTTTGCTGGGGAATCAGCTCGAACACGTGCATCGGTATGGCATCGGGCACGACGCCGACAAAGTGCAGGCGACCCTTGCCGCGCAGGGTGGCGAGCATGGCGCTCCAGTCGAGGTTGGCGTTGGCGGTGACCAGCAGAAAATCCAGGGTGCCGGCAATGGCATTGAGCGCATTGGTATCGGTCGAGGCGACCACCTTGTGTGCGCCCAGTCGCTTGGCTTCGTCCTGCTTGCTCAGCGATGAGGTGAACGCAGTGACTTCGCAGCCCCAGGCGTTGAGGAAGCGCAGCGCCAGGTGACCGAGACCGCCAATACCCACCACGCCGACCCGGTCAGTGGGCTTGATGCCGAATTCCATCAGCGGGTTGAACACGGTCGAACCGGCACAGAACAGCGGCCCGGCCATTGCCGGATCGAGTCCGGCCGGGATCGGCAGGGCCCAGGCCCAGTGCGAACGAATGCGGTCGGCAAAGCCGCCGTTGCTGCCGATGATGGTCGGTTGCACGGTGCGACACAGGTTATGGGAACCTTCGATGCACGACGTGCAATGCATGCAACTGCCCTTGTACCAACCGATGCCCACCCGTTGCCCCATTTCCAGACCGCGAACCTGGTCGCCCAGCCGCACGATACGGCCGACCACCTCATGGCCGGGAATAAACGGGTAGTGGCTGATACCCCAATCGTTGTCGATCAACGACTGGTCGGAGTGGCAGACGCCGCAATACTCCACGGCGACTTCCACCTCGTCGTTGCCCAACGGACCGGGATCGTAGCTGTAGCGTTCCAGCGGCGCGCCTGCTGCGGTGGCGGCCCAGCCGGTAAAGGTGGTGAGTTCGCTGCTGTCGCTCATGGGATACCTCCAGATCAGTAGTCAGGGGTCTTGACCGCTTTGGTGCCGCGGCGGAGCGAGGAAAGTGTAGCGGGTTGCCGGCGTTCCATCGGGTGCGAGCCTGGATACATAAAAATACAAAGGCGCCCGATGTGGACACAGTGCAGATACATGAGCGCGGTTTCATGGGGCAGGTCCCACGCATACAGAGAGATCAGTCATGTTCCGCAAACTGCAGCAGGTTGCCAGATTGTTCAGCCAGAGCGCCCGATTGATGGTGGGCGTTCCCGAGTACGACAACTATGTGGCACAGATGGCCCGCACCCGTCCGGGCGAGCCAGTCATGAGCTATGAGATGTTTTTCCGCGAACGCCAGGAAGCGCGTTTTGGCCGGGGCAAATGCAATACGCGGTGTTGTTGAAGGCGTTGGGCGTATGCGCGGTGATTTACCCGATCACGCCATTCACGCCGGAAAAGATTCCGTTCTGGTAATCGACAGCGACCGCCAGGAAGTGCTGGATGGCAAGTTCCGGCAGACCGTAGCTCTGCAGGTGCTGTCGATACCCCTCCAGCGTGGACGTACTCAGGAAGGTGTTCGATACGCTGGAACTGTTGATCTGAGGGTTGCCTCAGATCTCCAGATCGATCACGAAGGCATCATCGAAATCAGGATTTTCATTGATGCCATTCTTGGCATAGCCCCGGGGGTTGCAGATCACGCGGGTGTTACCCACTCGATAATCAAAGCTGCCATGGGTATGGCCATGCAGCCACAGTGCCGGCTGCCAGTCCTTGATCCGCGCTTCGAGGTCCGAGACAAAGCTTGAGTTGATCGGCGAACCGGCAAAGGTCGGGCTGATGCTCGACTTTGTCGGGGCAAAATGAGAGACCACCACCGTGGGTGTGCTGCTGTCGCGGGTGAAGCAGTCTTCCAGCCAGGTGACCGTCTGCAGAAACACCAGCTGGGAAATGGCTGGCGTGAACAGGTCAGGGAAATCGGGGGCGATCTTGATGTGGCTGAAGTCACGAATCAGCCGGGTCGCCAGATCGATGCCCAGCGCCCGGTCCCCGGGGACGTCGAGAAGGCGATAGTCAGACCACAAGGTGCAACCGAGAAAACGCACGCCGTCGTGGACGTACTCCGAACGTTCCAGAACGTGGATCTGCGTACCTTGCGTCAGGCTGTTCAACTGTTCGTAGGTGGAGACCAGGTCACTGCCATAAAACTCGTGATTGCCTGCCACGTACAGCAATGGAACCGGGCAGGCTCTGGCCCACTCGATGGCCTTGGCCGGCCGGGCGATGTCCCCGGCGAGCACGACAATATCGGCATCCACGACGGGAAACGGGATCGTGTTGACGGACAGGTGCATGTCGGACAGCAAGGCGATGCGCATGGATCAACTCCGGCGTGTCGTTAAGGGCAGGCCATCAACTTACGCGTTGATAACCCGTTGCCACAAGTCTGCCGCCCACAGTTTTGATCCTCGGTGAACGCTAATCCAACAACCGGCCACTATCCCTCTGGAAGGCGCCCAAACGCTTACTTGACTGGCATTGCTACCCAGGGGCCGTTTTTGTGAGCAAATGTCCTTATCAGAAATATTTGAGCCATCTGATATCGCGACGGCGTGCCTTCAATGCCGCGAACCAGCGCACGGGTAGATACAGGGATAAAGCCAGGAGCACCGCCGTCAGCCACACAGCCCAAATGCTGTCGAAACCGAAAAAATTTCCCTGGTTCAATCCGAACAACGCCACGCTGACCAGATACAGCGCCTTGAGTACGTAAAGGTGGAGCAAGTAGAAGAACATCGGCGCCGCGCCAAAGACTGCCAATGCATTGACCCATTTGCGTTGTTGAGCCTGTTCCAAGGCACGAAGCAGTAACAGGCCCATGCCCAACGTCAGCAAAAGGAACAACAGGGAGGGCGGGTATTTTGTAATGTTGAAGAAGCTCATGAGGGTTTGCGTGATGCCTTCATGGGCGACCCAATGCACCTCGCCATAACCATTGACTGCTCGCAGTGCGACAAATCCGACCAATGTCCCGGCCCCGGCAAGCAGCAGGGTACGTTGACGCTCCGCGGCCAGAACCTGGCCAGCAAACCAGGGGCCGATGCTGTATCCAAGGGCGATCACACCGATCCAGGGAAGCACAGGATAAGAGGTGCGCAGACGTAAGCTGTCGCAGACATCGATCCAGCCGCGATCATGCAGAATGGCCCAGGGAATATGCATGGGCGAGCCTGTCGCGAATTGCACATTATCCAGCAGATTGTGCCCGGCCACGATCACCAGGCCCAGGCAGCACAAAATGGGCCTGGGTAACCAAACCAGTCCGGCCAGGGCCATCATGCAGATGCCAATGGCCCAAATCACTTGCATGTAGATCGCCGTAGGTGGGAGCTGAAATGTCCAGGCGAAATTCACCAGGGTGAACTCCAGCAGTACGAGCAATAGACCACGCTTGAACAAAAAGGCTGACACATCGCCCTTGCCCTGGTGCTTTTGGCCATACAGGTAAGCGGAAAGTCCAGTGAGCAGTATGAACACCGGCGCACACAAGTGAGCAAGTGTGCGGCTGAAAAACAGCGCCGGCTCAGTGGATTCGATGTCCATGGGGTCTGCTACTTGACGGTGCAAAAAGAACGTCTCGCGCACGTGATCCAGCAGCATAAGGAGGATTACCAATCCCCTCAGGGCATCAATGGACAGCAGGCGTTGGTTCAAGCTTTTGATGGGGGGGATGTGAGTAGAAGTTGTCATCGAATGTCGCAAGCAGGGAGTGGATGGCTCTGCCAGTGGCAACTGACAGTTCATGTTTCTATAAGATATAACATAACATGAGTGCCTGCCTCGTGTGCATTCGCATGGGGGGGCCAATTTCGGTGTCATCGGAACTGGAGGAGGGCGGCAGCAAAACAATGATCGTTTGCATATCGCTTTTCACGCCGGCGAGGAGGGCGAAAGGGAGTCGCTCGTACCTCGTCGACGTTTCTAGCCAGCTTCTACAACCAGTGCATGCCCGTGTTACAGGCGAATTGCCCTTGGCGTCGCACTAGCGACGATAGTAGCGGCGATCATCTTCATAGCGGTGCCGCATGGCCCGATCATGGTGGCGTTCCCAATAACGTTGGCGTTCTGCTTCGCGGCGGGCCTGCTCTCTGCGCCAGTTATCTCTACGCCAGTCGTCACGGCGCCAATCGTCTCTACGAGAGTGCCAGCGGCCGTCATGCCAGTATCGGTCGTCATGGGCAAGCAATGGCCCTGGCTGCTTGTCGACCATGCTGGCCAAGGTCGGCCAAGGATTGCCGACAGTCTGGGCCGGCACCTGAACTGCTACGACTTCAGGCGCGAAAACAGGGGTTGAGGTCTTCATCTGTGTTGCTGATGCCGAGCCCACTGCCGCGAACGCGAACAGGCCGAAGAGCACCATCCGTGGGTCATGGAATTTCATGAGCGAAGACAACCTCTGGTTGATTTGTGGGCGTGTGGCCATCCAGCTGCGAGGGAGCCTGCGGGTTCGCGTTTACCGAATGGATGTGGCTATCCACATAGACCGATAAATAGAGAAAAGTTCTAGGGGCCACTGCTTAAATAGCTAACGACGCCAGCGTGCGGCCCCTTTGAGGTTCGCTTTCACGAGAACCGTTCCTGGCGGTTTTAATGTCTTTAGTGAACAGCGGTAAACGACAGGGGATTCAACTGGTCATGCGTCCAGTAAATCGGGGCGACTCAAATACAACGCACTGACAGTGGGCTTTGGGTCGAATATTGGCGACGGCGACCGGCAGCGTTCGGTCAATTCCGTTGAAAAAGTGGACTCGGCCAAGTAGGGGGTTGATGGCATCCAGGCGTATATTGATAGTGTCGATCCAGATAGTTGAGGCGATAGTAAATCGTCGGTGGTGTGACAGACGAGAGCGCTGGGGGAGCTAGATATCCCGGAGCATTTGGAGGTGTTACATGAGCCAATATCAACGAATCTTTCTGATAGCCGGTCCAGTCATGCGTCACACCCCGGCATTGGAGCGAGCTGTCGCCATTGCCGAAGCCACTGGCGCAGCGCTGCATATCACGGTGTTTATCGAAGACTCCCACCTCTTGGGTTTGATGAGCGCCGGTGCGCGCTTTCGTGAGGCCTGTCAGCAAGAAAACGAAAAGTGGCTGAAGGATGAGGCTGATCTAATCCGCGGACGCGGAGTTGCAGTGAGCACCGAAGTGATTGTTACGCGCACCGCGCTGCAGGAAATACTTCGGCATGTGGCAGAAATGCAACCGGATCTGGTTATCAAGGACGTGCAACACGAGTCAGCGCTCAAACGCGTTTTCATTACGCCTCTGGATTGGCACTTGTTGCGCGAATGTCCGGTGGCTGTGCATCTGGTCAGCGAACTCAGGTGTCCACTTCCACGGGTGGTAGTGGCGGCAGTTGATCCGTCACAACCCGAGACTCAGATCACTGGCATCAACGACCGCATCATCCAGGCGGCGAACGGGTTGTCGATGCAATGCAACGCAGAGTTGCATCTGCTGTATGCCTACGATCTATCGCTGACACATATATCCGACGCAGGCGCTGGTGCAGTGACGATGCCAGGCTTCAGCAGCGATGTACGCAAGTCACTGCAAAAGTCATTTATCGCATTGGCCGACCACTATGGAGTGCCCACTGAGCGGCAACACTTCGTTGCAGGGCCGCCTGGCAAAGCGCTGGCCGACTTTGCAGCGCATCACCGGGCCGATGTGATCGTCATGGGAAATGCGCATCGCAAGGGACTGGGCAAATGGGTGGGCAGTACGACGGAGCATGTTCTGTATCAAGTGCCCTGCAACATTTTCGCCGTAGCGGGTTCTGCGGATCAGTGATTGAGAAGCCGCACTTGGTTGTGGGTTCAACCGGTTGAATCCACAACCAAGTGCGGCCAGTCACGCCGGGCTATCGTCGGCTAGCAATGGAGGGGCGATTCCAAGCTAATTTAAAGTGCGAGGAAAGGTTGCAGTGAATGTTGTACCGGTGGTGAGAGTAGAAGTGACAGCCACTTCGCCATTGTGCGCCTTTACGATCTCCCGAACGATGAACAGACCCAACCCGACACTTCTGAGTTCGGCATTGTCATGACTGCCTCGGATCATCGGCTCGAACAAATCCCCAAGCAACACCTCAGGTATCGGGGTGCCAAAATTGTGCACGGTAATAACGACCGCTTGATCTTCAATGCGTGTAGAAACGGTGACTTCGCTATCGGCGGCGCCGTAGGCGACTGCATTGGCGACCAGGTTGCCGATGAGCTGATAGAGCCGATCACTGTCTGCAGAAAAATCACCTTGCCCATACCTCAGATGGGTCAACTTATGCCCGGGAAAGGCCAGGCTCAACTCGTCCAGGCAATCGGCCACCAGTTCGTGTAAATCGACGGGTTTGGGCAGGACTGAGATACCTCGTCCGACCTGAGTCAAGGTGAAATCCAGCAGATCGGCCACCAGGCGCTGCGCACGCTCAGCCGAATGGGTGATGTGGCCAAGTATCTGGACCTGTTTGGCATCCATTTCTCTGCGGCCCAGCAGTTCCGCCGCCAGTTTTATGGCCGACAACGGGTTGCGCAGGTCATGACTGACAATCCCGATAAGCTGCTCGGCGAACAGAGCCCTGTCCTCAGCCGCGGCGTACGTGATACGCAACTTGTCCTGGGTCATATCCAGTACGCGTTGGTCCTTGAGGTGTTTCGCCAAATGCCTTTCGGCAAGCATTCGGGCATTGAGCAGGTCGCGCTCGTACCTTTGGCTATCCGCGGCTTTGAACAGCGTCATTTCATGAAATATGCCAGCAGAATGCTCACAGCTGATGGCGCTGAGCATCATTGGAATGGAATGTCCGTTGTAGTGAACGAGATCGAACTTCACCTCAGCCACTACGCCCTGTATCTGCATGAAGGGGGGCCCAGTACATCTTGTGGAACGTCCTTCCCTCGAGGCTCATCAAGTCCTGGATGTGACGACCGAGCAGCTCGTCTCGCCGGTAGCCTAACCAGCGGCAGAACGTCAGGTTGACCTGTGCGATCTCGCCATTTTCTGCGGTAAGCAGTAAGCCGCAGTCAGCTTCGTCGAAGAGAACGTCAGAACTGGGCAGCGACTCGTCATCTGCGGGCATTTGTATTCACTGACCAATAGGGCCGATATCTGAAAAATTATAGACACGACTGGCGCAAGGCCCCACCGAATTTACCCCTTTCGCAGTGAATGGTCTCGACGTTCGGGGGATACACCCGCTGTGAATGAGCGTTTATGGCCGATTGCTACCTGTCGCGAATGCCGATCGGCTGAGGGGCGATGCTCCAATGGGTCAGGTTGAAGTTTTTGCTCAACGCACGCTTTGGTCCTGATACTCATTTTTTGAACTCGGGCTGAAAGCACTCATCTAACATAAACGTGGGAATATTTCCCGCGCAACGTTACTGACTGGCTTTGAAGGATCGTGCGGAAACCGCAGTTGCTCGTTAATGCTGCAGATTTATGACCGTGCCGGTTGGCTGGCCGCTCCAATGGGCGGCCGGGAACTCACTGGACATTGCGTTCGATACGGAGATAACGACGCAACTCCAAGCGGAGGTTGCAACATGCAGCTCAAAAAATGTTTATTGGCTCTGGCAATTGGCGCAGTCCTGTCGGCATCGACTGTCCTGGTGCCCGATTACATCGGTAGTTTCTCCAGCGCGTATGCCAAAGATGGCGGCAGCGGCAGCGGCAGCGGCGGTGGTGGTAGCGGCGGAGGCGGAGGCGGTGGCGGTGGCGGTGGCGGTCACGGCGGTGGTGGCGGTTCCGGAGGCGGTGGTCACGGTGGTGGCGGTGGCTCCGGAAGCGGCGGTCACGGTGGCGACCACGGAGAGGGTGGCGATCATGGTGCTGCAGGCCATGACGGTGATGGTCATGGAGGCCCGGGGCGCGGCGACGCTGACCATGGTGGTGTTGCCGGGAACAAAGGCCCGGGCAAAGCGCATGACAATAACAACGATGCCGCAGATGCAACCCGGGACGCTGCCAAAAACGACGCAGATACAGCGCGGGATGCGGCAAAAGCTACTGCAAATGCAACCAGAGACGCCGCCAGAGCTGAGGCGGATGCAGCCAGAGACGCCGCAAAAGCTGCTGGCGTAGCCGGCGCAGATGCAACCAGAGATGCTGCCAGGGCCGCTGCAGATGCAGCCAGGGACGCCGCCAAGGCAGACGCAGATGCAGCCAGAGATGCTGCCAAAGCTTCTGCAGATGCAGCCAGGGACACAGCCAAAGGTGACGCGAAAGCAGCCAGAGAGGCAGCCAAAGTTGAGGCGAAAGATGCCCGAGACGATGTGGCTGACGCACCAGACGCCCCAGACGCCCCGGATTTCGACGCGGTTGAGGTACACAACTAGGCCTGCACGTTCCGCAATGAACATGGTTGGCCTGGCCGTAGAAAACGTCCCGGGAGCTTGAGGGGCGTATCACCAATGAGTCGCAAGTCCCGAAGCATAGTGGGGTTTGCGACTTTTCTTAAATCTGTCGCACAGTCCGAAACACTGACACGGGGTATCGGTGCCGACGCTTTCAGCGACATCGAGACGATGGTCAAGGAATAGGTTGGAGGCTGGTTTTGGAGGTAGTGACCACACGGTTACGGCCTTCGTGTTTAGCGTGATACAGGCGTTGATCGGCTGTACGCAGAATTGCCTCGATGGTGTCGCCATCGCGACCGGATTGCGATACGCCGATGCTCACTGTGACCACGGTTGACCGCTGCTGGCCATGGAAAACACTATTTGCAACGGTGCTTCGCAGACGCTCAGCGATTTCGTGCGCGCCTTCAAGTGAAGTCTGAGGCAGCAGTATCATGAATTCCTCCCCGCCCACTCGGGCTACACCGTCATACGGGCGGATCGAATCGAGGCATTTCTCCACGAAACTCTTCAGGATGTCATCGCCAACCTGATGCCCGAAGCGATCGTTGATGGACTTGAAATTATCCAGATCGAGTGCCAACACGGAGAACGGCGCACCGCCGCGGTTGGTCCGGCCCATTTCGACTTCGACCCGCTCCATGAACCGACGCCGATTATCAGCGCCGGTCAGTGGATCGGTCGCCGCAAGGTGCCCGAGCTCTTGATTGGTGCGCTGGAGTTCCTGCAGGGCGCTCTCGGCATACGCCATCGCTTCGGCAAGACGCACCATCAACTCCTCCTGGCTGTAAATCTTCGAAAACGACCGCGTGGTGAGGAACGCTTGCACTACCCCATAGCTCAACATGAAGAATCCACCGGCGAAGATCGCGTGAGCGAGCCACCACATATGGTTCCAGGGACGTGCAAGGATGAAGGCAAGAGAGGACAGCGCGAACGCGGTGACCGAGACGATAAAAATGGTCATCAGCGGCGAACGGATACGGCGCAGCAGGAGTATTGTCACGGTCAATGTGGAAAGAACGAGGGCACCACCTTCCATCGACAGGCGCACCGCGAGATTGCTGGCGATTGGCGAATTCGCGACGTACGCCACTGCCACGTCGACCAGCAGGAACAGTCCTATCCAGGTCAACCACGGGCGGGCCTTCATTCGTTGGTCCGCGGCAACAGGTGGGCGGTGGTACGACAGCATTCCGACTAACAGCAGAATCGACATGACCAGGCGAGAGGCCGGTCCATAAAGCAGGAAGAGCCAGATATTGTTGTGTGCTTGCCCGGTGAATGCGCCATGCAATGCATAGATCAGTACAAAGCCGAGAAAACCAAGCGTCATCCATCGCAGCAGCGGATCTCCCGATGACTGATAGCAGCGCCACGTTACGTACGTAACAAACGAGCCGGCCAGGGTGGCTGTCGTGATCGCAACTATATGGAACAGGTGATTCTCGAATGTAAGCGTGGGGTCCTGAAAAAAGTACAAGTACCCAATCAGATAGGCCGGAACAAACGCAAATCCTGCGAGTAGCAAGTAGGCGTAAACCCTGACCATGAGGCGAACGGCTTCAGGTGACTCGTCGGTGGCGATGAGATTGCTCATGGTTCCCTCCAGTTTTAAATCCATTCAGAGTTCCTTCAGGAAGCCCAGTAGCAGCTCATTGACCTCTGTCGCGCGCTCTTGCTGTATCCAGTGGCCTGCACCTTCGAGGATATGACTCCCGCGCAGTCCCGGCAGTGTCTGCGCGAAGGCTTCGATCTGCCGCGGGGAGCCGGGAAACTTCAGCACGCCGTCGCGGCTCCCGGCAATGAACATCGACGGCTGCCGGATAATGCAACCGCGCCAAGGTGCCAGAAGCGCCCATGAGCGCGTCATGTTGCGGTACCAGTTCAAGCCGCCGCGAAATCCGCTGCGGGTGAATTCGCGGGTGTAATAGGCAATGTCCTCAAGGCTTAGCCAGACTGGCAGGGTTTCGGGCTCGACCATCGCGCCCAGGAAGCCCTGGCCCGGCTTCAGCTGGCCGAACACAGGCCAATCGGGTCCGTCACCCGAGCCACTGAAGTAGATGCGCCGGATCGACGACTCGACGTCCCTTTCCAGCTCGGCCTCGGCCACACCCGGCGTCTGGAAATACTGGATGTAGAAGTCGCTGATACCCCGCGAGGCAAGCGCACTGAGGAGCTCCACGCGCGCCGGTGGCGAGAAGGGAACGCTCATGCCGACCACCGCGCGGAACAGATCGGGTCGCATCAATGCTGCGCTCCAGGCCACCAGCGCCCCCCAGTCATGGCCGACGATCACGGCTTGCTGTTCGCCGAGAGCGTGGACCAGTTCGACCATGTCGCCTACCAGATGGAGCGTGGTGTAGGCGTCGGGTTCGGCCGGCGCATCTGTGCCGCCACAGCCGCGCATGTCGGGCGCTACCGCTCTGTAGCCGGCGGCCGCCAGCGCAGCAAGCTGGTTGCGCCACGAGTACCCCAGCTCCGGGAATCCGTGGCATAGCAAGACCAAGGGACCGGAGCCCTGGATGGCGACCTGCATACGGATGCCATTGATGTCGAGCAGTTCGAGGTGTGGCTCGTTCATGTGCGCTTCCTGCGATTCAAGCGATGGCCTCCAGCAAACGCGGCAGATTCGTCAGAGCCTGTTGTCTGCTGACAGCGAGCCGATGCAGCTGTGCCAGTTTCTCGGTGTCGGTTTCTTGCAAGCCCCTGACCACCGCCGTCATGAAGTACAAACGCGACTGCCTGATCCAGCGGGACAGACCTTCATGCTCTCCCCAGCGTAGTTGGTTACCCAGGTAGACCGCCCAGATTCTGATCCAGTCCGTGGGGACGTGAGGCGGGGGGACCATTGTGCAAAACGCGTTCATTTGTGCTTGATCGTCCAGGTGGCTTTCCACATAAGCGATCAAGGCCGCGCTGAACAAGGGTTGGCAGCTGCTTACCATCAACAGGTTGATCTTGTCGCCGTCGAATACCTGCATTTCGGGGAGTGTCGGGATGGCACTGGCGCTGCAATCAATGTGCAGAGCATTTGGGCTTGTGGCGATGCTGCCCTGCTCGAGCACGATGCGCGTTGGCTCGATAACGCTCACTCTCCCCAGGCGCACAATATTGTCGATGCGTCGAAGCTCGCGCATTTCCGCTTGAGTGACGGTGGCGCAGCGGTAAGCGGTGGGTTCGACGGACGTATCCATGCGCAAGAGCTGGCCCGCCGCCTCAAGCCTGGAGAACAGGTCCGGGATCGAGTCCGCGGCTGCGATAGCGTCGAACTGTGCCGTGAGGCCGCCGATTGTTCGTTCGAAGCTGTCGAGGCCGGGTTGCAAGTTGGCCCGGTCGATCAACCACGGATCGTTCGGCATGATCCAGCAGATTTTTTCGGGCGCAACACCGTTTTGCAGGCACCACAGGCAGGCGTCGATCCCGGTCTTGCCCGATCCCACCACTACGTAGCCAGTGTGTGGGTGCCGGATCTTCGGCAGGTCGTTCAGTGGCACGCATTGCACACCGGGCTCCACCTTGTATCTGGGCGGGTGGGTCGAGGGCACAGCCGTCTGGGCATGGGTGGCGTCCACCACCTTTTTGTGCACCCGCACCTGATGGCTTACGCCGCTGATCAGCGAGGTAAACCGGTGGTCGTCAATGCGGTCGCCGGTGTAGTCGCACATGGGGAAGTAACGGACCTGACCTGACGGCAGAAACTGCTGATTCATCACCTGGTCGAAGTAGCTCATCACCTCGGCGCCGGAGGCTAGCTCATACAAGCCCTCGTTCAGCGCCGTCGTGTCCTTCGTTCCGCTGCCCAGTTCCCGTGAGTTGACGCCATAGAAGGCCGAGGGCTGGTGCAATCGGACAAAGGGGTAGGCATCATTCCAGTGCCCGCCAGGTCGACCGTGTCGATCCACCATCACGATACGTGCATTCGTTTCCTTGAGTAGCGTATCGACGAAGGCCATGGCCGTCGCGCCAGCCCCGATGATCAGATAGTCGGTTTCGATCGGATTTTCGTCCATATGGTTGCACCTTCCTGACGGTTGCCCCCCTCAACCTCCGTAGATTAGCCACCCATGCCGCGCGCAATAGAACGAATGCTCCTCACCCACATAACCAATGGAATTAATGGCTGCCGCCTGAATGTCCATACTCAAGCCGGCATGCGCGAAGAAAAACTACGCGGCCTGGATTTCAGTTAACCGGTAGTCATGACATTGCCGAACAGATGGCAACTGGCGTAATCAGGCAAGGTTGGATCGCCGCACGCTAGCGTGCTGGCGCTATTCGTCCATGCTGACGCCCGATCCTCCTAATTCGCTGGGGACATCCTTCAGCTTGGGCAACCCGTCTTTGATGCGTAGCCTTGCCTCCTGATAGTGCACGTGAACCCCTGGCGAATACGCGAGATCCGGGATGACAGCGGCATACACGTCGATGAGCCCCATCCCAGGGTGTTCGGTAAAGAGGTGTCCGCCGCAACTCTTGCACCATTTGCGATAACTCTGCGGTGTCTTGTTGTAGGTACCAATGTTGTCAGCCCCCCGAGTTACTTGCACCGCCTCGGGTTTCCACAGCGTGAAGGCGTTGACCGGCGCTGCTGACCAATGTCGACACGACTCGCAATGGCAATAGCCCATTGCGGCCGGCTCACCGCTGACGGTGAACTCGACTGCGCCGCAAAAACAACAGCCTTTGTAAGACCTTTGGATGCTCATGGAATGACTCCTTCATCAGTTATTACACATACCGTCGAAGTTGGGATGGATCGCCTGAGCGTTGGTTAGCGTCACTCGTCGATGAGGCGCACCGCTGTCGCCGGCGTGCGTCGCACCTGCAGTTCAAAAATGTCAGGGCGCGCATAATGCCCGGTGACGTCGAGCGTCCGTCGCGCTGGCGCCACGAGTGAGGTGTCGATGTCCGCATACAGAATGCCTGCCTCACGGTGTAATGGACCGGCTGTGATCCGGCCTTGAGGGTTGACCACCACCGAGTCGCCATCGTTGATCCACTCTTGCGGATCGGGAAACAGTTGCATGCGAGCCGGAAAATCATCGGGAATGTCGCTGCCACGCAACGAGGTGCCACTGCCGATCACCCAGCATCGACCTTCCAGTGCAATGTGACGCATCGTGCTGATCCAGCCATCGCCGGTGTCGTACGTGGGGGCGACATAGATTTCCACTCCCTGGGCATACAATGAATAGCGCGCCAGGGGCATGTAGTTTTCCCAGCAGATGAGCGCACCAATGCGGCCGACGGGTGTATCGACCGTACGCAACCCCGACGCATCACCGAAACCATGGACCATGCGCTCGGGGTTCGTTGGCATCAGCTTGCGATGCCGGTTGAGCACTTCACCGTTCGTACCGATAACGACTACGCTGTTGTAGAGCGTGCCGCCTCCATTGCGCCGCTCGCATTCATTTATGCCGCATACGATTGTCACGGCATGAGCGCTGGCGACCTCGCACAATTCGTTCAGGTCACCGTTCGCGATATCAACGGCGTTGGCCAGCAGACGCGTGTGTAACTGGCCCATTAAAGCCCCGTCTTTTCCCGCCGCCAGCCGCCAGATCCACGACGGGTAACCTGGAATGAACGATTCGGGTAAAACAACCAACGAGGCTCCAGCCGCCGCAGCCTCAGCGACCGATTGCACGGCTCGGGCGATCGTCGCGCTGCGATCGAGCAGCACTGGCGGCCGCTGAATGATGGCTATCTTGGTCATGGCGTTCTCCTGATACGGTGGCTTTGGCAGGTTTCAGCGTGCACGTGGCGATACCGCGAGGCTAGTTCAGAATCTGAAGCGTTGTATGTGCGGAGGACAGGCAATGGATGAAAGCTACGGTCAGTTCTGTACGGTCGCGCGCGGTGCTGAAGCACTGTGCGAGCGCTGGACGCCTTTGGTCGTGCGCGAACTGCTGTGCGGCAGTAAGCGCTTCAATGAACTGCACCGCGGCGTACCACGGATGTCCACCAGCTTGCTGGCACAGCGGCTGCGCCACCTGGAAGATATCGGTGTCGTACATCGCACGGCCACGGGCAAAGTCTGGGAGTACAGCCTGACCGAGGCAGGCGAGGAACTGCGCCCCATCATCATGGCGCTAGGGCATTGGGGCGCGCGTTGGATAGGTAGTCGCCTTCGCGATAACGAACTCGACGCGGGCCTGCTCATGTGGGACGTGCGCCGGTTCGCGCGCATCGAGATGTTCCCGTCCCGGGCGGTGGTCATTCACTTCAGGTTCCGCGACGCGCGGTCCGGCGAGCAAGAGTGGTGGCTCGTGGTCGAACATGGTGTGGCAGATCTGTGCCGCGACGACCCCGGACGCGAACTCACACTCGTCGTGGACTCTAGCGTGCGCGCGTTGACCGAGGTGTGGACTGGCGACCGCACACCAAGGGAGGTTCTTCAGTCGCGAGAGCTGCGTGTGGACGGCGCTGTGCAGGATGCGGAAAACCTGTGGCGCTGGCTTGGCACGAGTGCGTTCGCCGGTACCCGGAGCGCTGCAATCCAGCCTTTGCAATATCCATCTTGAGATTGCGATACAGCATCAGCAGCTTGTGCGCTTCCGGATGGCCCGGCGCCAGGGGATGGGCTTCCAGTTCGCCGAATGGCGCGGCGAAGTGCTGTTGCTGCAGGGGGGCTTGCAGGCTGCAGTGCTCAGGCAGTCTGCATCAGGCTGCGCAATTGGAGAATCGCCTGCGCAATCGGGGAGGTTGGCAGGCAGTGCAATCGCTAGCTTAGGGCCCATCCAACAACAAGACCTCGCTTAAGGAAGGCTTATGCAATTCAGGCTTGCCATCTCCCTCCGTGTGCCCTGCGCTTTTGAGTCGACTAAGGGAAACCTTTAGCTGGGTTGAAGTTTTCCCCCCAACGGATGCTGTTCATCTCGATATCGGCGCGGCGCCTACTCGCTTACCTTGGGTAGACAAGAGGTGTGTCCTCTTGGCTGGCTGTTCCACTGAGCCCGCCTGGCGCTTTACCCCATAACAACAATAGGTCTGACAATGCTCGAACCCATCGTTCTTTATATCCCTGATGCAATCCGCCTTGCTGCTCAAGAGGGCTCGGTGTTCGGCTGCCGGCATTTTTAGTTTTAGTTCGAATCTGCTCCTATAAATACAGTGCCCAGCACATACAGATGTGGAGAAGTTAGATGTATCAGGTAAATCAATGTTGCCGTGGGCTCGGTATTGCCGGTGTGTTGGGAATTATCTGTTCGCCATTGACAGCCTATGCCGATATTGTTGATGACAGTCACTTGAAAGTGGATACGCGAAACTTCTACTTGCACCGTAACTACACCAATACCAATGCGCCGGTTTCTGAAGTGCATAGTTGGTCCCAGGGTTTCGATGCGCAGTTTACCTCCGGTTACACCGACACGGCCCTGGCAATCGGCCTTGATGTGGATGCGCAGTACGCCGTTCGCCTGGATTCGTCGGGCAATGACGGTTCGCTGCCGTACAGCGTCCGCGACCAGCAGACGGCCGATGACTACAGTCGCGCCGGTGCAACCTTCAAGATGCGCTACAGCAAGACCGAATTGAAGGTCGGTGATCTTCGTCCACAACTGCCGGTGGCGTCCGATGACCCCAGTCGGCAACTGGATACGATCTATCAAGGGGCCGTGGTCGAGTCCAGGGAAGTCGATGGGTTGACGATGACCGGTGGCCGGTTCTGGTCTGCCGTGACACGGGAATCTTCCAACCACGAGAAGCTGTACAAGTTTGGTTCCACCGATAATCTCGACAGTGACGGCCTGGACTTCGGCGGTGCAACTTACGACATTGCCAAGAACCTGCAAGCCAGTTATTTCTACGGCGTGTTGCACGACATTTATCAGCAACACTATTTCGGCCTGATGCATATGGCTGACTTGGGTAATGGATACAAACTTAAAACTGACTTGCGCTACTTCAATAACAATGAAGATGGCAATGCGTTGAACGGTGAGATCGACAACCGTTCCTACGGCGCCTTGTTCACTTTGCTCAAAGGCGCCCACATGTTTGGCCTCAGTTACCAGCGTATGCTCGGTGACAGCGTGTTCCCGACGATGAACGGTTATATCCCGCAACCTTACCTGGTGCACTGGTCGTCCCTGGGGTTTGTCCGCCCGGATGAAAAGTCCTGGGGGGCGCGGTACAGCTATGACTTTGCCGGGATGGGCGTGCCAGGGCTGAAGCTCTACACCCGCTATATCAAGGGTACCAACTGGGACCGTGGCAACAACCTGAGCGACAACCAGGAAAGCGAACGTTTTCTGGGGCTCAGCTACGTGGTCCAGAGCGGGGCGCTGCAAGGCCTGGGGCTGGACCTGCGCAACATCGACGTGAAACAGAAGTACGGCTACGACTACAACGAATTCCGTGTCGCCACGACCTACACCTGGAAGTTCTGGTAAGCCCGGTCCACCCGGGATTTGCCCCCATAACAATAAGAGGCCTGACCATGTTCGAACCCTTTGTCCTTTGCATCTGCCCCGCAACTTTCCAGTCGTTGTTCTGCGCACCGCTACGCGCATGAGCGGATTCCAAGAGGAGCAAACACTAGTGAATATCCAGGTCGATAACGCGGTCCTGCAGAAGAAGAAAACCTACATTTACGAGTGGTACGTGGTCGGCCTGTGCATGATCGCCTACATCTTTTCATTCGTGGATCGGCAGATCCTGGCGCTGATGATCGAGCCGATCAAAGCCGACCTGCAGATCAGCGACACCCAGTTCAGCTTGCTGCACGGGCTGGCCTTTTCGTTGTTCTACGCGTTCATGGGCATGCCCATCGCCTATCTGGCCGACCGCTTCTCCCGACCGAAGATCATCGCCGTCGGCGTGGTGTTCTGGAGCCTGGCGACTGCAGCGTGCGGCCTGAGCAAGAACTTCCTGCACATGTTCCTCGCCCGCATTGGCGTCGGTGTCGGCGAGGCGGCGCTGTCGCCCTCGGCCTACTCGATGTTCAGCGACATGTTCCCCAAGGAGAAACTCGGCCGCGCGGTGGGCATCTACTCGATCGGCTCGTTCGTCGGTGGTGGCCTGGCCTTCCTGGTGGGCGGCTATGTGATTGCGATGCTCAAGGACATGAACACCATCGAGGTCGCCTTACTCGGCGCGATGAAGGCCTGGCAACTGGCGTTCTTCATTGTCGGCCTGCCCGGCATCTTGGTGGGCCTGTTGATCTGGCTCACCGTGCGCGATCCGGCGCGCAAAGGCCTGCAGGTGGATGCGCAGGGGCAGGCCAAGAAGGTCGGGATGGGCGATGGCCTGCGCTTCCTCGCTCGCCACCGCGCCACCTTCACCTGTCATTACCTGGGCTTTTCATTTTACGCCATGGCCTTGTTCTGCTTGATGAGCTGGAGCCCGGCGCTGTACATCCGCAAGTTCGGCCTGTCGCCGATGGAGGCGGGCTACATGCTCGGCACCGTGCTGTTGGTGGCCAATACCGGCGGGGTGCTGTTCGGTGGATGGCTCACCGATTATCTGGCCAAGAAAGGTCATCAGGACGCAGCCATGCGCACCGGCGTCATCGGCGCCCTCGGCATGGCGGTGCCGGCCGTGCTGTTCTCTCAAGTCGATCAACTGTGGCTGTCGGTGACCCTGTTGGTGCCAGCGATGTTCTTCGCCTCGTTCCCGATGCCGGCGTCCACGGCGGCGATGCAGATCCTCGCACCGAACCAGGTGCGCGCACAGGTCTCGGCCGTGTTCCTGCTAATCAGCAATCTGCTGGGTTTGGGCCTGGGCACCACGCTGGTGGCGCTGTTGACCGACCGCTACTTCGGATCGCCCGCGGCGGTAGGGTCGTCGATGTCGCTGGTGATCGCCGGTGCATCGGCGTTGACCGTGCTGCTGCTCTGGCGTGGTTGCCGTCGTTTTCGCGAAAGTTATGCCCGGGAGTATCCGACCCGGGCTTGATTGGTCATAGTCCACGATTGGTGCCTCGGCCTCGCTCCTGTCAAAGGGAGCGGGGCCGAGACGCTCCACGTCAGGAGAACCCTTGATGTTGAATGACGTACACCTGCTGGAACGGCACAGCCTGCTCAGTTCGGCCGACTACCGAGAGATCAAGGACAAGGTCAGCCAATACCTGTGCCCGCACAGTTTCAACGTGCTGCGTGACGAGCCGATCTACACCCGGCTCAACGGCGTATTCTTCGGCGATTCGGCGCTGCTCGACCTGCGTTATGGCGCGCCGGTGGAGATCACCATCGGCGACATTGCCGATCAGTACCTGTTTCGCATCACCTTGCAGGGGCATTGCGAAGTGGCCCACGGGCGGCGCAGCGCGGCGATGCAGTCGGGCTACCTGAGCGTTTCCTCGCCGTTCGCGCAAAGCCGCATCGTCACCGATGGCGAGTGCCGCAACCTGATCCTGCGCGTCGACCGTGATGCCCTGGAGACGCAGCTGCAACGCCTGCTCGGCCGCAGCCTGCGCCAGTCGGTGATCTTTGATATCAGCGTCGACCATCTGGGCGCCGGTGTCGTAAGCCTTTATCACACCCTGGACTACATCTGCCGGCTCTACGGCAGCGGCGTTGACGGTTCGCGCCTCGCCAGCGGCCTGTCCGAATACCTGATGCAGTTGCTGCTCACGCAGCTGCCGCATAACTACTCCGCGGATCTGTTGATCGATTCGCGCGTGCCGCTGCCGCATCACGTGAAAAAGGCCCGTGACTACATCGAGGAACACCTCGACGAACCGATCAGCCTGACGACCCTGAGCGAACTGTGTGGTGTCTCGGTGCGCACCTTGCAGAACGGCTTCAACCAGTTCCTCCAGCAGGCGCCGGTCGAGTACATCCGCGATCGTCGCCTGGCGGTCATCCACGAGTCGCTCAAGCAGGGCAGGGCCGGCGAAACCGTCACCGATATCCTGTTGCGTCATGGCATCAACAGCTTCGGGCATTTCTCCAGTGCTTATCGGCAACGCTATGGTTGCCTGCCGTCGGACACCCTGCGGCGGCAGAAGCATTGAGACACCTGCGCAATCCGTCATTCGGCTGCGCAATCGGAGGAGTCTGTGGCGGTGCGGCTCGATAGGATCGAGTCTCTGACAAAAAGGAGTATCTGCATGAATATTACCGTGCTGGGTGGTGGTCACGGCTGTTACGCCGCTGCTGTCGAAATGGCTGAAAAGGGGCACCAGACCCGCCTGTGGCGTCGAGACTGCGTCGCGCTCAAGGAGCTGCTGGCCATCGGCAGCCTGACCATCAGGGACTACCGGGGCACTCGCCAGTTATCTGTCGGCCAGCAGGGCGACAAGCTGTCCCTGACCGACGACCTGGCCGAAGCCCTGGGCGACGCGCAACTGGTGATCATCCCGCTGCCGTCGACCTCCCACGAAGACCTGGCCAAACATGTTGCGCCGCACCTGCACGACGGTCAGGTGGTGTTCCTGCCGCCGGGCACCTTTGGCAGTTTCGTGTTTGCCAAGGCCATGGCCGATGCGGGCAACCGGAGCAAGGTCGCCTTCGCTGAAACCGGTACGCTGCCGTACCTGGTACGCAAGCATGGCGCCAGTGACCTGGTGATCAGCGGCTACGCCACCCGCCTGCCGACCGGTGTATTCCCCAGCAACCTGTCCGAGCATGCTTTTGCGGTGCTGCGTGAAGCCTACCCGAGCGTCGAGCCGATTGAAGACGCCCTGAGCGGTGCGTTGATGAACGCAGGCCCCATTATCCACCCGCCGCTGATCATGATGAACGCGGGGCCGCTGGAGCATTTCGAGGCCTGGGACATTCACAACGAAGGCACCCAACCGTCGATTCGTCGCGTGACCAACCAGCTTGATGCCGAACGCATGGCCGTGCGTGAAGCACTGACCTACGGCGCGCCGCACTTTCCCCTCGCTGACCACTACAACACCACCGAAGGTGATGAGTGGATGTACGGTCGCGGTGCCCATGGCAAGTTGACCGATAGTGGTGACTGGCGCGAGGACATCGACCTGCAGAAGCATCGCTACATGCTCGAAGACACCCGCCTGGGCCTGTCCTTCCTGGTGTCCGTCGGCCGCTGGGCCGGTGTGCCGACGCCGGTCGCGCAGGGCCTGCTGAGCATTGCCTCGGTCGTCGCGGCGCGCGATCTCTACGCCGAAGGCCGCACCCTGGAAAACCTCGGTCTGGCCACGCTGAGTCGGGCTCAGATGACCGAACTGCTGACCAGGGGCTACAACTGATGAACGCCGCGCTGCCCCAAGTCAGCGTGGTCGGTGCCGGCCGGATGGGTGAGGGCATTGCCCTGGCGTTCATCCATGCGGGCCTGCCGGTCACCCTCATCGATATCAAGGATCGCGCCGAGGATGAGCGGCACGGCTACTTCGAACGTGTGCGCAACAACATCCGCAACGAATTGCAGATGCTGGTACGCCTCGGCATGCTCCGGCTGGAACAGGCCGACATCGCGATAGCCCGGTTGACGCTGCAATCCAGATCCCAGGCCGCAGATGCAATGCGCAGGTGCGACCTGGTGTTCGAGGCGGTGCCGGAAGTCATCGCGGTCAAGCAAGAGACCTTCGCCTGGGTCAGCGAGCATGTGCCGGTGTCGACCATCATCGCGTCGACCACCTCGACCTTCCTGGTTACCGAGTTGAGCGAAATGGTCAGCACACCTGCGCGCTTCGTGAACGCGCACTGGCTCAATCCCGCGTACCTGATGCCGCTGGTGGAAGTCAGCCGCAGCGAAGCGACCTGCCCGCAGGTGGTCGAACGACTGCTGCAACTGCTCAAGCGCATCGGCAAGGTGCCCGTGGTGTGCAGCCCGGTGGCTGGCTACATCGTGCCGCGCATTCAGGCACTGGTGATGAACGAAGCGGCACGGATGGTGGAAGAGGGCGTGGCCAGCGCAGAAGATATCGACACGGCGGTGCGCGTCGGCTTTGGTTTGCGCTTCTCGGTGCTGGGCCTGCTTGAGTTCATCGACTGGGGTGGCGGCGACATTTTGTACTACGCCTCGCGTTACCTGAGTGGAGCGCTATCACCGCGTTTCGAGTCACCACAAGTGATCGCCGACAACATGCAGAACGGCCGCAATGGCTTGCGCGATGGCCAGGGTTTCTACGACTACCGTGACATGGACGTGGACGCCTACAAACAGCAGCGTCTGGGCGACTTTGTCCGCAAGCTGAAGTTGTCGGGGCTGACGCCCGCGTTCGATGGCGCCTTGAAGCAGGCCTGAGCATCAGGGCCCGGATGCAGGGCCCTGACACGCTTGACGATTTTCCGGTCCTACAGGCAGTACTGGCTGGTGGGCAGCACGTCGATCTTGGAGCGACGGTCGTGCTGCCTGGTCCATCCGGATGACCGAAAATCCCTGGCGTCATAGTCAATCAAGGTCAGCGTTGGGTAATACCTCAAACAGACTATTGACCCACACTATGAGGGCAACGGCTGACGCTTCTGGTTCGGGCTCGGCGCCGGGCAGGTCCGCAGAACAGCAGCTAAGCTCTCTTGCGCTGGGGCGGCGCTGGAAGTGTTGCCTCGGGATGTCCATTTCCGGCAAGGGAGCCATCCGCCATGAGTGCCGAACAGAGTCATTACAGTCCGCCGACCCTGCTGGTGGTCGATGACACGCCCGACAACCTGATGCTGATGACGGATCTGCTCAAGGATCGCTATCGGGTCAAGGCTGCCAATAGCGGTGAAAAGGCGTTGCGCATACTGCAGGGCGACGCACTCCCTGACCTGATCCTGCTGGACGTGATGATGCCCGGGCTGTCCGGCCATGAAGTGGCTCGGCAGCTCAAGCGCGACCCGCGTACCCGTGACATTCCCATCATCTTTCTGACGGCCATGGCCGACACCGAAGACGAGATCCATGGGCTGGAACTGGGGGCTGTCGACTACATCACCAAACCAATCAGAGCGGCGCTGGTCCTGGCGCGGGTGGATACCCAGCTCAAGCTCAAGGCGGCTGCAGACTTCCTGCGCGATCATAACGACTACCTGGAGAAGGAAGTGGCGCGCCGGACCCGCGAGGTGATTGCGATCCAGGATGTGGCCATCCAGGCCATGGCTTCACTGGCCGAGACTCGCGATAACGAAACGGGCAACCATATCCGGCGGACCCAGCATTACATCAAAGTGCTGGCCGAGCATCTGCGTGCTCATCCGCGCTTCAGTCACTTTCTCACCGAGGACACCATCGAGTTATTGTTCAAGTCGGCGCCGCTGCACGACATCGGCAAGATCGGCATCCCCGACCATATTCTCCTCAAACCGGGACGCTATACCGAGGAAGAGTTCGAGATCATGAAGACTCATACAACGCTGGGACGTGACGCCATCCAGCATGCCGAGGATCAGCTCGGCATTCGCGCCGAGTTCCTCAGCCTGGCCAAGGAGATTGCCTACAGTCACCAGGAAAAATGGGACGGAAGTGGGTATCCGCAAGGGCTGGCGGGTGACGACATCCCCGTCAGCGCCCGGTTGATGGCGGTGGCGGACGTCTATGACGCATTGATCAGCCGTCGGGTCTATAAAGCGGGCATGCCCCACGCGCAGGCCGTCGAGATTATTCGTCAGGGGCGAGGCACGCACTTCGACCCCGACATCTGCGATGCCTTCCTCGATTGCCTCGAACAGTTCCAGACCATTGCCGAGCGCTTCGCCGATACCGACCAGGACATGGCCGGCAAGCGGGCTGCTCTGGAACGTATCGGCCAGACTCCGTGAACCCGCCATTGCCCCTTCGTCAGTGTTTTCATCAGGTCTACGAGGATAGTCATGGCCGGATTGCGTACCCTGCTTGAGCGCCTCGCGCTGCTTCACAAACTGATCCTGGGTTTCTCAGCGCTGCTGCTACTGGTGCTGGTGCTCGGCGTGCAAAGCCTGCGCACCCAGCAATCGCTGAAGCAGGACATGCAGAACCTCTATCTGCAGGAACTGGTCGGCATGGAGCACTTGCAGGAAGCACGTGTGCAATTGCCCCATATGATGCAAGCACTGCAGCGTGCGGTGGGCACCGACAGCGCGCAGATTCGCGTCGAATCCCTGCAGCAACTGAATGATATCCGCGAAGGCCTGCAGCAGGCCTTGGCCCGCGCCAAAGTGACCCTCAGGCGCGCGGATAATCTGGCGCGTCTCTCCGAGCTCGAGCTGTTGCTGCAACAGTTGCAGCGCCATAGCGATCAGGCCTTTCTATCGATCGACCAGGGCCAGCAGAACAAGGCGTTGGTGCTGCTCAATAGCAGCGAATTCCAGCAACTTGCCCGCCAGGCCGACGACCTTTTGTACGCTATCGTCCAGATCAAGGAAGCCTCGATTCGCAACACGGCGAAGGACATTGCCGGGTTTGCCGAACACAGCACCAGGCTGACCTACGTACTGTTGTTCGGTGGTTTGTCGCTGGCGTTGCTGTTGTCCTGGGTCGTCAGCCAGTCGATCCGCAATCCACTCAACCGAGTGAGGGTGGCGGTAGACCAATTGGCCGCGGGGCAGCTCGATCAACCGATTCCCCACACCGACCTGAACAACGAAACCGGCGATCTGGCGCGGGCCATCGCCAAACTGCAGACCGAATCCCAACAACTTGAGCGTCAGCGCTGGATCAAGGCCCATACCGCCCAATTGCAGGTCGATCTGCAGCAGGCAGAAACCCCGGCCGAACTGGCGCAGGTGTTCCTGCAATGCATGGCCAGCCTTCACGGAATCTGCCAAGGGGTGCTGTACAGCGCGCAGGAGGATTCCGGCACGCTGGTGTTGATGGGTCGTTATGCCACCGATTCCGAACGGCCACCCGAGGCGCAAGTCATGTTCGGCGATGGCCTGTTGGGGCAGTGCGCGGTGGATCGCGTGCCGCGTCAGTTTCAGGCGATGCCGGAGCAATACTGGCGTTTGCGCTCGCCCCTTGGCGAGGTCCCGGCCCGTTGCCTGCTGCTGCAACCCATTGTTCGTGGCGAGCGGCTGCTGGGGGTGCTCGAACTGGCCGGGCTGGAGCCCTTGGGCGAGCGTGAACTGCTGCTGTTGCAGGAAGCCACCCCACGTTTGGCCGCTGCCATGGCGATTCTGGAGCGCAATCAGGCGGTCAAGACCCTGTTGGCGGAAACCCGTCGCCAGGCCAATGAAATGGCGGAACAGGCGCTGCAACTGGAGCAGCAGGCGCAGGCACTGGAAACCCAGCAATCGGCGTTGCGCGCCACCGAGGCCTGGTATCGCGGGATTATCGAAGCGGCGCCGGACGGCATGCTGGTGGTCGATGCCCAAGGACAGATTCTGCGCACCAATCGCCAACTGGATCAGCTGTTCGGCTATAGCGCCGGTGAGCTGCTCGGTGAGTCCATCGATCGTCTGGTGCCGTTGGCCAGCAGAGGGCGCCACGAGGCGCTGCGCAAGGGCTTCATGGCCCACGGCGCCACTCGCCAGATGGGGGCCAACCTGGACGACCTGCAAGGCGTGCGCAAAGACGGAAGTCTGTTCTCGGCAGAGATCAGCCTGTCGCATCTGCCGAGCCTGGAAGAAGGCGAAGTATGCGTGTGCGCTTCGGTGCGCGACGTGAGTGAACGGCGTCATCTGCAGGCGGCACTCAAGACCAGCGAGGCACAGTTGCGCGCAGTACTCGACAGCAGCCCGGTGGCCATCGTGATCAGGGACGTCGATGGCCGTCCGACCTACTGCAATCCGCAGTTCGACAGTCTGTTCGGGACTTGTCTGGCTGAGCTCGAAGGTGCGGATCCGGCGCAGTTCTGGGTCGACCCGCAGGCACACCAGCGCTTTCTCGAAGCGGCAGCGCAAGGTGCAGTGCTGAACTTCGAGACCACCCTGCAGCGCGCTGGAGGCGAGCGCTTCGACGTACTGGTTTCAGCCGTCACGATGACGCTGGGGGAGCGGGGCATGGAGGCCAACTGGTACTTTGACATCACCGACCGCAAGACCGCGGAGGCCGAGGTGCAGCGCGCACGGGAGGCTGCAGAAGAGGCGACCCGGGCCAAGAGCAACTTCCTGGCCACCATGAGCCACGAGATCCGCACACCGATGAACGCCATCATCGGCATGAGCTACCTGGCATTGCGAACCGAGCTCGACCACCGCCAGCGCAACTACATCGAAAAGGTCCATCGCTCGGCGGAGTACCTGTTGGTGATCATCAACGACATCCTCGACTTCTCCAGGATCGAGGCCGGCAAAATGCACCTGGAGCACATTCCCTTCCACCTCGAGGCCGTGCTCGACGGCTTTGCCAGCATGATCGGCCTCAAAGCCGAGGACAAAGGCCTGGAATTGCTGTTTAGCACCGATGCCGAACTGCCGACCGCCTTGATCGGCGATCCGTTGCGCCTTGGCCAAGTGCTGATCAACCTGGGCAACAATGCGACGAAGTTCACCGAGCAGGGCGAGATCGTCCTCGGCGTAGAGCAGCGGGGCGCGGCAGGAGAGCAGGCGCAGCTGCATTTCTGGGTGCGCGATACCGGTATCGGCATGGATGCCGAGCAATGCTCGCGCCTGTTTCAACCCTTCAGCCAGGCCGATAGCACCACCACCCGCAAATACGGTGGCACCGGGTTGGGCCTGGCCATCTCTCGGCATCTTGTGGAATTGATGGGCGGGCGCATTTGGGTAGAGAGCGAGCCGGGCGTTGGTTCCACTTTCCACTTCGAGGTGAGCCTGGGAGTGCAGCGCGACAGCCATTTACGGCGCATGGTGACCGCCGACGAATTGCTGGGCAGCCGTGTGTTGGTGGTCGATGACAACGCCAGCGCGCGGGAGATCCTGTCCAGCATGGCGCGCAGTTTTGGCGTGGAGGTGGATGTCGCGCAAAGTGGCCAGGCCGCACTGGCCATGCTGGTGGACGCCGAAGCGAAGGTACTGCCCTATGATCTGGTGCTGATGGATTGGCGCATGCCTGGCATGGACGGCGTGGAAACGGTGCGGCAGATGCAGGCCGCCAAACTGGCGCAAACGCCGTCGGTGATCATGGTTACGGCGTTCGGTCGCGAGGAAGCCCGCGAAGAGGCCAGTCGGCACGGGATTCATTTGCCGGTGGTACTGACCAAACCGGTGACGCCGTCCACTTTGCTTGAGGCACTGGGCACGGTGCTTGGCAAGATCCCCCAGGCCGATACCCGGGCCCGCGCGCGACTCGGCCAGAGTGCCAGCGCCATGGCCAGCCTGCGTGGCGCGCGACTGCTGTTGGTCGAAGACAATGAGCTGAACCGCGAGCTGGCCTGTGAACTGCTGGAGAGCGCCGGGATCAAGCTGAGCCTGGCCGTTCACGGCGCAGAAGCGCTCGACCAACTGGAGCGTGACGCAGACTTCGATGGTGTGTTGATGGACTGCCAGATGCCGGTGATGGACGGTTATACCGCGACCCGCAAGATACGTGAGCAGCCACGCTGGGCGAATCTGCCGGTGATCGCCATGACTGCCGACGCCATGGCGGGGGATCGCGAGCGGGCGCTGGCCTGCGGCATGAACGACCACATCTCCAAACCCTTGAACGTCGACGACATGTTCGCCACGTTGGCCAAGTGGATACATCCGCGAGCTGACCGTGGCGCGATGTCGGCCGACGTTTCACCGGTCGTCACGGAGTCAGCGGCGAGCCTGCCAGCCAGCTTTCCCGGCATTGATTTGAAAGCGGGCCTGGGCACCTGCATGGGCAAGGTCGAACTCTATCTGCGGCTGCTGCGCAAGTTTCGCTCCAGCCACCAGGTTTTTTGCGCCGAGTTCCTGGCTGCCCGAGGCCAGGGCGATCGTTCGACGATGGTCAGGCTGGCCCATACCCTGCGCGGAACGGCGGGCAACATTGGTGCCGTTGAAGTGGCGAATGCAGCCGCCGCACTGGAGCAGGCGTGTCTGAACGATGGGACGAGCGATGGGGCGGAGCAGGACCTGACTGACCGGCTGGTGGAGGTCGAGCGTTGCCTGACAACGGTGCTGGAAGGCTTATCGGTGCTCGGCGAGCCGACATCGTGCGCAGACTCATCAAGCGTGCCACCGGGCAGCGAATGGCAAGCGCAATTGGCCCACGTCCGGTCTCTGCTGGCCGAGAGCGATACCCAGGCGCTGACGGCCTTGCTCAAACTGCAGGGGCTGGTTTCAGACCCGCGAATGACCGAGCAATTGCTTCGGGTTGTGCGGCAAGCGGAGTGCTTCGATTTTGATCAGGCACTGGAGCTGCTTGAAAACCTGTCCTGAGGAATCACCGCAACTTCAGCGGATCGACCATCTGCGCCGCGATGGCCATGCCCACCAGGTCCGGCAGCGTGTTGGCCTGCATGCGCTTCATGACGCGCGCGCGATACAGGTCAACGGTTTTTGCACTTACGCCCAGTTGCTCCGCGATTTCACGGGTGGTGTAACCCTGCACCAGTGGCAACAGGATATCGCGCTCGCGCGGGGTCAAGGTCAGCAAGCGCGCCTGCAAGGCTTCGTGGCCCTGGTTGCCCGAACGGTTGGCGGCACAGTTGCTGAGCGCCTGTTGCACGCTGTCCAGCAACAGCTGTTCGTTGTAGGGCTTCTCGATAAAGTCATGGGCACCGGCCTTGAACGCGCGCACCACGATCGGCACATCGGCATGCCCGCTGACGAAGATGATGGGCAGGTTCAGTTGGCGCACACGCATTTCTTCCTGCACGTTCAACCCGCCCATACCGGGCATGCGAACGTCCAGCAGCACACAAGCATCGAGGCTTGCATCGCAGGCATCGAGGAACGCGACGCCACTGGTAAACGGCAAGGCCTTGAGCCCGACCGACTCCAGTAACCAGACCGTCGATTCGAGCATGCCCTGGTCATCATCGACCACGTACACAACGTGCTCCGTTACACCTGCCATTACCTGATTCCTATTGTTGTTGTTTTGATGGGCCGGCAAGCGGCAAGCGGCAACACATCAGCAGCCCGACAGGCTGGCGCCGGGCATTCAATTCGCCACCGAAACCTTCGATGATGCTGCGGCTCATGGACAGACCGAGCCCCAGGCCGTCGGCCTTGCTGGTGTAAAACGGGGTAAATATCTGTTCCAGTTCCGGCTCGCTTACGCCCGGCCCTTGGTCTCGCACACTGATTTCCACGCAGGCGCCACTGCCATGCTCCACGGCCATCACGATCACAGAGGGTTGCCCGGGATGTTGCTCTCGGTTGGCATCGATGGCATTGCGCAACAAATTGAGCAGCACCTGTTCCAGCAACACGCGGTCGGCATAAACGGGTGGCAGATTATCCGGCAGTCGATCCTCGATTGTCACTTGGCAATTACTCGCCTCCCAGGCACACAAACGCACGGCTTCGCGGGCGACGTTGGTCAAGTTCAGCGCCTGCATGCGACGCTGTCCCTTGCGCAAAAAGGAGCGTAACCGTCGGATCACTTCGGAGGCGTGGGTGGCGTGATGGGTAATGCGTTCCAGGCCCTGGGTCACTCTGGCAGCGGCCTGGGGATTGGAATCCAGCGTTTGCAGGTAGCGCTGGCTTGCATTCGCATAGTTGACCACGGCAGCCAGCGGCTGGTTGATTTCGTGGGCGATCCCCGAGGCCAGTTCACCGAGAGTGACCAGCCGTGCGGTGTGTGCCAGTTCGTCCTGATGACGGCGCTGTTGCACTTCCCGCAGTTCGCGCTCGGTCATGTCGCGCGCGACCAATGAGTAATAACGCTCACCGCCGGCGGAACGGTGCGCCAGCAGTACCAGCGACACCGGCACCGATGTGCCCCCACCCGGTGGTTGCAAACGCGCATCGGTGCTCCAGACACCGTCGCGCTCGGCGCGCCTCCAGCCATCGCGTTGCAGGCGCGCAAGGTCGTCGCTTGCGAACAACGCGGCCAGGGCCGGCATGGGTTGTTGCTCATCAATCCCGAGGATGCGTCGCGCGGCTGGATTGAGGTAAGTGACCTGGCCCTCGGGAGCGATGAACAACACCGGGTCAATGTTGGCCTCGACCACTTCGGCCAGGCGTCGCTTGTTCTCCTCGGCCTGCACCCGGGCCGTGATGTCCCGGGATATGCTGACGATTTCGACCACCGCCCCGGTGTAGGTTTCGCGGATCGCCCGGCTGGCGGTTTCGAACCACAGGTAATGGCCGTCGCGATGGCGAATGCGGTAGGTCATGGTGTGATAACCATCCTGCTCCAGCGCATCGCGCGCGCGCTGCACCAGAGCGGCCAGGTCCTGGCTGTGAAACAGGCCCTGGGCCATTTGCCCGCGCAACTCTTCGGGCCAGTAACCGAGCAGGGTCCAGGACGCCGGTGATGCATCGATAACGCGACCTTCGGGGGTGTGACGGGATATCAGGTCAGTCGTGTTTTCGATGATCAACCGGTACAGCCGTCGTGCGGTGGCCGCTTCACGCTCCGCCAGCACTTGCGCCGTGGCGTCACGGCAACGGGCGAGCACTCGGTTGTCCTGGGGGTCGGGAATGAACGTCCAGATCAGGATCTGCGTTTCAAACTGAGCCTCGACACCTTCGACGGCGCGTTGCTGATCCAGGCAGGCACGCACCAGCACCCGATGATTGACCGGTAAAAAGCCCAACACATCGGTCAGTGACTTCTCGGCGAGCAGCGCCATCAGTGCCGCGTTGAACTCCAGCGGTCGACCTTGCGCATCGAGCAACAGGCTCGGTTGCGGATCGTGACCCAACAGTGGCGAACCACGCAGCAGGCCGTTGACGCTGCTCAGCAGCGTCGTCAGCAAATCCTGCACCCAGCCCAGCCAATCGAGACTCACGCCCTCGCGCACTTCCATCAGCAACAAGCCCGGCTGCCCCGGCTGCAAGGCCAGATCAAATACCTGGCCATGGCTGATTGCGGCCCGGCGCAACCGGCCGGACAACCAGCAATCGAGTTGACGGACTTGAGCCAGGTCCAGGCGGCCTGCCTCGACCAGATGCTCGAAGAGCAACTGGTCGCTGGCCAGCGCCGGGTCGCCAAGTCCCGGCGGTAAGTGCTGGGCGGCGCCCTCATGGCTATAGATCCGCGCATTGGGCTGCCAGCTCAGGTAAACCGCCCGCTGCACCTCAGGGCAATCCTGCAGCGCCCGACACAACGCATCGGCCCGGGCGGCCAGAGACACACCCTCGCGCTGCAGGCGCAACCAACTGTGCAATCGAACGGGCGTCAGGGTCATTGCGGGTCCACTTTCTCAGGGAAACCAAGCATATACCAGCCTTGGAACGTTGGCGGCATTGATTCGGATTTGGAAGAAGTGAATATAGTATTAATACTATACGACGTAGGTTTTACTTCCATATCAATGACAGGGTGTTATATAAAGTCATCCGGACTTTGAAGGTGACTGCGGCGACTACGCTGCAAGGTCAACCATAGAGCTAACAATCAGCCATCGAGTACCCGCACATGTCTATCTATGACCAAGGCCTAGGCCCTTCGGCTGTCAACCACATTGCCTTGTCTCCGCTGAGTTTCATCGAGCGCACCGCCAGCACTTATCCCGATCACCTCGCCGTCATCCACGGTTCGATTCGCCGCACCTGGGCGCAGACCTACACCCGTTGCCGACGCCTGGCCTCGGCGCTGGCCGGTCGCGGTATCGGCAAGGACGACACGGTGGCGGTGATGCTGCCCAACATTCCCGAGATGCTTGAAGTGCATTTCGGTGTGCCGATGATCGGCGCCGTGCTCAACCCGCTCAATGTGCGCCTCGATGCCGAGGCGATCGCATTCATGCTGCAGCATGGCGAAGCCAAGGTGTTGATTACCGACCGCGAGTTCCATGATGTGATCCAGGCGGCGCTTGGCATGCTGGATCACCCGCTTTTGGTGATCGACGTCAATGACCCGGAATACGGTGAAGGTCAGGCCGCGAGCGACCTTGACTACGAAGCGCTGTTGGCCGAAGGCGACCCGGCATTCGACTGGCAATGGCCGGGCGACGAGTGGCAGGCCATTTCACTGAATTACACTTCTGGCACCACCGGCAACCCCAAGGGCGTGGTCTACCACCATCGCGGCGCTTACCTGAGCGCATTGGGCAACCAGATGACCTGGGCCATAGGCAACCATCCGGTGTACCTCTGGACCCTGCCGATGTTCCATTGCAATGGCTGGTGCTATCCATGGACCATCACCGCCCTGGCGGGTGTGCACGTTTTCCTGCGCCGGGTCGATCCACAGAAAATCCTCACGCTGATCCGCGAGCATCAGGTCACTCACCTGTGCGGTGCGCCGATCGTGCTCAATGCATTGGTGAACATGCCCGAATCAGCGAAAGCGGCCATCGATCACCCGGTCAATGCCTTGGTTGCGGGCGCTGCGCCACCGGCCAAAGTCATTGGTGCCGTCGAAGAGATGGGCATCAAGGTCACCCATGTGTTTGGCCTGACCGAAACCTATGGTCCAGTGACGGTCTGCGCCTGGCACGCCGAATGGGATGAGTTTTCCCTGGAGGAGAGGGCGCAGATCAAGTCGCGACAGGGCGTGCGCTACCCGACGCTGGAAGGCTTGATGGTCGGCGATAGCACAACGCTGGAGCCAACCCCGCGTGACGGCCAGACGATCGGTGAGATCTTCATACGCGGTAACACCGTCATGAAGGGCTACCTGAAGAACCCGAGCGCCACTGCCGAAGCGTTCGAAGGCGGCTGGTTCCACACCGGTGACCTGGCCGTCTGGCATCCTGACGGTTACGTCGAAATCAAGGACCGGCTCAAGGACATCATCATCTCGGGCGGCGAGAACATTTCCACCATCGAACTCGAAGGGGTGCTCTATCGCCACCCGGGTGTGATGGAAGCAGCCGTGGTCGCCCGTCCCGATGAGAAATGGGGCGAAACGCCCTGCGCCTTCGTCACCTTGAAGGCTGGCCACCAGGACGTTCGCGAGACTGACATCATCAGTTTCTGTCGTGAGCATCTGGCCGGATTCAAAGTACCGCGCACAGTGATCTTTACGCTCTTGCCAAAGACGTCCACAGGCAAGATCCAGAAGTATGTGTTGCGCGACCGGGCCAAGACGCTCTAACCCGATCTGACATTGCATCCATCTGGCAGCAGGTGTTTGACCTGCTGCTGCGGGTTCGTGCAGGCCGAATTCGGCTGTGCCCTGCCCATGACACAACCGTGCCAACGAGGTTTACGTTATGCCCGAATTCAAAGTCCCGCTGCGTGACATGCGCTTTGTGCTGCACGAAGTGTTCGATGCTCCGGCCATGTGGGCGCGCCTGCCGGCCTTGAGCGACAGCATCGACACCGATACGGCAGACGCCATTCTTGAGGAGGCGGCCAAAGTCACCTCGCACCTGATTGCGCCCCTCAATCGCAGTGGCGACGAAGAAGGCGCGCAGTGGCATGAAGGCCGGGTCACCACCCCCAGCGGTTTCAAACAGGCTTACGCAACCTACATCGAAGGCGGTTGGGTGGGACTGTCCGGCAACCCCGGGTTTGGTGGCATGGGCATGCCGAAAATGCTGGCCGTGCAGTTCGAAGAGATGCTCTACGGCGCCAACTCAAGTTTTGCGCTGTATTCCGCATTGAGTTCCGGTGCCTGCCTGGCGTTGGACGCCCACGCCAGCGATGCCCTGAAAAACCTCTATCTGCCGCCGATGTATGAAGGCCGCTGGGCCGGCTCCATGTGCCTTACCGAGGCCCATGCCGGTACCGACCTGGGGCTGATCCGCACCCGCGCCGAACCTCAGACTGACGGCAGCTACAGGATCACCGGCAGCAAGATTTTCATCACCGGGGGCGATCAGGACCTGACCGAAAACATCGTTCATCTGGTACTGGCCAAACTGCCGGACGCGCCTGCTGGCCCGAAAGGCATTTCGCTGTTTGTCGTACCTAAAGTCCTGGTCAATGCCGACGGTTCCCTCGGCGCGGCCAACGCCGTGAGTTGCGGTTCGATCGAACACAAGATGGGCATCAAGGCCTCGGCCACCTGCGTGATGAACTTCGACGGCGCCAGTGGCTGGCTGGTCGGTGAAGAGAACAAAGGCTTGGCGGCGATGTTCACCATGATGAATTACGAACGCCTGTCGATTGGCATTCAGGGCATCGGCTGCGCCGAGGCGTCTTACCAGAGCGCCGTCACCTATGCTCGCGAACGCGTTCAAGGTCGGGCGCCCACCGGTGCCTTGGCCCCGGACAAACCGGCCGACCCGATCATCGCTCACCCGGATGTGCGGCGCATGCTGCTGGGCATGAAAGCCATGACCGAAGGCGGTCGCGCATTCGCCTGCTATGTCGGGCAACAACTGGATCTGTCGAAGTTTTCCGACGATGCCAGCGAGCGCGATTGCGCGCAGATCCTGGTTGCGTTGCTGACGCCAGTGGCCAAGGCGTTTTTTACCGACACCGGCCTGGAAAGCTGCATCAACGGCCAGCAGGTTTTCGGCGGCCATGGCTACATTCGCGAATGGGGTCAGGAACAATTGGTCCGTGATGTGCGTATTGCACAGATCTACGAAGGCACCAATGGCATCCAGGCATTGGACCTGCTCGGACGCAAAGTGCTGGCCAACGATGGCGTCGCGCTACGCCTGTTCGCTCGGGAAGTCCGCCACTTCGCGCTGCACCACGAAAGCGCGTATGGCAGCGAACTGCTGAAGGCCCTGGAGCGCCTGGAGGGCCTCAGCAACTGGCTGCTGGAGCGGGCCAAAGCCAACGCCAACGAAGTCGGCGCAGCCTCCGTGGAGTACCTGCACCTGTTCGGCTATGTCGCCTACGCCTACATGTGGTCGCGCATGGCCGCCGTGGCCCGGTCCAGACTTGACCGGGACCCGCCGTTCTACGCTGCCAAACTGGCCACCGCCGAGTTCTACTTCGCCCGCCTGCTGCCACGGACGCTGAGCCTGGAAGCCAGCATCCGCGCCGGCAGTGCGCCCCTGTACGGCCTTGCTGACGAACAGTTCTGACGATTGAGCGTTGCGCGGCGCCTTGCCACTCCCCAGGCCCGCGCTTTTTATTCACTGGCCCTCTCAAAGTACGGCAGGAAAGCCTGATGAATATGCAAACAAGTACAACGCAAGGTCACTTGAACTGGGACGACATGCGCTTCTTTCTCGAGGTCGCTCGTGCCCGCACCGCCAGCGGTGCAGCCCGCCGTCTGGGGGTGGACTACACCACGGTAGCGCGACGCATCCGCGCCCTGGAGCAGAGCCTGGGCGCCATGTTGTTCGAGAAATCGCGAACCGCAGGCTTCGTGCTGACCGTGGAGGGGCAGCGCCTGGTCTGCCACGCCGAAACCCTGGAAAGCACACTGCTGGTGGCCTGCGAGCAGGTTTTCGGTACCACCGGAGGGCTTGCCGGGCACCTGCGCATCGGCTGTACCGAAGCCTTCGGGTCCTGTTTCATCGCCGCACAGATGAGCCACTTCCTCGAGCACTACCCGAATATCTCGGCGGATATTTTGCCGGTCCCGCACTTCGTCAACCTGTCACGGCGTGAGGCGGACATCGCCATCACCCTGGAACGGCCCGAGCGCGGTCCGTACGTGTGCTCGCGGCTGTGCGATTACCGCTTGCGTGTGTATGCGACGCCGGAGTACCTGGCCAGTCATCCGCCGATTGGCTGTCGCGAGGACCTGGCCGGTCACCCGTTCGTGACCTACGTCGATGATCTGGCCTTCAGCTTCAAGCTGCTCTACCTGAACGACCTGATGCTCGGCGCGCGCAGCCGCCTGCGCAGCACCAGCGTGGTCGCGCAGTACCATGCGGCTCTGGAAGGGCGCGCGCTGGCGATCCTGCCTTGCTTCCTCGCCGGGCCCGACCCGCGCCTGTGCGAGGTTTTGCCGGATCAGGTGGAGGTCACGCGGCAGTTCTGGATGTACTACTGTGAGGACCTGCGCAACCTCAAGAGGATTACCCTGGTGGCGGACTACCTGCGCACCTGCGCGAAGCTCAATCGCCCGCTGCTGATGGGCGAATCACACCAGATGGCCTACCTGCCGTTGCTCTGAGTTGCAGGACTGGACATCAATTGGACCCTAGAAAAATAAAAATCAGGTGTCTCTATGCTTCTCGAACATGCCTTGTTAACCGATGCCAGCGGCAAGCCGATTCACCAGCATCACAAAAGTTTTTCAACCGAGTGGGATGAAATCAGCGACTGGTCGGATCGCATGTATATGCCCTACCGTGTGGCACCCAAAGGGCAAGCCATCAAGCCGCACGCCACCATGCATTCGTCCAGGATTGGCGAGTTGACGCTGACTCGTTTTGCCTATGGCGTGCCGGTGAGCGTCGATGAATTTTCGCCCGAAGCGGGGAATGCGCTGCTGCTCACCACTATTCGCGGCAATGCCCGGCACTGGACCCGGCGCTCCGTCACCGAGGACACGGCAATAGGTGAATCATTCGTTGCCGATTGCAGTCGTGTCGATTACCGGATCGACCTCGACCCTGATCACCTGCAACTGAATCTGACCATTCCTCATGCCGTATTGGAGCGGATGGCGCTGCAGTGGTTTGGGTTCGTGCCCGATGATCAGTTCTGGAGACACAAGTGCGTCATCGGCGGTGTCGGATCGAGCTGGCTGAGTTTGCTGGAGTACACGGTACGTTGTATTGCCGAAGCTCCCGCACACATGGCTGAAGGACGTATGGGTACTCACCTGGCGCAAAGTCTTTGCGTTCATATGCTGCAAGAATGGGCTGGCCGCGCCGGGCGGGCAGGGCTTGATTTGAATAGTCCACTGAACCGGATTGCACCCCGTTATGTCAGGGCTGCCGAAGAGTTCATGAGTGCCAATGCTGCGAGCCTGCCGACGATGGGTGAGATTGCCAGTGCGGTAGGGACCAGTGTGCGGACATTGAGTGGCGCTTTCGCGCGTTTTCGCGGCATGACCCCCGGTGCGTTCCTGCGTGAGCAGCGATTGCAGGGGGTGCACCGCGATTTGCTGGCGGCGGACCCGCAATCGGGAACCACCGTTTCGGCCATCGCCTTTCGTTGGGGTTATCTGAACCTGGGCGAATTTTCGGGAATCTATCGCAAGCGTTTCAGTGAATTACCCTCCCAGACCTTGCAGCGCCGGCTGCGCTAGCGATTCGAGGCGGTACGAGGGCATCGAGAGCGGTGTCCAGCCCGCTCTCGGTGCCATTCACTGTGGGTCAGAACACCCACAACAGCCTTAGGTTAACCCGCTGGTTTTCCTTGAAACCGTTGTCGACCGAGACGTCCTGGCCATAGTTGAGCAAGGCCTGGAAGGAGGGGGTTATCCAGTATGACGAGCCGATACGGTATTTACGGGTATCGGGTTCATCGTTCTGATCCTGACCGTCAATGCGCGTCTCACCACCCCAGAGTCGAGACGCACCGACATGCACCGAAAGCTTTGGTGTCACGGCGTACCTCAGGTAGGTCTGGGCTTGCCACTGCGGCTTCTGGCGCAACGTCAGGTCTTGACTCGTGAGGTCGTCATTTTTGCCAAAGAAGGTCACATCCGCGGTGAGGTCCAGGGAAAGTTTTTCAGTGAGACCGGTCACATAGCCTGTCTGCAATGTCATCTTCCAACGGTTTTCACCAAGGTTGAGTGCATCGTTGCGGTCATAGTTACCGGTCGGCACGTACAGGTAGGGTGCAATACCCCAGTAACGATTTTTCGCCGGATCATTCACGAGCCATAGGGTGGACGCCAGAATCAGATCGCCCACGCCACTGGTTTGTCCCAGCGAGTCGTTATCGCGTGTTCCTTCCAGGCGGCCGAAGGGCAACAGGAACTGTGTATTGATCGTGTAGTCGCCCAACTGTTGGTAATGCGCGGCGCGCAGTATGCCGATATCCGAGTCGAGCCCCGCTTTGATCGCAACCTTGTGACCATCGCTGTAAAGCGACCGCCGCTGCGCATGCTGCAGGTAAAGCAAACCGATATTGCTGCCGGCTGGAAGCGCAGCGGTGTATTCGCCGGCGTCCACATCGATGGCCTGGGCGTTGCCCGCCAGAATCGCCAGCACGAGGCCGGCACCGATCGTTGAAGTGTCAAGTGCGCGCACCAGGGGCCGAACGCGCGCAGGGGGACGTGTGGAGATCTCCATGAATCACCTGTTTTGTTTTTGTTGGTTTTTGGAGAGGAATTTTTTCGTGCAGCATCGCCTGGAGCCCCAGGGGGCTCTCATGCGATCTGCATCGAATCAGTGCCGGGTCAGCGGGTCAGATAGCGGTAGGCCGCCGTTTCGAAATCCAGATAGGCACTGACCGAAACGGGATCGGCGAACGGCAATATCTGGGTGGCCCAAAAACCGCCGATGCCGTTCTTGCGGTCGATCCAATAGAAAAGATTGGCCAATCCGGCCCACGCCAAAGAACCCGCAGGGCGACCGGTGGGGGCATCTTGATCGTTGATCATGAAACTCATCGCCCACGACTTGGGCATGCCCGGGAAGAACTCTGCGGTATTGGTGAGACTGGGGATAACGCCGGGTAGGGCTTTTACTTTCAGGTTTTCGAGACCATTTTTTTCAGCGAAACGAATCGTTTCCGGTTTGAGAATCCGTCCGTGATCCCCCTGTCCATCGTTAAGCCAGGCACGGATAAACTGACAGTAATCCTTCACGGTCGAATACAGGCCATGGCCTCCCATGTGCACTTCGGGAGCCTGTGGCAGGATGAAATCCTCGAGTGCGCAAAGCGATCGATCTTCTGCGCGTTGGTGCATGCTGGCTCGCCGCTGGAGCATCGACGGGGTCATGGTAAAGGCGGTATCGGTCATGCCCAGCGGCTCGAAAATACGCTGCTGCATGACTTCACCCAGACGTTTGCCGGTGATGGCCTCGACCACCAGGCCGGCCCAATCCATGTTCGAGCCGTATTCCCACTGTTCACCCGGCTCAAACAGCAAGGGTGTTTGAAGTGCCGCCAACGACCCGCTGGTGATGCTGGGTTGTCCTTGTTCCTGGGCTAGTCGATTGTAGTTTTCGTTGAAGAACTCATAACCCAGACCTGCCGTATGAAGCAGAAGCATTCGAGTGGTGATGTGTTTTCTGGGGGCGCGAAGGCGAGGCGTTCCGTCGCGATCAAACCCCTCGAGCACCTTCAGTTCACCGATCATCGGCACATAGTTCCTGGCAGGCGCATCGAGATCCAGTCGGCCCTCTTCGAACAACTGCAGCACCACCGTGGCGGTTATCGCTTTGGTCGTGGAAAACATGGCGAAAACGCTATCGGTCGTCATGCCAGGGGCTTGACCGAGCGTCCGTTGACCTGATGCACCCTCATAGACCAGACCGTCACGCCCGACTATTGCCGCGACTACGCCCGGGACGCGCTGCGATCCAGCCGTGGCAGCATCGAGCAAGTGGTTGAGTGATGATGTAAAACCTGGATTCATTATTTTTATTCTCCTTACACCCCACCCATAGCCCGCTGGGCTGGAGCTTATGGTGGGGTGTGCAGTGGCAGGACTGATTGACCCGACGTGAAGCGATGAACATCGGGGTCAGTGGAGAGTAAGAAAATAAAGTCCGAGGGTTTGTCGGTTGCCGGCAGAGGGTGTCGAAATCAGGTACTTATTTAAGTGCCTGGGAGGAGGGCGATGCGTGAACGACTGCCACCTCAGTTGCCCGCAATGCACCCTGCAGGGTACTCATCACCATCTCATGCAGCAGCTTGCGGCGTGCTCCATTGCCGGCCTTGGGCTGCCCAACCCAGGCCGGTAGTTGATTGAGCAAGGACACGATGCCGCTTACGGTCGCGCGCCGGGTGACGCTAGCCGGTTTACCCGTGAGTTGGTCTATGGTCTCCACCAGATGCTGCTCGTAGCGTCGGCGCAGGGTCAGAATCGAGGCTTGCTGTTCGCCGCTCAAACAATGGAGGTCGTACTCAGCCAGGCGGAAATGCGCGGCCATACGCTCGTGGAGCCGCAGGTGCGCCTCAAGCAGGCCGTGCAGTCGTACAGTGGGGGCGGATTTGCGACGAGTCACCAGGCTGGCGCCGTCAAGCAACGCTTCGTAGAGCTCCTCGATCAGTTCAAACAGCAGTTCCTCTTTGCTATCGATGTGGTTGTAGAGGGAGCCGGCGGTGATCCCCAGGCAAGTGGCCAGGTCGCGCATGCTGACTCGGCTGAAACCATGCCTGGCGAACAGCTCGACAGCCTTGTGCCGGGTTTCCAGGTAACGCGTGTTGCGTTCTTCGTCGACAGGCACGGTAAAAAGGGTTTTGGAGGGCTGCATGTGACTCATCGACCTCATACGCGAAACTGTCCCAATAGCCGATTGAGCTGACCCGCGAGTTGGCCCAGTTCCTGGCTCGCCTCGTTGGACCGGTCTGCTGCCTGGGCACTTTCGTGGGCCAGAGAGGCTGCGCGGGTCACGTTCTGGTTGATGTCTTCGACCACGTGTGACTGCTCCAGGGTGGCGCTGGCGATCGAGGCGTTCAGTTCAGTGACATTGCGCAGTGCGCCGAGTACGTGGTGCAGGCTTTCAGCCGTTTGGTGGGCCTGTTCCACGGTTTGTCGAGCGGCTTGACTGCTGGCATTGATGACATCTACTGCAGCTTGCGAGTTGCCGTGCAGGCGCTCGATCATGTCCTGGATTTGCGCGGTGGACTGCTGGGTGCGCTGGGCCAGCAGGCGCACTTCGTCTGCTACCACAGCGAAGCCGCGACCCTGTTCGCCAGCGCGCGCCGCCTCGATCGCGGCGTTCAGCGCGAGCAGATTGGTCTGCTCGGCGATGGCACGGATCACTTCCAGCACGCTGCCGATCTGGGTGCTTTCCCGGGCCAGGCTCTGGATCACTTCGACGGCCTGGCCGATGGTATCGGACAACTGGTCGATCTGGAGCAGGCTGATGTCGATGTTGTGCTGGCCCCGACGTGCCTGTTCTTCGGCCTGGCGAACTTCGTTGGCAGCGTGCTCGGCGTTCTTCGCCACTTCCTGCACGGCGTAGGAGACCTCGTGGATGGCGGCGGCCACCAGTTCCATCTGCTGCGATTGCTGCTGGCTGTGGTTGTGGCTATCGGCGGCGATTTCGCCGAGCGACTTCGAAGCCTGGTCCAGGCTGTCAGCGGACTGTATGGATTGACCGATCACGCCACGCAGCTTGTTGGTGAACACGTTGAAATGGCCGCTCAAGTCTGTCAGTTCATCGCGCCAGCGGTTATCCAGATTGCGGGTCAGGTCGGCTTCGCCGCTGGCGATGTTCTCCATCGCATCGACCACCCGCGCCAGTGGCGAGGCGATACTGCGGGCAATCAGCAGGATCAGCGCACTGAGCAGCAGGGTGATCGTCAGCAATATGACGCAGGCCTGAATCAGCTGGCGGCGGAACTCGACTTGCACGTCGTCTATGTAGATCCCCGTGCCGACAATCCAGCCCCAGGGCTTGAACAATTCGACGTAGGAAACCTTTTCCACCGGCGCGTCGGAACCCGGTTTTGGCCAGCGGTAGTGCACCAGGCCGGCGCCATCGCGTTTGGCCGTGGCGACCATTTCGTCGAACAGCGCCTTGCCGTCCGGATCGAGTGTACCGGCCATGCGCTTGCCCTCGAGCCCGGCATTGGGGTGCATGACCATTCGCGTGTCGAGGTCTTCGAGCCAGAAGTAATCCTCGCGGTCGTAGCGCAAGTCGCGCATGACCGCGATGGCCTGCTGCTGCGCCTGCTCACGACTGAGGCCCTGGCCTTCCAGGCTTTGGAAGTGACGCAGGATGCCGCTGGCGGTCTCGACCACGTGGCGGGTTTTCAGCGCCTTGGCGGTATAAAGGTCGTTATAGCTCTGCTTGAGCATCAGGCCGGCGAGTATCAGCAGCATCAGGATGGATGTCAGCAAAATCAGCCACAGACGGCGGCTAATGGAAATATTGCGCAAGCCGGGCATGGGCAGCTCCACAAGGGGCAAGACAGGGAAAAGCCGGACGCGGCAGTCGCGTCCGGCTGGAGGAGGTCAGAGCGCGTAGTGGCTCAGTTCGCGGGCGATCAGCAGGCGCTGGACTTCGCTGGTGCCTTCGTAGATCTGGGTGATGCGCGCGTCGCGGTAGTAGCGCTCTACCGGGTAGTCTTCCAGGTAACCGTAGCCGCCATGGATCTGCATGGCGCTGGAGCACACGCGCTCGGCCATTTCCGAGGCGAACAGCTTGGCCTGGGAGGCTTCGGACAGGCACGGTTGCCCGGCGCTTTTCAGGCGCGCCGCATGCAGGATCAGCAGGCGGGTGGCGTTGAGTCGGGTGTGCATGTCGGCGAGCAGGTTGGACACGCTCTGGTGCTCGATGATCGGCTTGCCGAACTGGATGCGTTCGCGGGCATAGCCCAGGGCAGCCTCGAAGGCGGCGCGGGCGATACCCAAGGCCTGGGCGGCGATGCCGATGCGGCCGCCTTCCAGGTTGGACAGGGCAATGGCCAGCCCCTTGCCGCGTTCACCCAGCAGGTTGGCCTCGGGGATTGTGCAGTTGTTCAGAGTCACCGCGCAGGTATCGGAGGCCTTGATGCCCATCTTGTGTTCGCTGCGGTCGACCACGAAGCCGGGGTTGTCGGTCGGTACCAGGAAGGCCGACAGCCCCTTCTTGCCCAGTTGCGCATCGGTCACGGCGAAGACGATGGCCAGCCTGGCGCGCTTGCCGTTGCTGACGAACTGCTTGGCGCCATTGAGTACCCATTGACCGTCGCGCAGTTCGGCACGAGTGCGCAGGTTGTGTGCCTCGGAGCCAGCCTGTGGCTCGGTCAGGCAGAAGCAGCCGATCGCTTGACCGCTGACCAGCAGCGGCAGCCAACTGTCCTGCTGCGCGGGGGTGCCGTATTTCAGCAGGGGGCCGCAGCCTACCGAGTTGTGGATGCTCATCAGCGCGCCGAGGGCACCGTCGCCGGCCGAGATTTCTTCCACGGCCAGGGCGTAGGCCACATAGTCGGTGTAGCTGCCGCCCCAGGTGTCCGGCACGACCATGCCCAGCAGGCCCAACTCGCCCATCTGCGCCACCACGGCGTCATCGATCCAGCCGGCCTTCTCCCAGGCCTGGGCATGCGGCGGGGGGGGGGGGGGGGGGGGGGGGGGGGGGGGGGGGGGGGGGGGGGGGGGGGG